>NZ_JBMKIA010000005.1:0-212905 GCF_049238215.1 Enterobacter cloacae complex sp. IR5441
GTTCGCACATCTTGTTGTCTGATTATTGATTTTTCGCGAAACCATTTGATCATATGACAAGATGTGTATCCACCTTAACTTAATGATTTTTACCAAAATCATTAGGGGATTCATCAGCGTTGAGCTTCTCCTATATGTGGACCAACGAGTACAAAGCGCCGTGGCACATTGAGATGGACAAGTTCTATCAGAATGATAAAAAAACCAAAGTTGATTATCTCCACTCGCTGGGGGCGAAGTACGACTTCAAAAACGATCTGGTGCTGGAAGCTGCTTTTGGTCAGGCTGAAGGCTATATCGATCAGTACTTTGCTAAAGCCAGCTACAAATTTGATATCGCGGGTAGCCCGCTGAGCACCAGCTATCAGTTCTACGGTACGCGCGACAAAGTCAGTGATGGCAGCGTAAATGATATCTATGACGGCACCGCGTGGTTACAGGCGCTGACCTTCGGCTACAAGGTAGGTCAGGTTGATTTACGTCTGGAGGGAACATGGGTCAAGGCAGAAGGGCAGCAGGGCTACTTCCTGCAACGTATGACGCCAACCTACGCCTCTTCCAATGGTCGTCTGGATATCTGGTGGGATAACCGCTCTGACTTCAACGCCGACGGCGAAAAGGCGGTCTTCTTCGGCGCAATGTATGACCTGAAGAACTGGAACCTGCCTGGCTGGGCAGTGGGTGCGTCCTACGCGTACGCCTGGGACGCGAAGCCAGCAGATATGGCTACGCCAGACGCCTACTACGATCCGAACTACCGTCTGAAAGAGTCTTCATACAGCCTGGATGCGATTTACACCCTTCAGGAGGGCCGTGCGAAAGGCACGATGTTCAAACTGCACTTCACCCAGTATGACAACCACTCCGATATCCCGAGCTACGCGGGCGGTTACGGCAACATCTTCCAGGATGAACGTGACGTGAAATTCATGGTCATTGCGCCATTCACAATCTTCTGATGAACACGCAGGCGGGCGAAATCCCGCCTGCATGGAGACTGCATATGATGAAAAAAATGGTAATCGTTGCGCTGCTGGCATCGGGGCTGGTGGCGTGTGCGCAGGATCAGGCGCAGAAAGAAGACTCCCGTCTGAAGGAGGCGTATAGCGCCTGCATCAATACAGCACAAGGATCGCCAGAGAAGATTGAAGCCTGCCAGAGCGTGCTGAATGTGCTGAAAAAAGAGAAAGCGCATGAGCAGTTTGCGACGCAGGAAAATGTTCGCGTGATGGATTACCAGGCCTGTATCCAGGCGCGGAAAAGCGGTAACGATCAGGAAGTGGCGAAGCGTTGCGATAAGATCTGGGACGAGATTCGCAATAACAATAAATAAGTTGCTTTACGCCCGGTGGCGCTGCGCTTACCGGGCCTACAACGGTGTCACAGCCCGTAGGCCCGGTAAGCGCAGCGCCACCGGGCTTTTTTCAGGCAAAAAAAAGCCAACCTTACGGCTGGCTCAGAGTATGAACACGATATTATTTCGCGTCGTGCGCGTGGTCGTCTTCGCGGCAATCGCCTTCAGCGCAGTGACCGTACAGGTACAGGCTGTGGTTGGTCAGGCGGATGCCATGACGGGCGGCGATTTCACGCTGGCGTGATTCAATGGAATCATCGCTAAATTCAATGACCTTGCCACAGTCGAGGCAGATCAGGTGATCGTGGTGATGCTGCTGAGTCAGCTCGAACACGGATTTACCGCCTTCGAAATTATGACGAGTAACAATGCCCGCGTCATCAAACTGGTTCAGCACACGATAGACGGTTGCCAGCCCAATCTCTTCACCCATATCGATAAGACGCTTATAAAGGTCTTCCGCACTGACATGGTGATTGTCTGGCCCCTGAAGCACTTCAAGGATTTTTAACCGAGGAAGCGTTACTTTCAGGCCAGCTTTCTTTAATGCGGTATTGTTGTCAGTCATGCGGAATCTGTCCTGTTGCTAAACGATTCACTTCAAAAGAAGAAGTGACAGAAAATGCACTTGGGATAATGCGTCTCATTATAGAACTGCCATGGCTAAATGAAAACTGCAAGTCTCAAGCAAAGTATGCTTATAAAAACGTGGTATCACCAACAAACTTGTTCGATGGCACCCACTTTTTACCAGGGGGATATTGTACAGGTCTGGGCGAAAAAGTTAAAAGTTTGTAGCAATTAATTTAATCGGTTTTACCTGGAAAACGGGCGCAACCGGAGTTGCGCCGCAGGGATATCAGGCGTTAAGGATATCGTCCAGGTTCAGCTCTTCACGAACCTGCTTAACCCATTTTTCTACACGCTCAGCGGTCAGCTCTGGCTGACGGTCTTCATCAATGGCCAGGCCAACGAAGTGATCGTCATCTGCCAGACCTTTGGACGCTTCGAAATGGTAACCCGCCGTTGGCCAGTGACCGACGATCGCCGCACCGCGTGGCTCAATGATGTCGCGAATAGTGCCCAGCGCATCACAGAAATACTCAGCATAGTCTTCCTGATCGCCACAGCCAAACAGGGCAACCAGCTTGCCGTTGAAGTCTACTTCTTCCAGCGTCGGGAAGAAATCGTCCCAGTCACACTGTGCTTCACCGTAGTACCAGGTCGGGATGCCCAGCAGCAGGATGTCATAGCCCTCGAGATCTTCTTTGCTGCTCTTGGCGATGTCATGCACATCAGCAACGTCTTTACCGAGCTGTTTTTGAATGTTTTTTGCGATATTTTCAGTATTGCCGGTATCACTGCCAAAGAAAATGCCGATGATTGCCATGAGTAAAATAACCTCTTGAAACTTAATGGTATGGTGGCGCAAATTGTCCACGGATAAGGGCAATAATAGCAGAACAGGCAACCCTGCGGAAACAGCTATCACGCAGGACTGCACTATGTGCTACATGAAAAAGGTAATATTGGGGATTTTCTGACTCACGCCTTGCCGCGTAACGTCTCAAGCTGGGCGATCAGCATCTCTTCGATCAGTTCGCTGCGGCTGATGTTGCGCGCGTCAGCTAACTCGTTAAGCGCATCGACGGCATCGGCATTCAGCTTCAGTTCGACACGCTTAAGCCCACGATTTTTATCGCGTTTAAGCTGGTTGCGTTTATTGATACGCAGCTGTTCATCGCGCGAAAGCGGATTCGTTTTCGGTCGTCCCGGTCGACGCTCATTCGCGAACAGATCTAGTGTCGTACGGTCCGTTTGTTCTTTGGCCATGATTCTGAGACTTCGGGGGAAACACGCCGCCCTGCTAATGCCCGGGCGATAAGCGCGCCATCATACATCACCCAAATCCACACGCCAACGACTGGAAGCCCGTCGTCTTCCGGTCGCTGGCTTTTTAATCAATTCGCTGTATCAGTAAGATAGCGGCGAATGGCGCGCAGGACGGCATCCGGTTTTTCCGCGTGTACCCAGTGCCCGGCACCCGCAATAACGTGAGCGCGAGCCTGCGGGAATTGCGCCAGCAGCGTGTCACGATACGCATCAGTGACGTAAGGGGAGTTGCCGCCGCGAATAAAAAGGGTAGGGTGCGGCCAGGCGGGGACGGTTTCCCAGCCCACAATATGCGAATACTGATCCCACAATACCGGGACGTTAAAGCGCCATTGTCCGTCAACAAACGATTTCAGCAGGAACTGAACTACGCCTTCCTCATCAAGATGCTCACGCATAACGGCAGCCGCCTGCTGGCGGGTTGCGACACCCGCTTCGGTGACCGCATTGATGGCGGTAAAAATCTCATCGTGACGGCGAACGTCGTAATTGACGGGCGCAACGTCGATGACCACCAGCCCGGAAATTCGCTCAGGGGCCAGCGCAGTGAGCGCCATCACCACTTTGCCGCCCATTGAATGCCCGATAAGCGTCGCTTTCTGGATATTATTCGCATCGAGGGTGTCCCGCAGATCCTGCGCCATGGCTGCGTAGGTCATCTCCTCCGAGCGCCCAGAAAGACCGTGATTGCGCATATCAACCTGGAGGATCGCGTGATCGGTCACTAAATCGCGCGCCAGCACACCCAGATTATCCAGGCTACCAAACAGGCCGTGAACCAGTACGATGGGAGAATTATTGTTCGGCGATTGTGCAGTTTGCGCTCGGGTATTCAATTTCATGGCAAAGTTCTTTTTTTAGGTTTGTCAGGTTAGGGTATCATGTTGACCATTCTGCCGCCCGGGGGCAAGGATCCAGTTTAATCTGACTTTTGCCGCCAACCTGGTTTGACGCTATCCGCTGTTGGGATTTGACCTTATAATCTCAACGACTTGTATTCAGATAAGATATCGCACTGGATTAAGATGAAAACAATCGAAGTTGATGACGAACTCTATCAGTATATTGCCAGCCAGACGCGGCATATTGGGGAGAGCGCGTCCGACATTTTACGGCGCATGCTTAAAATTTCCGCCGCCTCACAGCCCACTCCTGTCACTAAAGATGTCGTGTCTCAGCCGAGCGTTGTTGCACAAGTAAAACCTGCCGTCATGCCGGCAAAAGACAAAGTGCGCGCGATGCGCGAGCTGCTGCTGTCCGATGAATATGCCGAGCAGAAAAAGGCGGTTAACCGCTTTATGCTGGTGCTGTCTACACTTTATTCACTGGATAACAACGCATTTGCAGAAGCGACAGAGTCGCTGCACGGTCGCACGCGCGTTTACTTCGCAGGCGACGAGCAGACCCTGCTGCAAAATGGCAACCAAACCAAACCCAAACACGTTCCCGGTACACCATACTGGGTGATCACCAACACCAATACGGGCCGTAAGTGCAGCATGATCGAACATATCATGCAGTCCATGCAGTTCCCGGCGGAATTGATCGAAAAGGTTTGCGGTACAATTTAACCCTTGCATCAGAAGGACCAGGCAATGGCAAATCACAGCCGTGCAGGACAACCTGCACAACAAAGCGATTTGATTAACGTCGCTCAACTGACCGCGCAGTACTACGTGCTGAAGCCGGTGGTGGGCAACGCAGAACACGCAGTGAAGTTTGGTACATCTGGCCACCGCGGTAGTGCGGCGCGCCACAGCTTTAACGAACCGCACATTCTGGCCATTGCTCAGGCCATCGCGGAAGAGCGCGCCAAAAATGGCGTCACCGGTCCGTGCTATGTAGGGAAAGATACCCACGCCCTGTCTGAACCTGCTTTTATCTCCGTGCTGGAAGTGCTGGCGGCGAACGGCGTAGACGTGATTGTTCAGGAGAACAACGGTTTTACGCCAACGCCAGCGGTTTCTAACGCTATTCTGGTACACAACAAAAAAGGTGGCGCGCAGGCTGACGGCATTGTGATCACCCCGTCCCACAACCCACCGGAAGATGGCGGCATCAAGTACAACCCACCTAACGGTGGCCCGGCGGATACCAACGTCACGAAAGTGGTGGAAGATCGTGCCAACGCGTTACTGGCTAACGGTCTGAACGGTGTGAAACGCATCTCGCTGGATGAAGCCATGGCCTCCGGCCACGTGAAAGAGCAGGATCTGGTGCAGCCGTTCGTGGAAGGGCTGGCGGATATCGTTGATATGGCCGCTATCCAGAAAGCCGGTCTGAAGCTGGGCGTGGATCCACTGGGCGGCTCCGGTATTGAATACTGGAAACGCATTGCCGAGCACTACAAGCTGGATCTGACCATCGTGAACGATCACGTCGATCAGACCTTCCGCTTTATGCACCTGGACAAAGACGGCGCGATCCGTATGGACTGCTCCTCCGAATGCGCAATGGCTGGCCTGCTGGCGCTGCGCGACAAGTTCGATCTGGCGTTTGCCAATGACCCGGACTACGACCGCCACGGTATCGTCACCCCTGCCGGGCTGATGAACCCGAACCACTACCTGGCTGTTGCGATTAACTATCTCTTCCAGCACCGTCCGCAGTGGGGCAAAGAGGTCGCGGTGGGTAAAACGCTGGTCTCTTCCGCCATGATTGACCGTGTGGTCGATGCGCTGGGCCGCAAGCTGGTGGAAGTGCCGGTGGGCTTCAAGTGGTTTGTTGACGGTCTGCACGACGGCAGCTTCGGGTTTGGCGGTGAAGAGAGCGCGGGGGCATCCTTCCTGCGCTTCGACGGCACCCCATGGTCAACCGATAAAGACGGCATCATCATGTGCCTGCTGGCGGCGGAAATCACCGCGGTCACCGGTAAGAACCCGCAGGAACATTACAACGAGCTGGCGGAACGTTTTGGTGCGCCAAGCTATAACCGTATTCAGGCTGGCGCCACGTCTGCGCAAAAAGCAGCTCTGTCAAAACTCTCTCCGGAGATGGTCAGTGCCAGTACCCTGGCAGGTGACCCGATCACCGCGCGTCTGACGGCGGCGCCGGGTAACGGCGCATCGATCGGCGGCCTGAAAGTGATGACCGAAAACGGCTGGTTCGCCGCGCGTCCATCCGGTACGGAAGATGCGTACAAAATCTATTGTGAAAGCTTCCTCGGCGCTGAGCACCGTCAGCAGATTGAGAAAGAAGCGGTAGAGATTGTCAGCGAAGTGCTGAAAAACGCGTAAGTCGTGATCTGGTGCGGGCTGATGCCCTCACCCCGGCCCTCTCCCACTGGGAGAGGGAGAAAACATAAAAAACGGCAACCTCAGGGTTGCCGTTTTGCATTGACCTCGTAGGCCCGGTAAGCGCCAGCGCCACCGGGCTTCTTTTTTAACTATGTTTATTCTTCAGTTCAAACCGTGGTGAGACCAGACCGTACAGCGTCCAGCCCATGAATGTCACCATCGCCCCATACAGCATCGCCTCCTGACCGGACGAGTAGAGCGCATAGAAGCTGTAAATCGCCCCAATCAGCGCCACGATATTGGCCGCCCGGGCTTTGCGCGGATCCACCTTCGCCACCTTCTGAATAATCACCAGCGCCGCCATCGACAGAATGTACGGAATGATGTTCGTCACCACCGCCAGGTTGACCAGCACGTTAAACTGGCTGTTCAGCGACGGGCTAATGGTCATCAGCGACAATCCGCTCTGGAAGATGACAATCGCCAGCATGCCCTGCACCGGTGCATCCGCTTTGGTGACGCGGGAGAAGATTTTCGGGAAATAACCTTCGTCAGCGGAAGATTTGAATACCTGGGCGATGGTGAACTGCCAGCCCAGCAGCGAGCCGCAGCAGGACATCACCATCAGTCCCATGATCACTTTCCCTACCTCCGGCGTAAACATCTGCGCAAACGCCAGTCCGAACGGCGCCGTGGAGTTAGCCAGATCCATGTTGGGCACAATTCCCGCAATCACGTTGGTCGAGACGATATAGATCACCGCCGCCCCCAGCGTCCCGCCGAGTACCGCGATCGGCACATTTTTCTCCGGGTTTTCCACCACTTCCGCATTCGCACAGGCCGACTCCAGCCCGAGGAAGGCCCACAGCGTCATGGCGATGGACGATCCCACGGCGGTGAAGAACGGTACGTGATGCGGATTCCAGGAATTGGCGTACAGCGACGGGCTGAACCAGAACCAGCCGATGATGCACAGGCCGACAACCGGGATGATGACGCCCCAGACGGTGATGCTGCTGAGCTGTCCGGTGATGCGCGCGCCGCCAAAGTTAGCGACGGTGCAGATCCAGAGCACGCCGATGGTCGCCAGCCCAATTTGCACCGGGGTCAGCGTCGCGCCAAACAGCTCTGTGCCGTAACCGACAGCGGAAATGGCAATCGCCACATTGGCGATCAGCAGCGACACGCCATAGGTATAGTTCGCCATAAAGTTACCGGACTTACCAAACGCATATTCGGCATAGCCGCCCATCCCGCCGGACTTGCGGCTGAACATGCCGCACTTGGCAAACGCCCACGCCAGCGCCATCGAACCCACGGCGGTAACAAGCCAGGAGATAATCGAAATCGTCCCCACTTCAGCGAGCTTGGTGGGGAGCATGATGATCCCCGAACCCATCATATTCACCATGGTGAGAATAGTGAGTTGCACCACGCCCATCTTGTTGGCCTTACTCATAATTTTTCTCCTTTCAGCAGCGATGGCTGAGCGGCAGGTTGTTTGATGACGTAGCAGCGCACCTGTTTGCGACCGTCACACTCCTCGACGTAAACCCCCTGTAACTCCGGCGCAAAACCCGGCAGCAGATTGATCCCGTCTTCCAGCGCGGCGAAATAGCGCAGCACGGAACCGCCCCAGACTTCTCCCGGCACCACGCACAACACCCCCGGTGGGTAAGGCAGCGCGCCTTCCGCGGCGATACGGCCTTCCGCGTCGCGCAGGGACACCAGCTCGACCTCACCGCGCAGATAGGCATAGTTCGCCTCCTGCGGGTTCATCATGACGCGTGGGAAGTGAGACTTGCGGAATATCTCTTTTTGCAGTTGCTTCACGTTATGGCGGGCGTAGAGGTCATGCATCTCCTGACAAATCTGACGCAGGGTATAATCCGCATAACGTTCCGGATGTTGCTTATAAAGAGAGGGCAGAACCTCTTTCAGCGGCACATCGCTCTGGAGCAGTTTTTCGAAGCGCACCAGCTGGGCGACGAGCTGCTGCAATTTGCCCATGTCCTCCGCCGGGGTGAGCAGGAACAGAATGGAATTGAGGTCGCATTTTTCCGGCACGATGCCGTTTTCACGCAGGAAGTTGGCGAGGATGGTCGCGGGCACGCCGAAATCATCGTACTCACCGGTGCGGGCGTTGATGCCCGGCGTAGTTAGCAGCAGTTTGCAGGGATCGATAAAATACTGATGCTCGGCATATCCCTCAAAGGCGTGCCAGCGTTCGCCCGGAACGAAATGGAAGAAGCGCAGATCGGTCGCAATCTCTGCCGTATCCCAGCCTTACCATGGACGGCCATCCACCGTCTCCGGCACGAACGGACGAATAAACTGACAGTTCTGAAGGATCAGTTTCCGCGCTTCGATACCCGTCACCACGCAGTCCATCCACATGTTGCGCCCACTTTGCCCCTCGTGCATGCGGGCGTTGATATCCAGGGCGGCAAACAGCGGATAAAACGGGCTGGTGGAGGCGTGCATCATAAAGGCGTTGTTGAGGCGTTTATGCGGGACATAGCGCGGCTGGCCTTTTATGTGGCTGTCCTTCTTATGGATTTGCGAGGTTTGCGAGAAGCCCGCCTGCTGCTTATGCACCGACTGGGTCACCAGAATGCCCGGATCGTTTTCGTTCAGCTCCAGCAGCAGCGGCGAGCAGTCGGCCATCATCGGGATAAACTGCTCGTAACCCACCCAGGCGGAGTCAAACAGAATGTAATCGCACAGGTGACCAATCTTATCCACCACCTGACGGGCGTTATAAATGGTACCGTCGTAGGTGCCCAGCTGGATCACCGCAAGACGGAACGGACGTTCATCCCGCGCACGGCCAGGCGCGACCTCTGACACCAGCTCCCGCAGGTAGCTCTCGTCGAAACAGTGTGCGTCGATACCGCCGATAAACCCGTACGGGTTGCGCGCCGTTTCCAGATACACCGGCGTCGCGCCCGCCTGTAACAGCGCCCCGTGGTGATTAGATTTATGGTTATTGCGATCGAACAGCACCAGATCGCCTGGCGTGAGCAGGGCATTGAGCACCACCTTGTTGGAAGAGGAGGTGCCGTTCAGCACGAAGTAGGTTTTATCCGCATTAAAGACTTTTGCCGCATGCTGCTGGGCGATGCATGGCGCGCCTTCGTGGATCAGCAGATCGCCCATTGCCACGTCGGCATTGCACAGATCGGCGCGGAAAAGCGTTTCGCCAAAGAAATCGACAAACTGGTTTCCGGCCGGATGGCGGCGGAAGAACTGGCCTCCCTGATGTCCGGGGCAGTCAAACGCGCTGTTCCCCTGCTGGACGTAATCGACCAGCGCGCGGAAGAACGGCGGGCGGAGCTGGGTTTCGTACTTCTGCGCAGCCGCTTCAAGCTGGCGTCCGTAGTACGCATTGCTGGTGTCGGAGTACTCAAAAACGCCGTGAATACGCGACAGAAATTCAGCCGGAACCCTTTCTTCTTTATGCGTGGCAATAAACACCGGGATACCGAATCCCGTGGCTTCAATTTCTTCTATGGCGCCATTGAAAATATCGCTGACGGCCAGAACCACGGCTGCCACATCAATATAATCTGATGCGGTGATATCCACGATGTCGCGCGAAGTGGTAAAGCATTCAGGGCAGGCACGGCTGACGGCAATTTTTAACGTTTTCATCTTTATCTCTTTATTTCATGCAATATGGGGCCCTCGACTTCTTGCGGTAAAGAAATCGATTATTTCCGGAAAAAAAAGCAAAGCGTGTCCGCTGATACGAAATCAGTTAATTGCTTTTTTGCTGAGTAGAATTCAGTCCGCCCGGTTGCGGAGAATCTGAATCACAAGGAATGAGCGCAGGTGTTCACAGGCAACAGCCTGTAAAATAGCGTTTTTCAGGATAACCTGTAAGCAGATGCGCCAGAAGTCGAAGGACTACCGGGCGTTAAAGAGATGAAAGTCAAAACAGTTACGGTGGGCAAACATCATGATATGTGTTGTCCGCCTTATATGGGGCATTAAACGATTATTGTTTTCCATGTTCAGTTTCCTTTCAGTAATTGAAAGCATGGTCATTTTATCCAGGAAAAAGGGATTAACTGTGAAACAGATCACCAATAACCGATCATTTCAGAAATAATTAGTCGTTTTGAGTGAATAACGCAGATCAAAATGCTGTTTTGTTGGTTTGGTGTTAAATTGATGTTTTAATTGTGTTTAAAGAGGGCGAATATAGCCATGAAAATAAACTCATCGTTATTTTCATGGCTATATTCAGGCTGGTATGTTTTTTATTTAAAATTAAAGTGAATACTTATTCAGATCATAAACCGATATCCGATACCGGTTTCTGTTAATAAATGACGAGGACGCGCGGGATCGGCTTCAAGTTTCTGGCGAAGGTGTCCCATATAAATGCGTAAATAGTGACTATGCTCGACAGCATTCGGTCCCCAGACCTGGCTTAACAGCTGTCGCTGCGTTAACACTTTTCCGTGGTTATTGAGCAGCACGGCCAGCAGACGAAATTCGATAGGCGTAAGGTGAATCTCTTCTTCCCCTCGCACGATGCGGCGGGCAGCAAGATCGACGCGGATATCGCCAAAGGCGTACACCGGATCAGAAGGGGACGTGGCACTGTGTCGACGCAGCGCCACACGAAGCCGGGCCTGTAACTCGCCAATGCCAAACGGTTTGATCAGATAATCATCCGCTCCGGCATCCAGCGCGGCGATTTTATCCGTCTCTTCAGTGCGGGCAGAGAGCACCAGAATGGGCATCTGGCTCCACTGACGCACCTCACGAATAAAATCGATGCCGTCGCCATCCGGAAGTCCCAGATCCAGGATCACCAGATCTGGCTTGCGGGTGGCGGCTTCAATTAACCCCCGTTGAAGCGTACCGGCTTCATGCACGCGCAAACCGTCGCCTTCCAGCGCGGTACGCAGAAATCGGCTGATAGCGAGCTCATCTTCAACAATCAGAACGTTAATCACACATCCTCTGGTAATTCATCAAGTTCTGGTGGGGTTTCAAGAGGAAGTGTAACACAAAAGCGTGCCCCACCTTCCGGGCGGTTCTCTGCGGAAATGGTGCCGCCATGCACGTCGACAATCGCCTGGCAGATCGCCAGCCCCAGTCCAACGCCCGGTATGGCGGATTCCTTATTACCGCGCGCAAATTTTTCGAATATGGCGCGCTCCTGACCGGCCGGAATACCCGGCCCGGTATCCCAGACGTCGAGCCGCAGCACACGTTTATCCACCCAGGCAGCGATCCCCAGCCGGGCCTTTGCCCCGGCGTATTTAGCGGCATTTTCCAGCAGATTAATTAGCACGCGCTCAAACAGCGGGCCATCCACATGGATTAACGTCAGGGGTTCCGGCATATCCAGCTCGATATGGCGCCCGCCGAGACCCGGCTCCAGCATCTTCAGCGCGCTGCCGACAACCTCCTCAAGGGTGAGCCACTCTTTTTTGAGGTTAAACCCGCCGGACTGAATGCGCGCCATGTCCAGCAGGTTGTTCACCAGTCGCGTGGTATTGAGCACATGCTGGCGAATTTCGCTGGCCTGCATCGCGTGCTTTGATCCTTCCGCCGCCAGATCCAGCGTCAGAATTTCAGACTGGCCGAACAGCACGGTAAGCGGGGTGCGCAAATCGTGAGACAGCGCTGCCAGCAGCGAATTGCGAATACTTTCGCGCTCGCTTGCCAGCCGCGCCTGCTCTTCGCTGGCGGTGAGCGCCAGCCGTTCAAGGGCGCTGGCGACCAGCAGGGTGAAGGTTTCCAGCAGGCGCTGCTGCTCGGGGATCATCAACTGACGCAGGTTAGACGGCTCGACGATGACCAGCCCGTGATTTTTATCCGCGCTGCGCAGCGGCAGGATCTGGTAAGGCACGCCGGGCAGCGTGTCGGTGCCGGCGCCGGCAGGTAACCCCTTATCGAAACTCCAGCGGGCAATCGCTTCATCCCAGGGCGTCATCCCCGAAGGGGAGGTCAGCGGGCGAAGGCGCCCCTGTTCGTCGGGGAGCAAAATCAGGTTGCTGGCATGAAAGGTCGAACGGATAAACTGCTCGCTGGTCTGCACGATATCCCGCTGCGTGCGCCCAACCGCCAGCGATTTTGACATTTCATACAGATGGCGCGTGCGCTGCTCGCGATAGCGGGCAATGCGTGCCTGGTAGCGTACGCCTGCCGTCAGATTCCCGATCACCAGCCCGACGGTAAGCATCACGGCAAAAGTCAGAATGTACTGCACGTCCGAGACAGCAAGCGTCCCGCGCGGAGCGATAAAAAAAAGGTCGAAGCTGATGACGTTGATCACCGTTGCCAGCACCGACGGCCAGCGGCCATAAAAGAGCGCGACCACAACGACGCCGAGCAGATAAATCATGACCAGATTGGCGGCGTCGAAGGCGATGAGCCACTGGCTGGCAATCACCGTAATCAGGGCGCAAAGGACCACGGCCACCAGGCAACCCCGGATCTGAATGCGCCATTTATCGCCAAAGGTGCGAGCATCCGGCGTACGGTTGGGCAGAGGGGCGGGCTTGTCATCCAGCGCGACGATGACTAAATCAAGATCCGGCGCGCGGCGGGCCAGCCTGTCGGCAAAAGATTCGCGGCTAAACCAGCGGCGATGCTGTCGACGTCCAATGACAATCTTGCCCAGGTTGTGCTCGCGCGCGTAGCGCAGAATGGCTTTATCTTCCTGCGGTTCGGAAAGGGTGGCGGTTTCGGCACCCAGCTCCTGCGCCAGCCGCAGCGCGCTCAAAATGGCGCGACGCTGATTTTCTGGCAGGCCATGCAGCTGCGGCGTTTCGACGTAGACCGCATGCCAGACGCTGCCAAATTTCGCTGCCAGCCGGGCGGCGGTGCGAACCAGTTTTTCGTTGCCGCTGCCGTGACCAATGCATAACAGAATGGCGTCCCGCGTGTGCCAGACGCGCTCTTGTCCCTGTAGGTCTCGCCAGGCGCGCATCTGGTCATCAACGCGATCGGCGGTGCGGCGCAGGGCCAGCTCGCGCAGGGCAATCAGGTTTCCTTTGCGGAAAAAATGTTCGATGGCGCGTTCGGCCTGGCCGGCAATATACACTTTGCCTTCGTGCAGGCGCTGGCGTAGATCGTCCGGCGGCAGGTCAACCAGTACGACTTCATCGGCAGAATCAAAAAACGGATCGGGGACGGTTTCCCGCACCTGGATACCGGTTACGCCGCTCACTACGTCGTTCAGGCTTTCCAGATGCTGAACATTTACCGTGGTGAAGACGTCAATGCCTGCCTCAAGCAGCTCCTCAACATCCTGCCAGCGCTTCGGATGGCGGGAGCCTGGCGCATTGCTGTGCGCCAGTTCGTCCATCAGGATCAGGGCAGGGCGGCGGGCGAGGGCGGCATCAAGATCAAACTCCGTGACCAGCCGCCCGCGATGGCTGATACGCTGGGGCGGCTGCGTCGCCAGCCCCGTCAGCAGCGCAGCCGTCTCTTTGCGACCGTGGGTTTCCACCACGCCGATGAGAATATCAAGCCCCTGCGCCCGAAGCCGCTGGGCTTCCGTCAGCATGGCGAAGGTTTTCCCGACGCCCGCGCAGGCGCCGAAGAAAATTTTCAGCTTGCCGCGGTGGGCTTCAGCCGTCTGTTCAAGCAGCCTGTCCGGATCCGGGCGCATGGGCTCGTCGGTCATTTAGTTCTTCCTTAGCGCGTCCAGCGCCAGATTCAGCTCAACAATGTTCACTATCGGCATGCCGATGAAGCTGACCAGCGGCTTTTGCGTATGTTCTGCAACCAGCTGGCTCACCTGCTCGACGGTCAGCTGACGGGCGGCTGCCACGCGTGGGATCTGCCACACCACCGCATCCGGCGTCAGGCTGTAATCCAGCCCGCTCGCGGAAGCGGTGATCAGCTCAACCGGCACCTCACGGCTGGCCTGCGGATTCGCGGCGCGCAGGGCGGCAACGCGTTCAGCAACGGCTTTGTCCAGGTCAGGATTACTGCCAGCCAGATTGCTGCCGCCGGAGGCCATTGGATTATACGGGCTTTCCGCAGTGGCGGAAGGGCGTCCCTGGAAGTAGCGCGGGTCCGTAAAGTTCTGCCCAATCAGACGCGAGCCGCGGTTTTCACCGTTCTGGATAATCAGCGAGCCGTTGGCCTGATCTTTAAACCACCACTGGCCCAGCGCGGTAGTCATCAGCGGGTAAAGCCCGCCGGTAATCAGAGACAGCAGAATAAACAACAGTATAGCGGGACGTAACATCGTCATTGGATCCACCTTTTAAACCAGCCCGAACAGCGTTAACAGCATGTCGATAACCTTGATCCCAATAAAGGGCACCACCAGCCCACCCAGACCGTAAATCCACAGGTTACGGCGCAGCATGGCGGCGGCCGTCAGCGGCTTATAGCTCACCCCTTTCAGCGCCAGCGGAATAAGAAAGACAATAATCAGCGCGTTGAAGATCACCGCGCTCAAAATGGCCGAGGCCGGAGAGTGCAGGTGCATCACGTTCAGGGCATTCAGCTGCGGGTAGGTTGCCGCAAAAGCCGCCGGAATGATGGCGAAATACTTCGCCACGTCGTTGGCGATACTGAACGTGGTCAGCGAGCCGCGCGTCATCAGCATCTGCTTCCCGATATGTACCACTTCGATCAGCTTGGTCGGGTTCGAGTCGAGATCCACCATGTTGCCCGCCTCTTTTGCCGCCTGGGTACCGGAGTTCATCGCCACCGCCACGTCGGCCTGCGCCAGCGCCGGGGCGTCGTTGGTGCCGTCGCCGGTCATCGCCACCAGACGGCCTTCCGCCTGATACTGGCGAATGAGTGCCAGCTTCGCTTCCGGCGTCGCTTCGGAAAGGAAATCATCCACGCCCGCTTCGGCGGCAATGGCCGCCGCAGTCAGACGGTTATCCCCGGTGATCATCACTGTTTTAATGCCCATCTTACGCATCTGGGCGAAACGCTCTTTAATACCGCCTTTAACGATATCCTTCAGGGCGATAACCCCCAGAACGCTTGCACCTTCCGCCACCACCAGCGGGGTTGCTCCCTGACGCGCCACGCTTTCCACCAGGTTGTCGACTTCCGGGGGGAAGTGTCCATTATTGGCTTCAATATGACGGCGAATGGCATCAACGGACCCTTTACGGATCATCCGGTCCTGAATGTTAATTCCGCTCATTCGGGTTTGCGCCGTAAAGGGCACGAACGTGGCGTGCAGGCTCTGAACGTCGCGCTGGCGCAGGTTAAAGCGCTGCTTGGCGAGGATCACGATACTGCGGCCTTCCGGCGTTTCATCGGCCAGCGAGGAAAGCTGCGCCGCGTCAGCCAGCGTTTTTTCATCCACGCCGGGAGCAGGTAGAAAGTCAGAGGCCTGACGATTGCCCAGGGTGATGGTCCCGGTTTTATCCAGCAGCAGCACGTCTACGTCACCCGCCGCTTCAACGGCGCGTCCGCTGGTGGCGATGACGTTCGCGCCCAGCATCCGGCTCATCCCCGCCACGCCAATCGCGGAAAGCAGGCCGCCGATAGTGGTGGGGATCAGACAGACCAGCAGGGCGATCAGTACGGTGATGCTAACCGCTGTACCGCCGTAGGCGGAGAAAGGCCACAGGGTCGCCGTTGCCAGCAGGAAAACAATGGTGAGCGCCACCAGCAGAATGGTCAGGGCGATCTCGTTCGGCGTTTTACGACGCTGTGCGCCTTCCACCATGGCGATCATCCGATCGAGAAAGGTTTCGCCCGGGTTAACGCTGCACTGGATCACCAGCCAGTCGGAAAGAATGCGCGTTCCGCCGGTAACTGAGGCGAAATCTCCGCCCGACTCACGGATCACCGGTGCGGATTCCCCGGTAATGGCGCTTTCGTCTACCGACGCGCCGCCCTCAATCACCTCACCGTCGCAGGGGATGATGTCGCCAGCTTCCACCAGCACCACGTCACCTTTGCGCAGTTCATCCGCCGGAACGTGGTCCATCTGCGCGCCGTATTTAGGTTCGCGTAATTTGCGCGCAAAGGCGGTCTTTTTTACCCCTTTCAGGCTGTTGGCCTGTGCCTTACTGCGGCCTTCCGCTAACGCTTCGGCGAAGTTGGCGAACAGCACGGTAAACCACAGCCACAGGCTGATGGCGGCGGTAAAGGTTGCATTCCCTGAAAGGTGTCCCGTTCCCATGGCAATCGCCAGTGCGGTGGTGAGTAAACTTCCAGTCCAGACAATAAACATCACCGGGTTGTGCCACTGCACGCGCGGGCTCAGTTTTTTTACCGCATCCATGAGGGCCTGACGAACTAACGTCGGTTCGAGCAGGGCCAGTTGTTTACGACTCATGACAAATTCTCCGCAAAATCAGCGTAAAGAGAGATATTCCGCAACCGGGCCTAACGCGAGGGCGGGGATAAAGGTCAGGGCACCCACCAGCAAAACGGTGCCAATCAGCAGGCCGACGAACAGCGCGCCGTGAGTCGGTAACGTACCGGTGGTGGTCGGCTGGATCTTTTTATTCACCAGTGTTCCAGCGATCGCCATGACGGGAATAATCACGCCGAAACGTCCGATGAACATGCAGAACGCCAGCAAACAGTTCCAGAACGGCGAGTTGGCGCTTAACCCTGCAAAGGCGCTGCCGTTGTTGTTGGCGGCAGACGAAACGGCGTAAAGCACTTCGCTAAAGCCGTGAATGCCCGGGTTAAAGATGCCGCTGCGCCCGGCGTCGGTCATCAGCGCCAGCGCGGTACCGAGCAGCACAAGGGTGGGGGTGACCAGGATTGCCAGCGCGGTTAATTTCATTTCACGGACGTCGATTTTTTTGCCGAGATACTCCGGCGTGCGGCCGATCATTAGCCCGGCGATAAACACGGCGAGCAGAACGAACAACAGCATGCCGTACAGCCCCGAACCGACCCCACCGAAAACTACCTCGCCAATCTGCATCAGCCACATCGGGATCATGCCGCCGAGCGCGGTAAAAGAGTCGTGCATGGCGTTCACTGCCCCGCAGGAGGCCGCCGTGGTGACCACCGCATAAAGGCTGCTGGCAAGAATGCCGAAGCGACTCTCTTTGCCTTCCAGGTTGATATTGCTGTTAGCCCCCAGCTGCATGAAGTGGCTGTTGCCGTTCCATTCGGCCCACATCACCAGTGCAACGCAGACCACGAAGATCAACGACATCGCCCACAGCAGCGTACGTCCCTGGCGGCGATCGTTAACCACATCGCCAAAGGCGAAGCAGAGCGCAGCGGGGATCAGGAAGATCGCCAGCATCTGTACAAAATTGGTTAATGCCGTTGGGTTTTCAAACGGATGTGATGAGTTGGCGTTGAAGAAGCCGCCGCCGTTGGTGCCCAGCATCTTGATCGCTTCCTGCGACGCCACTGGCCCCATAGGCAGGAGTTCCCTGGCCCCTTCAAGCGAGGTGTAAGGGGTATAAGGCAGCAGGTTTTGCAGAGTGCCTTGCTGAATAAAGAACAGGGCAATAATCAGCGCAACAGGCACCAGGATCCAAAGGGTGATGCGCGTGACATCAACCCAGGCGTTGCCGAGGGTGCTGACATTCTGACGGGCAAACGCGCGCGTCAGGGCGAAGATCACCGCGATACCGCTGGCCGCAGAAAGAAAGTTTTGCACGGTTAACCCGGCCATCTGGCTGAAGTAGCTGAGCGTGGTTTCACCGGCGTAAGACTGCCAGTTGGTGTTGGTGACAAAGCTGACCGCCGTGTTCAGCGCCAGATGCCAGGATAAACCCGGTAACTGCTGCGGGTTCAATGGCAGACTGCCCTGGAGCATGAGCAGCGTAAAGAGGGCAATAAGCCCCACGATATTCAGAAGCAGTATCGCCATCAGGTACTGGCGCCAGTTCATTTCCTGGTTGCTGATACCTGAAATGCGCCAGAGCACGTTTTCAATATTTCGCGTGCCCGGCAATGGCACGTTGTTTATCAGCCGCGCCAGCGCTGTTCCCAGCGGCCTGGCGAGCACAAACAGTACCAGTAAAAAGCTGGCAATAAGCAAAAACGCCTGAGCAGCCATCAGAATGCCTCCGCCTTAATCAGGGCATAAATCAGATAACCCAATAACAGGAACACCAGCACGATGCCGGCAATCAGACCTGCACTCACAATCCACCTCCGGGTGACTTTTGTTGTTGTGCTAACGGTAGGATTTACGGCGCAAAGATTTTGCAAAAATCAGAAGGGCAGGTGTAAAAAAAGTATAAAAAAGGGAAAAGACCACAATTTAACTATTGGTAAGTAAACTGTTAACTTTTTTGTAACTTAATTACAGGCGTGAATGTAAATATTCACGAAATGGATGAAAATAAGTGGTCGGATGAGTAGTAAAATTACAAACAAAGCGGTATTATTTTAACCAGGTCACAGATTTCACATTTTCCGGAGACGGTTTCCGGCCAACTACAGGGGAGAAAATTATGGATCTTTATAAAGAGTTTCCGGCTCATATCATTTTCATGCGTCGCACTTTCGCCGTAGTGGCTGGCGTGTTGGCCCTGCCGGTGATGCTGTTCTGGAAAGATCGCGCACGTTTCTACAGTTACCTGCACCGCGTCTGGGCGAAAACCAGCGAGAAGCCGGTGTGGATGGATCAGGCCGAGAAAGCGACCTGCGATTTCTACTGATACGGTGTGACATCGTAGCCATAAAAAAACCGCCTACAGCAATGTGGCGGTTTTTTTGTCCCTCGGGATTCGCGGTCCGTTGGGTAATCTTGCAGCCCCTACCCGGGATTTTTATCATACCCTTCTTTAAAAAGTTCACAATCCACTTCACCTTTATAAATTCCTAATTTTACTGAAATAACTTACTTTTGGTGTTGGTGCTAATTATTATGCCACGTCCCTTTCCGCCATCTCGCAAATGGGCATCGGTCCTGGGAAAGGTGTATCCATAGCCGTAAAGCAGCCCACCTACCCGGGCTTGTGTCCACCGATTTATCACCGGTGGTGATAGGTGGAGCGGTTAGCAGCAGGGACCGCATAGTGAAACGCTATTTATGCATCGCGTTCATTGTCGCCAGCGCACTCGTTGTAAAGAGTGATAAACCGGATGTGTTTATTGCCTTTACCCTGATAGCGCAGGACAAGTAGCGTTAAGGCCGCCTTGGGCGGCCTTTTTTATTTCATCCCGTCTACACTTCATGGCAAAGTAGTTCAATGCGTGCCTTTTTCCTTTTACGGCATGCCCTTACGGACATAATGGACAATTGCCAGGAGTTTTATGCCCACCCATCTGGTTTGGTTTCGCGCGGATTTACGCATTCACGACAACTTCGCTCTCGCGGCGGCCTGCCGCGCTAAAGACGCGAATGTGCTGGCACTGTTTATCGCCACGCCTGAACAGTGGCGGCAGCATGACATGGCGCCCCGGCAAGTGGCACTACTCAGCGCGTATCTGAATGACCTGCAACATTCACTGGCTGAAAAAGGCATTCCGCTGATCTATAAAGAGGCCCATGATTTCGCCGCGCAGCGCCAGACGGTGCAGGCAATCTGCCAGCAGCACGCAGTAACGCATCTTTATTACAACTATCAGTATGAATTCAACGAGCAACAGCGGGATCGTCAGCTGGAGAAAACCCTTGCGGGCGTGGTCTGTGAAGGCTTTGATGACAGCGTGATGCTCGCGCCGGGCAGCGTAATGACCGGTAACCACGAGATGTATAAAGTTTTCACGCCGTTTAAAAATGCCTTTATCAAACGCCTGAAAGAGGGACTACCTGAGTGCGTTACCGCCCCGACCGTGAGAGGGGAAACGATAACGGATCTGCCGGCGATCAGGCTGAATTATCCCCAGCAGTCGTTCGATGAAACACTATTCCCCGCCAGTGAGAAAGCAGCTATTGCCCGGTTGCGTCAGTTCTGCACGCAGGGGGCGGCAGAGTACGAGGCGCGTCGGGATTTTCCAGCGACTGAAGGCACCAGCCGCTTGTCGGCCTGTTTAGCGCTGGGCGCGCTCTCTCCGCGCCAGTGTTTACATCGCCTGCTGGCGGAACAGCCTCAGGCCTTAGACGGGGGGGCGGGCGCAGTGTGGCTGAACGAACTGATCTGGCGTGAGTTTTATCGCCATCTGATGACGTATCATCCTGATTTGTGTAAACATCGGCCCTTTATTCGTTGGACCGAACAGGTACAGTGGCAGTCGAATGAGAAGCTGCTTAAAGCATGGCAGCGTGGGCTCACCGGCTTCCCGATTGTTGATGCGGCTATGCGGCAGCTCAATGAAACCGGGTGGATGCATAACCGTCTGCGTATGATTACCGCCAGCTTCCTGGTGAAGGATCTGCTTATCGACTGGCGAACCGGAGAGCGTTATTTTATCTCTCAGCTGATCGATGGCGATCTGGCGGCGAATAACGGCGGCTGGCAGTGGGCGGCCTCCACCGGAACGGATGCGGCTCCCTATTTTCGGATCTTCAATCCGACCACGCAGGGACAACGATTTGACGCCGACGGCGAGTTTATCCGTCGCTGGCTGCCGGAGCTTAAGGATGTCCCGGCCAAAGCCATTCATGAACCCTGGGTATGGGCGGATAAACAGCGTGTTACCCTGAACTATCCCCGTCCCATTGTCGACCATAAACAGGCGCGCGTCGCCACGCTGGCGGCGTACGAAGCCGCCCGAAAAGTTTGAGAGAATGATGATGAAAAACAGTGAACTGGAACGCCTGATTAACGAAAAACTCAACACGGCTTCGTTTAGCGACTACGGCCCGAATGGCTTGCAGGTGGAGGGGCGCGAGGCGGTGCAAAAAATCATCACCGGCGTGACGGCAAGCCAGGCGCTGCTGGATGAGGCGGTGCGTCAGGAAGCCGATGCGGTGATTGTCCACCACGGTTATTTCTGGAAAAACGAATCACCGATTATTCGCGGCATGAAGCGCAACCGACTCAAAACGCTGCTGGCGAATGACATCAACCTGTACGGCTATCACCTGCCGCTCGATGCGCATCCTGAACTGGGAAATAACGTTCAGCTTGCGCAGCTGCTGGGGATTACCGTGATGGGTGAAATTGAACCTCTGGTGCCGTGGGGCGAACTGTCGATGCCGGTTCCGGGTCTGGAGCTGGCTTCGTGGATCGAAGCGCGCCTGGGGCGTCGTCCGCTGTGGTGCGGCGACACCGGGCCGGATACCGTGAAGCGCGTGGCATGGTGCACCGGCGGCGGCCAGGGCTTTATTGACAGCGCGGCGCGTTTTGGTGTCGACGCCTTCATTACCGGCGAAGTCTCCGAGCAGACCATTCACTCAGCCCGTGAACAAGGCCTGCATTTTTACGCGGCGGGCCATCACGCCACCGAGCGTGGCGGCATCCGCGCCCTCAGCGAGTGGCTGACGGAAAATACCGATCTGGATGTGACGTTTATTGATATCCCTAATCCGGCCTGATGAGAGGTAGTTAAGTGCAGCGAGCGCGTTGTTATCTTCTGGGTGAAACCGCGGTAGTTCTGGAGCTTGAGCCTCCGGTGACGCTTGCTACGCAAAAGCGTATCTGGCGTCTGGCTCAGCGACTGCCCGAGCTACCCGGCGTGGTTGAAGCTATTCCGGGTATGAATAATATCACCGTGGTGCTGCGTGATCCGCACACGGGGGCGCTGGATGCCATTGAGCGTCTGCAACGCTGGTGGGAGGAGAGCGAGGCGCTGGAGCCGGAATCGCGGACGATTGAGATCCCGGTTGTCTATGGCGGCAAGGGAGGTCCCGACCTTGGCGTGGTGGCCGAACACTGTGGATTAACGGAGAAGCAGGTTGTGGAGCTGCATAGCTCAGTCGACTATGTTGTCTGGTTTTTGGGATTTCAGCCGGGTTTCCCCTATCTGGGCGGGTTATCGCCCCAGCTGCATACGCCGCGCCGGGCTGAGCCGCGCCTGAGCGTACCGGCGGGCAGCGTGGCGATTGGTGGCGAGCAAACGGGAATTTATCCGCTCGCCTCACCGGGAGGCTGGCAGCTGATTGGGCACACGTCCACGCCGTTATTTGAACCAGGCCAGGACGCGCCCATACTTCTGCGTCCGGGGGATACCCTGCGCTTTATCCCGCAGAAGGAGGGGGTATGTTAACGCTTATTCGCGCAGGGCTTTACACCTCGGTACAGGATGCCGGGCGTTTTGGGCTGCGTCAGTCGGGCGTGAGCTACTGCGGTGCGCTCGATCGCCCTTCGCTGGAGATTGCCAACCTGCTGGTAGGTAACGCAGGCAGCACGGCGGCGTTAGAAATTACGCTGGGTCAGTGCGTGATTGAGTTTGGTCAGGAAACCTGGTTTGCCTTAACCGGCGCGGGCTGTGACGCGACGCTGGACGGCAAAGCGGTGTGGACCGGCTGGCGCCTGCGGGCGAAGGCCGGGCAGCGTCTGACGCTCAAGCGTCCTCTGCACGGCGTGCGCAGCTATCTTGCGGTGGCGGGGGGGATCGACGTGCCTGAGGTGTTGGGCTCATCCAGCACCGACCAGAAAGCGGGAATGGGCGGCCATGAAGGACGGCTGCTGCGTGACGGCGATCGTCTGCGAATAAAGACCTCAACGCGCCATTTCACCACCACGCAGGGCGTGAAACAGCTGCTGTGGGGGAACGTGATCCGCGCCTTACCAGGACCGGAATACCAGGAGTTTGATGAAGCCGCGAAAGAGTCTTTCTGGCGCTCGCCGTGGAAGATCAGCCCGCAGAGTAACCGCATGGGTTACCGGCTTCAGGGCCAGCCGCTGACCCGCACGACTGACCGGGAGCTGCTTTCCCATGGTCTGTTGCCCGGGGTGATTCAGGTGCCGGGCAACGGGCAGCCCATCGTACTGATGAACGATGCGCAAACCACGGGGGGATATCCGCGTATTGCCTGCATTATCGAAGCGGATCGCTACCATCTGGCGCAAATTCCTCTAGGTCAGCCCATTCATTTTGTGCAGTGTTCGCTGGAGGAGGCGCTGAAAGCCCGGCAGGATCAGCAGCGTTATCTCGAACAGCTGGCGTGGAGGCTCGATGGTAAAGATTGATTTAAACGCCGATCTGGGGGAGGGCAGCAACGCCGATGCGGCGCTGATGACGCTGGTCTCCTCGGTGAATATCGCCTGCGGGTTTCATGCCGGCGATGCGCAGACCATGCTGGCGAGCGTGCGCAATGCCATGAAAAACCGCGTGGCGATTGGCGCTCACCCCAGCTTTCCCGACCGGGAAAACTTTGGTCGCACGGCGATGGATCTGCCCCCTGAGACGGTTTACGCGCAAATGCTCTACCAGATCGGCGCGCTGGAGGCGATAGTGCGCGCTGAGAATGGCGTGTTGCGCCACGTCAAGCCGCACGGCATGCTCTATAACCAGGCGGCGAAAGATCCGGTGCTGGCGGATGCCATTGCCCGCGCGGTGCGGGACTGTAATCCGCAACTGATTCTGGTGGGCCTGGCGGGCAGCGAGCTTATTCGTGCCGGAGAACGGCTGGGGCTGACTACGCGGCAGGAAGTGTTTGCCGATCGGGGATACCTGCCGGACGGTAGCCTGGTTCCGCGTACGCAGGCCGGTGCGCTGATCGCCGACGAAGGTAAAGCGCTGGCGCAGACCCTGGAGATGGTGCGCTTCGGGCGAGTAACCTCAACGGAGGGTACAACGGCAAACGTTCAGGCTGATACGGTGTGCTTACACGGTGACGGCGAGCATGCGCTCCAGTTTGCGCGACGCCTGCGGATGGCGTTCTCGGAAGAGGGCATTGTTGTCAGCGCAGAATAATCATGAAAGGACAAAAACATGCCTGAAGGTCCGGAGATCCGCCGCGCGGCGGATAGCCTGGAGGCGGCGATAAAGGGCAAACCTCTGACACACGTCTGGTTTGCCTTTCCTCAACTCAAGCCGTTTGAATCGCAGCTGGTGGGGCAGACGGTGACCCACATTGAAACGCGCGGCAAGGCGTTACTCACCCACTTTTCCCATAACCTGACGTTATACAGCCATAATCAGCTTTACGGTGTCTGGCGGGTGGTGGAGGCGGACGAGCAGCCGCAAACGACCCGCGTGCTGCGCGTGCGGCTACAAACGGCGGATAAGGCGATCCTGCTTTACAGCGCCTCTGATATCGAAATGTTAACGCCGGAGCAGCTGCTGACGCATCCGTTCTTACAGCGGGTCGGGCCGGACGTGCTGGACATGCGTCTGACGGCAAGCGATGTGAAAGCCCGGTTGTTATCCCCCACATTCCGCAACCGGCAGTTCTCCGGGCTGTTGCTCGATCAGGCATTTCTGGCGGGGTTGGGAAACTACCTGCGGGTGGAGATCCTCTGGGAAGTGGGGCTGGCGCCGCAGCACAAAGCGTCGCAGCTGAGCGATGAACAGCTAGAGGCGCTGTCGCACGCGTTACTGGATATTCCACGGCTGTCGTACAACACGCGCGGCGTGGTGGATGAGAACAAGCATCACGGGGCGCTGTTCCGCTTCAAGGTGTTTCATCGGGCGGGTAAAAAGTGTGAGCGGTGCGGCGGGGTGATTGAGAAGGCGACGATCTCTTCCAGGCCGTTTTACTGGTGTCCTGGGTGCCAGATGTAAAAAAGCCGGGTGGCGGCTACGCCTTACCCGGCCTACATCTCGCACTTGTAGGCCCGGCAAGCGAAGCGCCGCCGGGCGTGTTTTTTAGCGCTTAATGTCAGACTTAAAATCACGCTGCTCGTAGCCGGTATACAGCTGACGAGGACGCGCGATTTTCATGCCTTCGCTGTGCATTTCGTTCCAGTGCGCAATCCAGCCCACGGTACGGGCCATGGCGAAGATTACGGTGAACATGGAAGACGGAATGCCCATCGCTTTCAGAATAATGCCAGAGTAGAAATCGACGTTCGGGTAGAGTTTCTTCTCGATGAAGTACGGGTCGTTCAGCGCGATGTGTTCCAGCTCCATCGCCACTTCCAGCAGATCATCTTTGGTGCCCAGCTCTTTCAGCACTTCGTGGCAGGTCTCACGCATGACGGTCGCGCGCGGGTCGTAGTTTTTGTAAACACGGTGACCGAAGCCCATCAGACGGAAGGAGTCATTCTTGTCTTTCGCGCGGCGCACGAACTCAGGAATGTGCTCAACGGAGCTGATCTCTTCCAGCATCTTCAGTGCCGCTTCGTTCGCGCCGCCGTGCGCCGGTCCCCACAGGGAGGCGATGCCCGCAGCGATACAGGCGAACGGGTTCGCGCCGGAAGAGCCCGCGGTACGGACGGTAGAGGTCGAGGCGTTTTGTTCGTGGTCAGCGTGCAGGATCAGAATACGGTCCATCGCGCGTTCCAGCACCGGGTTCACTTCGTACTCTTCGCACGGCGTGGAGAACATCATACGCAGGAAGTTACCCGCGTAGGAGAGGTCGTTGCGTGGGTACACAAACGGCTGACCGATAGAGTATTTGTAACACATCGCCGCCATGGTAGGCATTTTAGACAGCAGACGGAACGCCGCGATATCACGGTGACGTGGGTTATTCACGTCCAGAGAATCGTGGTAGAACGCCGCCAGCGCACCGGTAATACCGCACATGACCGCCATCGGATGAGAGTCACGACGGAACGCATGGAACAGACGGGTAATCTGCTCATGGATCATGGTGTGACGGGTCACGGTGGTTTTAAATTCATCGTACTGGGCCTGCGTCGGTTTTTCGCCGTTCAGCAGGATGTAGCACACTTCCAGATAGTTGGATTCGGTGGCTAACTGATCGATGGGGAAGCCGCGATGGAGCAGGATACCTTCGTCACCGTCAATGTAGGTGATTTTGGATTCGCAAGATGCGGTGGAGGTGAATCCAGGGTCAAAGGTGAATACCCCTTTGGAACCCAGCGTACGGATATCAATAACATCCTGACCGAGCGTGCCTTTTAGCACATCCAGTTCAATAGCATCATCACCATTTAGGGTGAGTTTTGCCTTTGTATCAGCCATTTACGGTCTCCTTAGCGCCTTATGCTTAAGACTGCGCTTTACCGGATTTGCTTTCAGCTGTTAATCATCGTTACCAGATTGTTATTTGGCTTACCGCTCAGCTCACGAGGAGAAACCAGGGTACAGAGCTATGGCGCCTTGCAGGTAAACGAATGAAATATCAGTGAAACAACAGCAAATCAGCGTTTTTGCAGTCCGAATTATTCAAACCTGTATATCACTAATAACTGTCCTGATAACTTCGGTCAATACCATCACACTGTTACATAACTATTTGTCAGGTGAAAGAGAGACCTCATAACTTTTGCGCATTATATGCCTTTTCTGATGACGTTTGTAACAATATTGTTTAACATTTGTCAAATCAGATGATTAAAAATTAAAAAGATGTTGTTATCGTGACCCCGATCACTGTTCCAGAGAAAACCCAACAAACTGTATGTAGGTTAATTGTAATGATTTTGTGAACGGCCTATACTGCCGCCAGGTCTCCGGAACACCCTGCAATCCCGAGCCACCCAGCGTTGTAACGTGTCGTTTTAGCATTTGGAAGCAATGTTTTGCATGACGCGCAGTTATAGAAAAGGAACGCTGTCTGACCCGCATCGCAGTCCGGAGGAAGGAAACAATAAGAACAGCATGTGGGCGTTATTCATGATAAGAAATGTGAAAAAACAAAGACCTGTCAATCTGGATCTGAAAACGATCCGATTCCCTGTAACAGCAATAGCGTCCATTCTGCACCGTGTTTCTGGTGTGATTACGTTTGTGGCGGTCGGTATCTTGCTGTGGTTACTGGGAACCAGCCTCTCATCCCCTGAAGGATTCCTCCAGGCCTCAGCCATTATGAACAGCTTCTTCGTGAAATTTATCATGTGGGGCATTCTGACCGCGCTGGCCTATCACGTGGTTGGCGGCGTTCGCCATATGCTGATGGACTTTGGCTACCTGGAAGAGACGTTCGAGGCCGGTAAACGTACCGCTAACATTTCATTTGTGATCACTGTCGTGCTTTCACTTCTCGCAGGAGTTCTCGTATGGTAAGCAACGCCTCCGCATTAGGACGCAACGGCGTACATGACTTCATCCTGGTCCGTGCTACCGCCATCGTTCTCACCCTTTACATCATCTATATGATCGGTTTCTTCGCGACCAGCGGCACGCTGACGTGGGAAATCTGGAGTGGTTTCTTCGGATCGGCCTTCACCAAAGTGTTCACCCTGCTGGCTCTGTTCTCCATCCTTATTCATGCCTGGATTGGCATGTGGCAGGTGTTGACCGATTACGTTAAACCGCTGGCGATTCGCCTTCCGCTGCAACTGATTATTGTTGTTGCTCTGCTGGTTTACGTCATTTATGGATTTGTTGTGGTGTGGGGTGTGTAATGAAACTGCCAGTCAGAGAATTTGATGCTGTTGTGATTGGTGCGGGTGGCGCAGGTATGCGCGCCGCACTACAAATTTCCCAGAGCGGCCAGACCTGTGCGCTGCTCTCTAAAGTATTCCCGACCCGTTCCCACACTGTGTCTGCGCAGGGCGGTATCACCGTTGCGCTGGGTAATTCCCATGAAGATAACTGGGAATGGCATATGTACGATACGGTAAAAGGTTCCGATTACATCGGTGACCAGGATGCCATCGAATATATGTGTAAAACCGGCCCGGAAGCGATTCTGGAGCTGGACCACATGGGTCTGCCGTTCTCTCGTCTGGAAAATGGCACCATCTATCAGCGTCCGTTTGGCGGCCAGTCGAAAAACTTCGGCGGCGAGCAGGCGGCACGTACCGCAGCGGCGGCTGACCGTACCGGCCACGCGCTGCTACACACGCTGTATCAGCAGAACCTGAAAAACCACACCACCATCTTCTCCGAGTGGTATGCGCTGGATCTGGTGAAAAACGCCGATGGCGCCGTGGTGGGTTGTACCGCCCTGTGCATCGAAACCGGTGAAGTGGTCTACTTCAAAGCCCGCGCAACCGTGCTGGCGACCGGCGGCGCAGGCCGTATCTATCAGTCCACTACCAACGCCCATATCAACACCGGTGACGGCGTTGGGATGGCGATCCGCGCTGGCGTGCCGGTGCAGGACATGGAGATGTGGCAGTTCCACCCAACCGGTATCGCCGGTGCGGGCGTACTGGTGACAGAAGGCTGCCGTGGTGAAGGTGGTTACCTGCTGAACAAACATGGCGAGCGCTTCATGGAGCGTTATGCGCCAAACGCAAAAGACCTTGCGGGCCGTGACGTGGTGGCGCGTTCCATCATGATCGAAATCCGTGAAGGCCGCGGCTGTGACGGCCCTTGGGGTCCACACGCGAAGCTGAAACTCGACCATCTGGGTAAAGAAGTGCTGGAATCCCGTCTGCCGGGCATTCTGGAGCTGTCCCGCACCTTCGCGCACGTCGACCCGGTGAAAGAGCCAATTCCGGTTATCCCAACCTGTCACTACATGATGGGCGGTATTCCGACCAAAGTGACCGGTCAGGCGCTGACCGTGAACGAGCAGGGCGAAGACGTGGTCATCCCTGGCCTGTTCGCGGTAGGCGAAATTGCCTGCGTATCCGTGCACGGCGCAAACCGTCTGGGCGGCAACTCCCTGCTGGACCTGGTGGTATTTGGTCGTGCGGTGGGGCTGCATCTCCAGGAATCTATTGCCGAGCAGGGCGCGCTGCGTGATGCGACCGACGACGAAATAGATGCCTCTCTTGAGCGCCTCAACCGCTGGAACGGCAACCGTAGCGGCGAAGATCCGGTGGAGATCCGTAAGGCGTTGCAGGAGTGTATGCAGCACAACTTCTCGGTATTCCGCGAAGGTGACGCGATGGCCAAAGGGCTTGAGCAGCTGAAAGCGATCCGCGAGCGTCTGAAGAATGCCCGTCTGGATGATACCTCCAGCGAGTTCAACACCCAGCGCGTTGAGTGCCTGGAGCTGGATAACCTGATGGAAACCGCGTTCGCCACTGCGATGTCGGCAAACTTCCGTACCGAAAGCCGTGGCGCCCATAGCCGCTTCGACTTCCCGGATCGTGATGACGAAAACTGGCTGTGCCATTCCCTGTATCTGCCAGAGTCGGAAACCATGACGCGTCGTAGCGTTAACATGGAACCGAAACTGCGTCCGGCGTTCCCGCCGAAGATTCGTACTTACTAATGCGGAGACAGGATAATGAAACTCGAATTCTCAGTTTATCGTTATAACCCGGATGTAGACGATGCTCCGCGTATGCAGGATTACACCCTCGAAGCGGAAGAAGGTCGTGACATGATGCTGCTGGATGCCTTAATCCAGCTGAAAGAGAAAGATCCTACGCTGTCGTTCCGCCGCTCCTGCCGTGAAGGGGTGTGTGGCTCTGACGGTGTAAACATGAACGGCAAAAACGGTCTGGCCTGTATCACGCCAATTTCAGCGCTACAGCGTCCTGGCCAGAAAATTGTGATCCGTCCTTTGCCTGGCCTGCCGGTCGTGCGTGATTTGGTGGTGGACATGGGGCAATTCTATGCACAATATGAGAAGATTAAGCCTTACTTATTGAATAATGGGCAAAATCCACCCGCTCGCGAGCACTTACAGTCTCCTGAGCAGCGTGAAAAACTCGATGGGTTGTACGAGTGTATTCTCTGTGCATGCTGTTCAACGTCATGCCCGTCATTCTGGTGGAACCCGGATAAATTTATCGGCCCTGCGGGTCTGCTGGCTGCCTATCGCTTCCTGATCGACAGCCGCGATACCGAAACCGAGAATCGTCTGGAAGGGCTAAGTGACGCTTTCAGCGTATTCCGCTGCCATAGCATCATGAACTGCGTCAGTGTGTGTCCTAAGGGGCTGAACCCGACGCGCGCCATCGGCCATATTAAGTCGATGTTGTTGCAGCGCAGTGCGTAAGTAACAACGCCGGATGGCGCTGCGCTTATCCGGCCTACGTAACAGTAGGCCCGGTAAGCGTAGCGCCACCGGGCAAATTGCAGAAACCTTTAAAAACTGCCAGATAAGTAAATAATCGAGACGTTCAGCGCGAGACAAGGCGCGGTTGAACGAATCCCCTGGAGCATAGTTGACTATGTGACTGGGGTGAGTGAAAGCCGCAACGCAGTCGCAGCCGGAACGACGAAGATTATTTAGACAGTTTCTAAAGGTTCCTTCGCGGGCCACAAAGAGCTCGCAGGTGAACCCCGGCACGTACACGTGGTGTGCGTGGTAGTTTCTACGGCGAAAGTAAGCATAAAAATGCTTAAGGGATCACGATGCAGAACGGCGCAATGAAAGCCTGGCTGGACTCTTCTTACCTCTCTGGTTCAAACCAGAGCTGGATAGAACAGCTCTATGAAGACTTCTTAACCGATCCTGACTCAGTGGACGCAAACTGGCGTTCCATGTTCCAGCAGTTGCCTGGTACAGGGGTCAAACCGGATCAATTCCATTCAAAAACACGTGATTATTTCCGTCGTCTGGCGAAGGATGCCTCACGTTACTCTTCTGCGATTTCCGACCCTGACACCAATGCGAAGCAGGTTAAAGTCCTGCAACTTATCAACGCTTATCGCTTCCGTGGTCACCAGCATGCGAATCTCGATCCGCTGGGACTGTGGCAGCAGGAACGTGTAGCGGATCTCGATCCGGCTTATCACGATCTGACCGAGGCCGATTTCCAGGAAAGCTTTAACGTAGGTTCCTTTGCCATCGGCAAAGACACGATGAAGCTGGGCGATCTGATTGACGCGCTCAAGCAAACCTACTGCGGCTCCATCGGCGCGGAATATATGCACATTACCTCCACCGAAGAGAAACGCTGGATCCAGCAGCGTATCGAATCCGTGGCAGGCCACGCGAATTTCTCAGCAGAAGAGAAAAAACGTTTCCTCAGCGAACTGACCGCAGCGGAAGGCCTTGAGCGCTATCTGGGCGCGAAATTCCCTGGCGCAAAACGCTTCTCACTGGAGGGCGGCGATGCGTTAGTCCCGATGCTGAAAGAGCTGATTCGTCATGCCGGTAAGAGCGGCACGCGCGAAGTGGTGCTGGGCATGGCGCACCGTGGTCGCCTGAACGTGCTGGTTAACGTGCTGGGTAAAAAGCCGCAGGATCTGTTCGACGAATTTGCGGGTAAACATAAAGAGCACCTCGGCACCGGTGACGTGAAGTACCACATGGGCTTCTCGTCGGATATCGAAACCGAGGGCGGTCAGGTTCACCTGGCGCTGGCGTTTAACCCGTCGCACCTGGAAATCGTCAGCCCGGTGGTTATCGGTTCCGTGCGTGCGCGTCTGGATCGTCTGGACGAGCCGAGCAGCAATAAAGTACTGCCAATCACTATTCACGGTGATGCGGCGGTCACAGGGCAGGGCGTGGTTCAGGAAACCCTGAACATGTCGAAAGCGCGTGGTTATGAAGTGGGCGGTACCGTTCGCATCGTAATCAACAACCAGGTGGGCTTCACCACCTCTAACCCGCTGGATGCGCGTTCCACCCCGTACTGCACCGACATCGGTAAAATGGTTCAGGCGCCAATTTTCCACGTTAACGCGGATGACCCTGAAGCCGTTGCTTTCGTTACCCGTCTGGCGCTGGACTTCCGTAACACCTTCAAGCGCGATGTGTTCATTGACCTCTTCTGCTACCGCCGTCACGGCCACAACGAAGCGGATGAGCCAAGTGCAACCCAGCCGCTGATGTACCAGAAAATCAAAAAACACCCGACGCCGCGTAAAATCTACGCTGACAAGCTGGAAAGCGAAAAAGTGGCGACGCTGGAAGATGCGACCGAGATGGTCAACCTCTACCGCGACGCGCTGGACGCGGGTGAATGCGTGGTCAAAGAGCTGCGCCCAATGAACATGCACTCCTTTACCTGGTCGCCGTACCTCAACCACGAGTGGGACGAGAGCTACCCGAACAAGGTTGAGATGAAGCGTTTGCAGGAACTGGCTAAACGCATCAGCACCGTGCCGGAAGCGATCGAGATGCAGTCCCGCGTGGCCAAGATCTATGGCGATCGCCAGGCAATGGCGGCGGGTGAGAAGCTGTTCGACTGGGGCGGCGCGGAAACGCTGGCCTATGCGACGCTGGTTGACGAAGGTATTCCGGTTCGTCTGTCCGGTGAAGATGCGGGTCGTGGCACCTTCTTCCACCGTCATGCGGTTGTACACAACCAGTCTAACGGTTCAACGTACACTCCGCTTCAGCACGTGCATAACGGTCAGGGCCAGTTCAAGGTCTGGGACTCCGTGCTGTCAGAAGAAGCGGTTCTGGCCTTCGAATACGGCTACGCCACCGCAGAACCCCGCACCCTGACCATCTGGGAAGCGCAGTTCGGTGACTTCGCCAACGGTGCGCAGGTCGTCATCGACCAGTTCATCTCCTCCGGTGAGCAGAAGTGGGGCCGTATGTGCGGTCTGGTGATGCTGCTGCCGCACGGCTATGAAGGACAAGGTCCGGAGCACTCCTCCGCGCGTCTGGAGCGTTATCTGCAACTCTGCGCCGAGCAGAATATGCAGGTTTGCGTGCCGTCCACTCCGGCTCAGGTTTACCACATGCTGCGTCGTCAGGCGCTGCGCGGTATGCGCCGTCCGCTGGTAGTCATGTCACCAAAATCCCTGCTGCGCCATCCACTGGCGGTCTCCAGCCTGGAAGAGCTGGCAAACGGCACCTTCCTGCCGGCCATCGGTGAAATTGACGAGCTGGATCCGCAGGCCGTTAAGCGTGTCGTAATGTGTTCTGGTAAGGTTTATTACGACCTGCTGGAACAGCGCCGTAAGAACGATCAGAAAGATGTCGCCATCGTGCGTATCGAACAGCTTTATCCGTTCCCGCATCAGGCGATGCAGGAAGTGCTGAAACAGTACGCTCACGTTCATGATTTTGTCTGGTGCCAGGAAGAGCCGCTCAACCAGGGCGCATGGTATTGCAGCCAGCATCATTTCCGTGAAGTGATTCCATTTGGGTCTGCCCTGCGTTATGCAGGTCGCCCGGCCTCCGCCTCTCCGGCGGTAGGGTATATGTCCGTTCACCAGAAGCAGCAACAAGATCTGGTCAATGACGCGCTGAACGTCGATTAATTAAAGGATACATAATGAGTAGCGTAGATATTCTTGTTCCCGACCTGCCTGAGTCCGTAGCAGATGCAACCGTCGCCACCTGGCACAAAAAACCAGGCGACGCGGTAACCCGTGACGAAGTGCTGGTAGAAATCGAAACTGACAAAGTGGTACTGGAAGTACCGGCTTCAGCGGATGGCATTCTGGATGCAGTCCTGGAAGATGAAGGTACGACCGTCACTTCTCGCCAGATCCTGGGTCGCCTGCGTGAAGGCAATAGCGCGGGCAAAGAGTCCAGCGCCAAATCTGAAGAGAAAGCGTCTACTCCGGCCCAGCGCCAGCAGGCGTCTCTGTCCGATCAGACCAATGACGCGCTCAGCCCGGCGATCCGTCGCCTGCTGGCTGAGCACAGCCTCGATCCGGCAGCCATCAAAGGCACCGGCGTGGGTGGCCGTCTGACGCGCGAAGACATCGACAAGCATCTGGCAAAAGCGCCTTCTGAGGCGAAAGCGGAAGCGAAAGCCCCTGCGGCAGCACCAGCGGCACAGCCAGCTCTGGGCGCACGTAGCGAAAAACGCGTGCCGATGACCCGCCTGCGTAAGCGCGTGGCCGAGCGTCTGCTGGAAGCGAAAAACTCCACCGCGATGCTGACCACCTTTAACGAAGTCAACATGAAGCCAATCATGGATCTGCGCAAGCAGTACGGTGACGCGTTTGAAAAACGTCACGGTATCCGTCTGGGCTTCATGTCCTTCTACGTGAAAGCGGTAGTTGAAGCGCTGAAACGCTACCCGGAAGTGAACGCGTCTATCGATGGCGATGACGTGGTTTACCACAACTACTTCGACGTCAGCATGGCGGTTTCTACCCCGCGCGGCCTGGTTACCCCGGTTCTGCGTGACGTGGATACCCTGGGTATGGCTGACATCGAGAAGAAAATCAAAGAGCTGGCCGTGAAAGGCCGTGACGGCAAGCTGACCGTTGAGGACCTGACTGGCGGTAACTTCACCATTACCAACGGTGGTGTGTTCGGCTCGCTGATGTCTACCCCGATCATCAACCCGCCGCAGAGCGCGATCCTGGGTATGCATGCCATTAAAGATCGTCCAATGGCGGTAGACGGTAAAGTGGAGATCCTGCCGATGATGTACCTGGCGCTCTCTTACGATCACCGCCTGATCGACGGCCGCGAGTCCGTAGGCTTCCTGGTTGCCATTAAAGAGCTGCTGGAAGATCCAACGCGTCTGCTGCTGGACGTCTAGTTTTTGCAGTCTTGCCCGGCGGCGCGTTGCTTGCCGGGCCTACAAAAGCACTACCTAACGATTACCTGAAGGATGGATAGAACACATGAACTTACATGAATATCAGGCCAAACAGCTGTTTGCCCGGTATGGCTTACCGGCTCCGGTGGGTTATGCCTGTACTACCCCGCGTGAAGCAGAAGAAGCCGCGTCTAAAATCGGTTCCGGCCCGTGGGTAGTTAAATGTCAGGTTCACGCTGGTGGCCGTGGTAAAGCGGGCGGTGTGAAGGTTGTTAAGAGCAAAGAAGAGATCCGTGCGTTTGCTGAACATTGGCTCGGCAAGCGTCTGGTAACCTACCAGACAGATGCGAACGGCCAGCCGGTTAACCAGATCCTGGTGGAAGCGGCAACCGACATCGCGAAAGAACTGTACCTCGGCGCAGTCGTAGACCGTAGCTCCCGTCGCGTGGTGTTCATGGCGTCTACCGAAGGCGGCGTGGAAATCGAAAAAGTGGCGGAAGAAACCCCGCACCTGATCCACAAAGTGGCTATCGATCCGCTGGCGGGCCCAATGCCTTACCAGGGTCGTGAGCTGGCATTCAAACTGGGTCTGGAAGGCAAGCTGGTTCAGCAGTTCACCAAGATCTTCATGGGTCTGGCGACCATTTTCCTGGAGCGCGATTTGGCGCTGATCGAGATCAACCCGCTGGTGATCACCACCCAGGGCGACCTGATCTGCCTCGACGGCAAGCTGGGCGCTGACGGCAACGCGCTGTTCCGCCAGTCCGATCTGCGTGAAATGCGCGATCAGTCTCAGGAAGATCCGCGTGAAGCACAGGCTGCACAGTGGGAGCTGAACTACGTCGCGCTGGATGGCAACATCGGCTGCATGGTTAACGGTGCGGGCCTGGCAATGGGCACCATGGACATCGTTAAGCTGCACGGCGGTGAGCCAGCGAACTTCCTCGACGTGGGCGGTGGCGCAACTAAAGAGCGCGTAACCGAAGCGTTCAAAATCATTCTCTCTGACAGCAACGTGAAAGCGGTTCTGGTGAACATCTTCGGCGGTATCGTACGTTGCGACCTGATCGCCGACGGTATCATCGGCGCGGTAGAAGAAGTGGGCGTTAACGTTCCGGTTGTTGTACGTCTGGAAGGGAACAACGCTGAACTCGGCGCGAAAAAACTGGCTGACAGCGGCCTGAATATTATTGCAGCGAAAAGTCTGACGGATGCAGCTCAGCAGGTTGTTGCCGCAGTGGAGGGGAAATAATGTCCGTTTTAATTAATAAAGATACCAAGGTTATCTGCCAGGGCTTCACCGGTAGCCAGGGGACTTTCCACTCCGAACAGGCGATTGCCTACGGTACGCAGATGGTTGGCGGCGTAACGCCAGGTAAAGGCGGCACCACGCACCTGGGCCTGCCGGTGTTCAACACCGTGCGTGAAGCGGTAGAAGCGACGGGCGCAACCGCGACCGTGATCTACGTACCGGCGCCGTTCTGCAAAGACTCTATTCTGGAAGCGATCGACGCAGGCATTAAGCTGATCATCACCATCACCGAAGGCATCCCGACGCTGGATATGCTGACCGTGAAGGTGAAGCTGGACGAAGCAGGCGTGCGCATGATCGGCCCGAACTGCCCAGGCGTTATCACTCCAGGCGAATGCAAAATCGGTATCATGCCGGGCCACATTCATCGCCCAGGCAAAGTGGGTATCGTGTCCCGTTCCGGTACCCTGACCTATGAAGCGGTTAAGCAGACCACCGACTACGGTTTCGGCCAGTCCACCTGCGTGGGCATCGGCGGTGACCCGATCCCGGGCTCTAACTTCATCGACATCCTGAAGCTGTTCCAGGAAGATCCACAGACCGAAGCGATCGTGATGATCGGTGAGATCGGTGGTAGCGCGGAAGAAGAAGCGGCTGCTTACATCAAAGATCATGTGACCAAGCCGGTGGTGGGTTACATCGCGGGTGTGACCGCGCCGAAAGGCAAACGTATGGGTCACGCGGGCGCGATTATCGCAGGCGGTAAAGGTACGGCTGATGAGAAATTCGCAGCACTGGAAGCCGCAGGCGTGAAAACCGTTCGCAGCCTGGCGGATATCGGTGAAGCACTGAAATCCATCATTAAGTAAGTCCTCTCTGCTCCCCGAATGGGGCGCGTTGAAGTATAAAAAAATGTCCGTTTCGACATGGTTGGCCGCTGTAAAGCGGCCTTTTTTTATTGCCTGCGTTTAGCCACCAGAGTGAATTTATAGTCGTCGGTGTTAAACACGTTGCGACTGTATTCAAATACCCGGCCGTCTTTCAGAAAGCCACGAGAGACTTTTTCCAGAATCGGTTTTGCCGGATCGAGCGCCAGGGCGGCAATCGCCTCATCCGATGGCATGACTGGCACCAGCTCCTGCTCGCTGCGATCGATCACCATCTTTTTGATCTGCTCAATGTAATGGTATTTCGACTGTTCCATCACTTCCCAGGTGAGGTCGGGGAACATCGCCAGCGGCATCCATGTCTCTTCCAGATTCACCGGCTTTTCCCTGATGAAGCGTACGCGCTTGACGTGCCAGACCTTATCATCCGGATTGAGCGCAAGTTTTGCCGCGAGCCGCTCATCGGCTTTCACCACTTCGAAGATGCTGACGTCGCTGTGCGTATCGACGTTGCGATCCGCTAATTTTTCGTAAAAACCGGTGAGCTGATAAATATCGTAATTCACCCGCTCCTCTTTTACATACGAGCCGCTGCCCTGAATACTTTCGATGATCTGCTCGTCGGCGAGCAGCTTCAAAGCCTGCCGCACGGTGACCCGGCTGACGCTAAACGCCTCCTGAAGGCTGGATTCCGTCGGCAGCGCGTCGCCAGGTTTTAACTCACCGGCATTAATTTTCTCGCGGAACGCATCGGCGATCTGCCGGTACATCGGTTTATTGCCCATTGTGTCGCGCCTTTTTAATACCTTTTCAGAGAATTATGCCTTCAGTGGTGAATTTGTAAATAATACAAATAAGATACAAATATCAGTGTTAGTGAAAATGATCACATAAATGTATTGTCCGGTCTGCCACAATCCTGCCCAGACAATAACTTTGGATAGGTGAGGATCTTATGAACCTGACGACTCTGACCGACCCCCGTGCTGTCTGCGTGCAGGCGCAGTTTACCAGCCGTGATGAGGCAATCCGTCAGCTTGCGACGCGGCTGGTGGCGTTGGGCAAAATAGCCAACGCCGATACGTTTCTGGCTGACGTTTTCCATCGGGAATCGCTTGGCCCGACGGCGCTGGGCGAGGGGCTGGCCGTACCTCATGGTAAATCAGTGGCGGTAAACGAAGCGGCTTTTGCCGTGGCCACACTGCGTGAGCCGCTGGCCTGGGAAGGTGTGGACGGACCGGAGGAGGTCGAGCTAATTTTTCTGCTCGCCATTCCTCCCGCACAAGCGGGATCAACGCATATTCAGGTCCTGACGGAACTAACGTCTCGCCTGGCGGATGACGAGCTCAGGGCGCGCGTGATGACGGCGACCAGCGCGGAAGCGGTGCTTGCGGCGCTGGAAACGGCGCCTGACGCACAAGAAACCGCCGTTGCGGGGAATGCCCCGACGCTCGTCTGCGTTACCGCCTGTCCGGCCGGGATCGCCCATACCTACATGGCAGCGGAATATCTCGAAAAAGCGGGACGTAAGCTCGGCGTCAATGTGGTGGTCGAAAAGCAGGGGGCAAATGGTATTGAGGGGCGCATCACCGCGCAGCAGTTGCAGGAGGCAAAAGCGTGTATCTTCGCGGCGGAAGTGGCGATCAAAGAGCGTGAGCGTTTTCAGGGGATCCCCGCCATTTCCGTGCCCGTCGCGGAACCCTTACGCCATGCGGAAGCGCTCATTGAGCGTGCGCTGGCGCTACAGCCTGTATCCGATGCGCGTCCTGCGCACGTCGACACGGACGCGAAAAAGTGCGTTAAAACCGAACTCAAGCAGGCGCTGCTCAGCGGTATCTCTTTTGCGGTGCCGCTGATTGTCGCTGGCGGCACGGTGCTGGCCGTGTCGGTACTGCTGGCGCAAATCCTGGGCTTGCAGCATCTGTTCGATCAGGAAAACTCGTGGCTGTGGATGTACCGCAAACTGGGCGGCGGGATGCTTGGTATTCTGATGGTGCCTGTTCTGGCGGCCTATACCGCTTACTCGCTGGCGGATAAACCTGCGCTAACGCCGGGCTTTGCGGCGGGTCTTGCCGCCAATATGATCGGCTCTGGTTTTCTCGGGGCCATCGTCGGCGGGCTGATTGCGGGCTACCTGATGCGCTGGGTGAAAAACCACATCCGGCTGAGTAGCCGCTACAACGGCTTTCTGACCTTTTATCTCTATCCGGTGATTGGCGTGCTGGGCGCAGGCAGCCTGATGCTGTTTGTGATCGGCGAACCGGTGGCCTGGATCAATAATGCCCTGACCGCCTGGCTTAACGGTCTGTCCGGCGCGAACGCGCTGCTGCTGGGGGCGATCCTGGGCTTTATGTGCTCGTTCGATCTGGGCGGTCCGGTCAACAAAGCCTCTTACGCGTTCTGTCTGGGAGCGATGGCCAATGGCGTATACGGGCCTTATGCGATTTTTGCCTCCGTCAAAATGGTATCGGCCTTTACCGTGACGGCATCAACGATGCTGGCTCCGAACCTGTTCAAACAGTTCGAAATTGAAACCGGCAAGTCCACCTGGCTGCTGGGGCTGGCGGGCATCACCGAAGGGGCAATTCCGATGGCTATCGAGGATCCGTTGCGGGTCATTGGCTCATTTGTTCTGGGGTCAATGGTGACCGGAGCGATTGTCGGGGCGATGGGGATTGGGCTATCCACCCCCGGCGCGGGCATTTTCTCGCTCTTCTTACTGCATGATGCCGGGCTGGGCGGCGTGATGGCCGCTGTCGGCTGGTTTGGCGCCGCGCTGGCTGGCGCCGCAATCTCTACGCTCATTTTACTGCTCTGGCGACGCCAGGCCGTGAAGAGCGGCACCTACGTGACTGAAGACATACCCTCCTAAACACGCACCGACAGGAAACGAAGATGAAAGCTGTATCTCGCGTTCATATCACGCCACATATGCACTGGGACCGGGAGTGGTACTTCACCACCGAAGCGTCACGTATTCTTCTGGTCAATAATATGGAAGAGATCCTCACTCGTCTTGAGCAGGACGCAGAGTATAAATACTACGTACTCGACGGCCAGACGGCGGTGCTGGAAGATTATTTTGCCGTGAAACCGGAAAACAGGCCACGCGTGAAGGCACTGGTGGCGGCCGGGAAGCTGATTATCGGGCCGTGGTATACCCAGACGGATACCACCCTTGTTTCCGGCGAGTCGATCGTCCGAAATCTGATGTACGGTATACGCGACTGTCTGGCCTTTGGCGAGCCCATGAAAATTGGCTATCTGCCGGACTCCTTCGGCATGTCCTCCCAGTTGCCGCACATTTACAACGGTTTTGGCATCACGCGCACCATGTTCTGGCGCGGGTGTTCCGAGCGGCACGGTACCGATAAAACCGAATTTCTCTGGCAAAGTCAGGACGGCAGCGAAGTGACGGCACAGGTGCTGCCGCTGGGCTACGCGATTGGTAAGTACTTACCGGAGGATGAGGCCGGGCTGCGCAAACGGCTCGACACGTACTTCGAGGTGCTTGAAAAAGCCTCCGTGACGAAAGAAATCTTACTGCCTAACGGCCATGATCAGATGCCGCTCCAGCAGAACATCTTTGCGGTGATGGATAAGCTGCGCGAAATCTATCCGCAGCGTCAGTTTGTGATGAGCCGCTTCGAGGAGGTGTTTGACCACATTGACGCGCACCGCGATGAACTGGCGACGCTGAAAGGGGAGTTTATTGACGGTAAATATATGCGCGTGCACCGGACGATAGGCTCCACGCGGATGGATATCAAAATCGCCCATGCCCGGATAGAGAATAAAATCGTCAACGTCCTTGAGCCGCTGGCCACGCTTGCCTGGACGCTGGGCTTTGAGTATCACCACGGCTTGCTGGAAAAAATGTGGAAAGAGATCCTCAAGAATCACGCCCATGACAGTATCGGCTGCTGCTGTAGTGACAAAGTGCATCGTGAGGTGATGTCCCGCTTCGAGCTGGCGGAAGACATGGCCGATAACCTGACGTGCTTTTATATGCGCAAGATTGTCGACAACATGCCGCAGAGCGAGGAAGACAAACTGGTGATGTTTAACCTCACGCCCTGGCCGCGTGAGGAAGTGATTAACACCACGATACGTCTGCGCGCCAGCCAGTTCCGCCTGCTGGACGATAGGGGGAATGAAATCCCTTACTGCCTGCGCAGCGCGCGTGAAATCGACCCCGGCTTGATTGACCGGCAAATTGTGCATTACGGCAACTACGATCCCTTTATGGAGTTTGATATCCAGCTCAATCAGATCCTGCCATCAATGGGTTACCGCACGCTCTATATCGAGCCGCACGTGGCCGGCAAGCTGCTGGCGGCAGAAAAATCGTCGGAGGCGTTGCTGGAAAATGCTTTCTGGGAAATAACGTTAAACGACGACGGCACCCTGCGTCTGCTCGATAAAGCGTCCGGGCTTATCTATGACCGCGCGCTGGAAATAGAAGAGAGCTCGGATGATGGCGATGAGTACGACTACTCGCCTTCACGGGAAGAGTGGAGACTCACTTCCGCTCAGGGCGAGCATGAGGTTGAGGTGATCCACGAGGCCTGGCAGAGCAGGGCGGTGATCCGCCATCGCATGGCGGTGCCGGCGGATCTCGCCGAACGTTCTGCGCGTCAGCAGACGGGAACGCTTGAGGCAGAACTCACGGTCACGCTCAGCCATAACAGCCGACGTATCGACGTTGAGGCGCGTCTCGGAAATCACGCGGATGACCACCGTGTGCGGGTGCTGATCCCGACGCCATTTACCACAGACACGGTGTTAGCCGATACCCAGTTCGGTTCGCTGACGCGTCCTGTACAGGATGAAGCGATGGCGAACTGGCAGGAGGAGGGCTGGAAGGAAGCGCCGCTGCCGGTGTGGAATCTGCTTAACTACGCTGTGCTCCAGGAACGGCGTAACGGGATGGCGCTGTTTACCGAAGGGTTGCGCGAATTTGAAGTGACTGGCGAGCGTCAAAAAACGTTTGCCCTGACGTTGCTTCGCGGCGTGGGGGTGCTTGGGAAGGAAGATTTACTGCTGCGCCCCGGCAGACCGTCCGGGATCAAAATGCCGGTGCCTGATTCGCAGATGCGGGGCCAGTTAACCTGTCGCTTTAGCCTGTTCAGTTTTAATGGTACGCCCGTCAGTGCTGGCGTTGCGCAGCAGGCGAAGTCGTGGTTAACGCCAGTGCACTGCTATAACAAAATCCCGTGGAATGCGATGAAGCTTAACCGCGCCTCTTTCACCACCCCTTGTAGCTATAGCCTGTTAACGCTGGCGCCTAACGGATGCGTACTCAGTGCGCTGAAAAAAGCGGAGGATCGTGACGAGATGATTCTTCGTCTGTACAACCCTGCGGAGACCCGCTCCTGTGACGTGGCTTTGTCTGTGAACCGTGAGGTCCAGGCCTGTTGCGAAACGGACATGAATGAGGTGCGCAAGGCGCAAGGGGAGGAGGGTTCAGCCATTACGGGGTCGTTCCGGCCATGCCAGTCACGCACCTTTAGCATAAAAATTGAAAGGTAACCCTCCGAACAAAATAAAGGCCGCATTCCTGCGGCCTTTATTTCATCAAATAGTCACGAAAGGGTGTTAATTTTAAGATTATTAAAGGTGAATGAAATGTAATCGTTTCGGCGGGTAGCAAAGCGAAAGAAAAATACTGTGAAGCAGATAACATTATATGGTTATCTTCCGGCAAAATGCGTTTTTTCTTGCGCGTTAATAAAAATCACAACTGTTTATATTATCTTCTGGCTTTTATAACCAATAACGCCTTTAAATATACATATTGTTAACAAGGTTTTTACTATCCGCACCACAAAGAAACATCATTAACAGCTCTGACTGTTTTTGATTTAAATCAATGTTTAATCCTTGGAAAAAGCCTCCGAAAGGCGTTAAATTGTTCCCGATCAAAATGGCCGAAAAGTGGTAATTTTGCTATAAATTGATCGCCGTCGAAAAACGTAAATCTGTTCGAATAAAAACCTGTTTATTGTAAGGGTTTTGCAGCGTATTATATTTACGGGATCAATTTGGTTTTTTCTTAACGTATTTGTAACCTTTCATCATTGCTTTTTCCTTCTGAAGAGAATAAGCAACGAAGATGGGAAGCAGATAACTTTGTATTGGGGCATGCGTGTGGATCCTTATCTAACGGGGTTCACTCTCGGAGTCTTCATGCGATGAGCAAGGAGTCATAATGTTAGACGTAGTCGAACTGTCGCGCTTACAGTTTGCCTTGACCGCGATGTACCACTTCCTGTTTGTGCCGCTGACGCTCGGTATGGCGTTCCTGCTGGCCATCATGGAAACGGTTTACGTCCTCTCCGGCAAACAGATTTATAAAGATATGACCAAGTTCTGGGGCAAGTTGTTTGGTATCAACTTTGCGCTGGGCGTGGCAACCGGTCTGACCATGGAGTTCCAGTTCGGGACAAACTGGTCTTACTATTCCCACTATGTAGGGGATATTTTCGGTGCGCCGCTGGCCATTGAAGGTCTGATGGCCTTCTTCCTCGAATCCACCTTTGTAGGTCTGTTCTTCTTCGGTTGGGACCGTCTGGGTAAAGTCCAGCATATGGCGGTAACCTGGCTGGTGGCATTAGGCTCCAACTTGTCCGCACTGTGGATCCTGGTGGCGAACGGCTGGATGCAAAACCCAATCGCATCTGATTTCAACTTCGAAACCATGCGTATGGAGATGGTCAGCTTCGCTGAGCTGGTCCTGAACCCGGTTGCTCAGGTTAAATTCGTTCACACCGTGGCGTCTGGCTATGTGTGCGGCGCGATGTTCGTGCTGGGCATCAGCTCCTACTATATGCTGCGCGGCCGTGACTTCGCGTTCGCCAAGCGTTCTTTTGCTATCGCAGCAAGCTTCGGTATGGCCGCGATTCTGTCCGTGATTGTTCTGGGTGATGAATCCGGTTACGAAATGGGCGACGTGCAGAAAACCAAACTCGCCGCAATTGAAGCTGAATGGGAAACCCAGCCGGCACCGGCAGCGTTTACCCTGTTCGGTGTGCCTGACCAGGAAGCGCAGGAAAACCGCTTCGCCATTCAAATTCCTTACGCTCTGGGTATTATCGCCACGCGCTCCGTCGACAAACAGGTGACTGGCCTGAAAGATCTGATGGTGCAGCATGAAGAGCGTATCCGTAACGGGATGAAAGCCTACTCGCTGCTGGAACAGCTGCGCGCCGGCTCTACCGACCAGGCCGTTCGCGATCAATTTAACGACGTGAAGAAAGACCTCGGTTACGGTCTGCTGCTGAAACGCTATACCCCGAACGTCTCCGACGCGACGGAAGCGCAGATTCAGATGGCAACCAAAGACTCTATTCCACGCGTTGCGCCGCTGTACTTCGCGTTCCGCATCATGGTGGGTTGCGGCATTATCATGCTGCTGATCATCGCGGCCTCGTTCTGGTCAGTCATTCGTAACCGTATCGGTGAGAAAAAATGGCTGCTGCGCACCGCGCTGTACGGTATCCCACTGCCATGGATTGCTATCGAGTCCGGCTGGTTTGTTGCGGAATATGGCCGTCAGCCGTGGGCGATCGGTGAGGTGCTGCCAACAGCGGTAGCGAACTCCTCCCTGACCGCAGGCGACCTGATCTTCTCCATGCTGCTCATTTGCGGTCTGTACACCCTGTTCCTGGTGGCTGAACTGTTCCTGATGTTCAAGTTCGCGCGCCTTGGCCCAAGCAGCCTGAAAACCGGTCGCTACCACTACGAGCAGTCTGTTGCGACTACTCAGCCGGCACGCTAAGACAGGAGTCATCAAATGATCGATTATGAAGTATTGCGTTTTATCTGGTGGCTGCTGATCGGTGTTCTGCTGATTGGTTTCGCGGTCACCGATGGTTTCGACATGGGCGTGGGCATGCTCACCCGTTTCCTCGGTCGTAATGACACCGAGCGTCGAATCATGATCAACTCCATCGCCCCGCACTGGGACGGTAACCAGGTGTGGCTGATCACCGCAGGCGGCGCGCTGTTCGCTGCCTGGCCGATGGTCTACGCGGCTGCGTTCTCCGGTTTCTATGTGGCGATGATTCTGGTGCTGGCTTCTTTATTCTTCCGTCCGGTGGGTTTCGACTACCGTTCCAAGATTGAAGACACCCGCTGGCGTAACATGTGGGACTGGGGCATCTTCATCGGTAGCTTCGTTCCACCGCTGGTCATTGGTGTGGCGTTCGGTAACCTGTTGCAGGGCGTACCGTTCCACGTCGACGAATATATGCGTCTGTTCTACACCGGTAACTTCTTCCAGCTGCTGAATCCGTTTGGTCTGCTGGCAGGCGTGGTGAGCGTGGCGATGATCATCACCCAGGGGGCAACCTATCTCCAGATGCGTACCGTAGGTGAACTGCATCTGCGTTCCCGCGCTACCGCTCAGGTGGCAGCGCTGGTGACGCTGGTCTGCTTCGCTCTGGCAGGCGTGTGGGTGGTGTATGGTATTGATGGATACGTGGTGACGTCCGCTATCAACCATGCTGCACCGTCTAACCCGCTGACCAAAGAGGTGGCGCGTCAGGCCGGTGCATGGCTGGTGAACTTCAACAATACCCCTGTGCTGTGGGCTATCCCGGCTCTGGGTGTGCTGCTGCCACTGCTGACCGTGCTGACGTCTCGTCTGGAGAAAGGCGCTCTGGCGTTCGTATTCTCTTCCCTGACGCTGGCGTGCATCATCCTGACGGCCGGTATTGCGATGTTCCCGTTCGTGATGCCATCCAGCACCATGATGAATGCCAGCCTGACCATGTGGGATGCAACGTCCAGCCATATGACGCTGAACTTAATGACCTATGTGGCTTGCGTGTTCGTTCCGATTGTTCTGGCTTACACCATCTGGTGTTACTGGAAAATGTTCGGTCGTATCACTAAAGAACATATCGAAAGCAACACCCACTCTATGTACTAAGTAAGGAGCTGAATATGTGGTATTTCGCATGGATTTTAGGGACGCTTCTTGCCTGTGCGTTTGGTGTCATCACTGCCCTGGCGCTTGAGCATGTAGAAGCGACCAAAGCAGGTGAAGAAAAGCACTAATGAATATTATCGCAACGTTATATGCGGTAATGGATAAGCGCCCCTTGAGGGCGCTTTCCCTCATTATGGCATTACTGCTGGCAGGCTGTATCTTCTGGGACCCGTCGCGCTTCGCGGCGAAAACCAGCGAGCTTGAAATCTGGCACGGCTTCCTGATTATGTGGGCGGTGTGCGCAGGCGTGATTCACGGTGTCGGCTTTCGTCCGAAAGCGCTACACTGGCAGGGCATCTTCTGCCCACTGATTGCCGATCTGGTTCTTCTCGCCGGTTTGATTTTCTTCTTCTTCTGAATAAGAAATGTCCGTTAACGTTATGGGCTTACCCTGGCCCATAAAAATTTACTCTCCGTTTACTTTCTCCCATTCCAAACCATCATTCCCGCGCGTATAGTAGCGAAGTTTGAAAGCTCCAACTTTTCTTGTATTACCGGGATGTAAAGTGAATACAACGCTGTTTCGATGGCCGGTACGTGTCTATTACGAAGATACCGATGCCGGTGGTGTGGTCTACCACGCCAGCTACGTTGCTTTTTATGAACGGGCACGCACAGAGATGCTGCGCCATCATCACTTTAGTCAACAGGTGCTGTTGGCTGAGCGAGTTGCCTTCGTGGTACGCAAGATGACGCTTGAGTATTTTGCGCCTGCCAGACTCGACGATATGCTCGAAGTCCAAACAGAAATTACATCAATGCGCGGAACTTCACTGGTTTTCACGCAGCGGATAGTCAATGCAGAGAACACGGTACTGAACTCAGCTGAAGTCCTGATTGTCTGTGTTGATCCAACCATAATGAAGCCTCGTGCGCTTCCTAAGTCTATTGTCGCGGAGTTTAAGCAGTGACTGACATGAATATCCTTGATTTGTTCCTGAAGGCAAGCCTTCTGGTTAAACTTATCATGTTGATTTTGATTGGTTTTTCAATCGCATCCTGGGCCATCATCATCCAGAGAACGCGTATCCTCAATGCCGCTGGCCGCGAAGCCGAAGCGTTTGAAGATAAGTTCTGGTCGGGTATTGAGCTTTCTCGTCTGTACCAGGAAAGCCAGGGACGCCGTGATAACCTTTCAGGCTCCGAACAAATTTTCTACAGCGGTTTCAAAGAGTTCGCTCGCTTACATCGCGCTAACAGCCATGCGCCGGAAGCCGTGGTAGAAGGGGCGTCGCGTGCGATGCGCATCTCCATGAACCGCGAACTGGAAAATCTTGAAACGCATATTCCTTTCCTCGGAACCGTTGGCTCCATCAGCCCGTATATCGGCCTGTTTGGTACGGTGTGGGGGATCATGCACGCCTTTATCGCCCTTGGGGCGGTGAAGCAGGCAACGTTGCAGATGGTTGCGCCGGGTATCGCAGAAGCACTGATCGCGACCGCAATCGGTCTGTTCGCCGCAATTCCGGCGGTAATGGCGTACAACCGTCTGAACCAGCGCGTGAACAAACTGGAACTGAACTACGACAACTTTATGGAAGAGTTCACCGCGATTCTGCATCGTCAGGCGTTTACCAGCACCGAGAGCAACAAGGGGTAAACCATGGCCAGATCGCGTGGACGAGGTCGTCGCGAGCTCAAGTCCGAAATCAATATCGTTCCGTTACTGGACGTGCTGCTGGTGCTGCTGCTGATCTTTATGGCGACGGCGCCCATCATCACCCAGAGCGTGGAAGTTGATCTGCCGGATGCGACAGAATCACAGGCGGTAAGCACCAATGACGATCCTCCGGTCATCATTGAGGTTTCCGGCGTAGGGCAGTACAGCGTGGTGGTAGAGAAAGATCGTATGGATCAGCTTCCGCCAGAGCAGGTTATTGCTGAAGCGCAACGACGCCTGGAGTCAAATCCGAAGACGGTCTTCTTAATCGGTGGTGCGAAAGACGTACCATATGATGAAATTATCAAAGCGCTGAACTTGCTACATAGCGCGGGCGTTAAGTCAGTTGGCTTAATGACTCAGCCTATTTGATCATCTGCGTAGTTTTTGGGAACCGATAGTGTCAAAGGCAACCGAACAGAACGACAAGCTTAAGCGAGCGATAATCGTCTCCGCAGTGCTGCACGTAATTCTTTTTGCAGCGCTGATCTGGAGTTCGTTCGATGAGCACCTTGATGCATCAGGCGGCGGTGGGGGCTCGTCCATCGACGCCGTCATGGTGGATCCCGGTGCGGTAGTGCAGAACTATAATCGCCAGCAACAGCAGCAGGCGAGCGCAAAACGCGCGGAAGAACAGCGTGAAAAACAGGCGCAACAGCAGGCGGAAGAGCTGCGTGAAAAGCAGGCCGCCGAGCAGGAACGTCTGAAGCAGCTTGAGAAAGAGCGTTTGCAGGCGCAGGAAGCCGCTAAAGAGCAGGCGGAGCAGCAGAAACAGGCTGAAGCCGCAGCGAAGAAGGCGCAGGAACAGCAGAAGCAGGCGGAAGAGGCGGCAGCCAAAGCCGCAGCAGACGCGAAAGCGCAGGCAGATGCTCAGGCTAAGTTAGCCGCAGACGCGGCGAAGAAAGCGGCTGCTGATGCGCAGAAGAAAGCGGAAGCCGAAGCAGCGAAGAAAGCGGCGGCTGATGCGAAGAAGAAAGCAGAAGCCGAAGCGGCGAAAAAAGCGGCCGCTGACGCACAGAAGAAAGCCGAAGCGGAAGCCGCCAAAAAAGCTGCGCAGGAAGCAGAGAAGAAAGCGGCTGCCGATGCTGCGAAAAAAGCGGCCGCCGCCGAGAAAGCTGCGGCAGAAAAAGCCGCCGCTGCGGAAAAAGCCGCTGCTGATAAAAAAGCGGCAGCTGAGAAAGCCGCTGCTGATAAGAAAGCGGCTGCCGAAAAAGCCGCAGCTAAAAAGGCCGCTGCTGCGGAAAAAGCCGCTGCCGCAGGGGTTGACGATCTGCTGGGCGACCTGAGCTCCGGTAAGAATGCACCGAAAACGGGCGGTGGGGCGAAAGGAAGTAACGCAGCACCGGCAGGAAGTGGTAACACTAAGAACAACGGTGCTTCTGGCGCTGAGATCAACGACTATAAGAATCAGATTGCTGCGGCTATTGCCAGCAGACTTAACGATAAATCGCTCTATACCGGGAAAACGTGCCGACTGCATATTAAACTGGCTACGGATGGTATGGTGCTGAGCGTTGAGTCAGAAGGGGGAGATGAAGCGTTATGCCAGGCTGCACTTGTGGCAGTGAATCAGGCAAAACTGCCAAAACCTCCATCACAGGCTGTCTATGAAGTGTTCAAAGACGCTTCGCTGAACTTTAAGCCATAAGCAGAGCTGCGGTTATCGGGTTCTGATAGTTTTGTGTATTTGAGTTTGTTAACCTTCTGCTAAATTATCCAGGACTTATTGTTCGGATAAGGGAGATATGATGAAGCAGGCATTACGATTAGCTTTTGGTTTTTTAGTACTGTTGACGTCAGCAGTGCATGCCACAGTAAGCATCGACATTACCGACTGGAACGACTCAGCGCGTCCAATCGGTGTCGTTCCGTTCCAGTGGGCAGGCCCGGGCGCTGCGCCTGAAGATATTGGCGGCATTGTTGCAGCTGACCTGCGTAACAGCGGTAAATTTAACCCCTTAGATCGTTCTCGTCTGCCGCAGCAGCCGGGTACCGCTCAGGAAGTTCAACCTGCTGCATGGTCTGCACTGGGTATTGATGCCGTGGTTGTCGGACAGGTTACTCCTGCGCCAGACGGCGGCTATAACGTCGCTTATCAGCTGGTGGATACCGGCGGTGCGCCGGGTACCGTTCTGGCTCAAAACACGTATAAGGTGAACAAGCAGTGGCTGCGTTACGCAGGCCATACGGCGAGTGACGAAGTGTTTGAGAAGCTGACCGGTATTAAAGGTGCGTTCCGTACTCGTATCGCGTACGTAGTACAGACCAACGGCGGCCAGTTCCCTTATGAGCTGCGCGTCTCTGATTACGATGGCTACAACCAGTTCACCGTACACCGTTCACCACAGCCGCTGATGTCTCCGGCATGGTCTCCGGACGGCTCTAAGCTGGCGTACGTGACCTTCGAAAGCGGCCGTTCCGCGCTGGTTATCCAGACGCTCTCTAACGGTGCTGTGCGTCAGGTTGCGTCATTCCCGCGTCACAACGGTGCGCCTGCGTTCTCTCCGGACGGTACCAAACTGGCGTTTGCCCTGTCTAAAACCGGTAGCCTGAACCTGTACGTGATGGATATTGGTTCTGGTCAGATCCGTCAGGTCACGGATGGTCGTAGCAACAACACTGAGCCAACCTGGTTCCCGGACAGCCAGAATCTGGCCTTTACGTCTGACCAGGCAGGTCGTCCACAAGTTTATAAAGTGAATATCAACGGCGGAGCAGCGCAGCGTATTACCTGGGAAGGTTCTCAGAACCAGGATGCTGACGTCAGTGCCGATGGTAAAACGATGGTAATGGTCAGTACTGCGGGTGGTCAGCAGCACATTGCCAAACAAGATCTGGTAACGGGGGGCGTACAAGTACTGTCGTCAACGTTCCTGGATGAAACGCCAAGTCTGGCACCTAACGGCACCATGGTAATCTACAGCTCTTCTCAGGGGATGGGATCCGTGCTGAATCTGGTTTCTACAGATGGGCGTTTCAAAGCGCGTCTTCCGGCAACTGATGGACAGGTAAAATCACCTGCCTGGTCGCCGTATCTGTAATAATAATTAATTGATTACTAAAGGAATCTTAGAAATGCAACTGAACAAAGTGCTGAAGGGGCTGATGATCGCTCTGCCTGTTATGGCAATCGCAGCGTGTTCTTCTAACAAGAATGCAAGCAATGACCAGAGCGGCGAAGGCATGATGGGTGCCGGCACCGGTATGGACGCTAACGGCAATGGCAATATGTCTTCTGAAGAGCAAGCGCGTCTTCAGATGCAGCAGTTACAGCAGAACAACATCGTTTACTTCGATCTGGATAAATACGACATCCGTTCTGACTTCGCTGCAATGCTGGATGCGCACGCAAACTTCCTGCGTAGCAACCCGTCTTACAAAGTCACCGTAGAAGGTCATGCGGACGAACGTGGTACTCCAGAGTACAACATCTCCCTGGGTGAACGTCGTGCAAACGCTGTTAAAATGTACCTCCAGGGTAAAGGCGTTTCTGCTGACCAGATCTCCATCGTTTCTTACGGTAAAGAAAAACCAGCAGTACTGGGTCACGACGAAGCGGCTTACTCCAAAAACCGTCGTGCCGTACTCGTTTACTAAGAGAATTGCATGAGCAGTAACTTCAGACATCATCTGATGAGTCTGTCGTTACTGGTTGGAATAGCGGCCCCCTGGGCCGCTTTTGCTCAGGCACCAATCAGTAGTGTCGGCTCAGGCTCGGTAGAAGACCGGGTCACTCAACTCGAGCGTATTTCTAACGCTCACAGCCAGCTTTTAACTCAACTCCAGCAGCAGCTTTCCGATAACCAGAATGATATTGATTCCCTTCGTGGTCAGATCCAGGAGAATCAGTATCAGCTTAATCAGGTTGTGGAGCGCCAGAAGCAAATTTTGTTGCAGATGGATAGCCTGAACAGCGGCGGAGCAGCAGCACAGCCAGCAGCAGGCGATCAAAGCGGTGCGGCAACGCCTGCACCTGCGGCAGATGCCTCCGCGTCGTCTGGTGCGCCTGTACAGAGCGGTGACGCGAATACGGACTACAACGCGGCCATTGCCCTGGTGCAGGACAAATCGCGCCAGGACGATGCTATCGTTGCGTTTCAGAACTTCGTTAAGAAGTACCCTGATTCCACTTACCAGCCAAATGCGAACTACTGGCTGGGTCAGTTGAATTACAACAAGGGTAAAAAGGATGATGCGGCGTTTTATTTTGCCTCTGTGGTGAAAAATTACCCGAAATCACCGAAAGCGCCTGATGCGATGTATAAAGTCGGCGTGATCATGCAGGACAAAGGCGACACTGCAAAAGCCAAAGCGGTTTATCAGCAGGTGGTTGCAAAATTCCCGGGTACAGACGGCGCCAAACAAGCGCAAAAACGTTTGAGTTCGATGGGTTGATTATCGCATGACCAGAAATCGCGTCATTTCTGGTCGTGCAGCATGATTCCTAAGCAGTTAAGTGATCTTCATCGAAATTTTTGTTGCGCAGAATTCTTAAATCAGTAATATATGCCGCCGTTGCCACGGGATATCAAACAACGTGAAAGCAGCGCAAAAGTGGGTCGTTAGCTCAGTTGGTAGAGCAGTTGACTTTTAATCAATTGGTCGCAGGTTCGAATCCTGCACGACCCACCACTTAAAGCAGTTCTGGCAGTACAGAGTGGGTGATTAGCTCAGTTGGTAGAGCATCTCCTTTACACGGAGGGGGTCGGCGGTTCGAGCCCGTCATCACCCACCACTCGGGTCGTTAGCTCAGTTGGTAGAGCAGTTGACTTTTAATCAATTGGTCGCAGGTTCGAATCCTGCACGACCCACCAATTTTATTGGTGCCGAGTGATAATTCAGGCAACACCCGAATGGGTCGTTAGCTCAGTTGGTAGAGCAGTTGACTTTTAATCAATTGGTCGCAGGTTCGAATCCTGCACGACCCACCAGCCTGAATAGATTTGAAGTACATCCCGCAAGGGGTCGTTAGCTCAGTTGGTAGAGCAGTTGACTTTTAATCAATTGGTCGCAGGTTCGAATCCTGCACGACCCACCAGCCTGAATAGATTTGAAGTACATCCCGCAAGGGGTCGTTAGCTCAGTTGGTAGAGCAGTTGACTTTTAATCAATTGGTCGCAGGTTCGAATCCTGCACGACCCACCAGTGTTGAAAGGCGCCCTAAAGGCGCCTTTTTGCTATCTGTCGTTCGCCAGTGCCTTGTAGGTCGGGTAAGGCGAAGCCGCCACCCGACAGATGCTACCGGCATCAATTCCCGATGACATTCCCCCTCAAATTCGCTATCTTGTTTAGTATACAAAACACCATTGCCTCATTTTTGTTATCTCATGCAAAACAAAGGCAATATTGTTAAGCCAGTAAAACGAGAAGCCATAATGAGTGTGATGTTTGATCCCGAAACCGCAATCTATCCCTTCCCGCCGAAGCCCGCTCCGCTAAGCCGGGATGAAAAACAGTTCTATCGTGAAAAAATCAAGCGCCTGCTTAAAGAGCGTGATGCGGTGATGGTGGCGCATTACTACACCGACCCGGAAATTCAGCAGCTGGCAGAAGAGACGGGCGGCTGTATCTCAGATTCCCTGGAAATGGCGCGTTTCGGTGCAAAACATCCTGCCTCCACGCTGCTGGTTGCAGGTGTGCGCTTCATGGGCGAAACGGCAAAAATTCTCAGCCCGGAAAAAACCATACTGATGCCGACGCTGAATGCCGAATGCTCCCTTGACCTCGGTTGCCCGATTGATGAGTTCACCGCCTTCTGTGATGCCCACCCTGATCGTACCGTGGTGGTCTATGCCAACACGTCTGCGGCGGTGAAAGCCCGGGCAGACTGGGTAGTGACCTCTAGTATCGCCGTTGAGCTGATTGAGCATCTGGACAGCCTGGGGGAGAAAATCATCTGGGCGCCCGATCGTCACCTGGGAAACTATGTACAAAAACAAACCGGTGCGGATGTGCTGTGCTGGCAGGGCGCCTGTATCGTTCACGACGAGTTTAAGACCCAGGCCCTGACGCGCATGAGAGGATTATACCCGGACGCCGCGATTCTGGTGCACCCGGAATCCCCGCAGTCCATCGTCGACATGGCGGATGCCGTCGGGTCAACCAGCCAGCTCATTCATGCTGCGAAAACCCTGTCACACAAGCAGCTCATTGTGGCGACCGATCGCGGTATCTTCTACAAGATGCAGCAGGCCGTGCCGGAAAAAACGTTGCTCGAAGCGCCGACCGCCGGAGAAGGGGCGACCTGCCGAAGCTGCGCGCATTGCCCGTGGATGGCGATGAATGGGCTCAAAGCGATTGCGGAGGGGCTGGAAAACGGTGGCGCAGCGCATGAGATCCACGTGGATGCCGCTCTGCGTGAAGGCGCGTTAATTCCACTTAACCGTATGCTGGATTTTGCGGCTACACTACGTACTTAACTTATTACGCCCCGGAGAAAAAATGGATTTTTTTAGCACACAGAACATCCTGGTTCATATCCCGATTGGTGCGGGCGGCTATGACCTGTCGTGGATTGAAGCGGTGGGTACGCTGGCCGGTTTACTCTGTATCTGGCTGGCCAGCCTTGAGAAGATCAGCAACTATGCGTTCGGGCTGATAAACGTCACGCTGTTTGCGATCATCTTTTTCCAGATCCAGCTCTACGCCAGCCTGCTTCTACAGCTGTTCTTCTTCGCAGCCAATATCTATGGCTGGTACGCCTGGTCTCGGCAAAACAGTCAGCAGGAGGCGGAACTGCAAATCCGCTGGCTGCCGTTGCCAAAAGCCATCGCCTGGTTCGCGGCCTGCGTGGTGGCTATCGGCTTTATGACCGTCTTTATTGATCCGGTATTTGCCTTCCTGACGCGCGTGGCGGTCTCGGTCATGTCGGGTCTGGGATTAAATGTGACGATGCCTGAGCTTCAGCCGGATGCCTTCCCGTTCTGGGATTCCTGCATGATGGTGTTGTCGATTGCCGCAATGATCCTGATGACCCGTAAATACGTTGAGAACTGGCTGCTGTGGGTGGTCATCAACGTCATTAGCGTGGTGATTTTTGCCCGCCAGGGTGTTTATGCCATGTCGCTGGAGTACATGCTGCTGACGGTCATTGCCCTGAACGGCAGTCGCATGTGGATTAACAGCGCGCGTGAGCGTGGCTCGCGCGCGCTTTCCCGTTAATGGTGATGGGCGTGTGAGTGGCCGGACTGCGCCTCGTTCAGGTGACAGTCTGGCCCGTTACATGGCTGATACTCCATCTGGATGGTGGCGTGCGCAATTTCGTAGTGATGCTCAAGGAAGTGCCGAATACGTTCAAGCAACGCATCGTGATCGTGGGGCGGAATAACCTGAACGTGCAGCGTCATAAGCGGTTTCTCACCCACCAGCCAGACGTGAACGTGGTGAACGTTACGGACTTCAGGAATGGAACGACACAGATTGCGTTTTAGCTCGCCAATATCCAGCGACGTGGGAGCGCCTTCCAGCAGCTCATTGACGCTCTCTTTCAACAGCCGCCAGGCACTGCGTAATACAAGGCACGATACCAGCACGGAAAGAATCGGGTCGATGGGAGTCCAGCCCGTGCCCATAATGATCAGCGCGGCTACGATGGCACCTACGGAACCCAGCAGATCGCCCAGCACATGAAGCGCCGCGGCCCGTACGTTCAGATTTTTTTCACTGCTGCCGCGGTGCAATATCCAGAACGCCAGAATATTGGCGACCAACCCGGCAATGGCGATAACCATCATTGTCGTCCCGGCTATCGGTTGTGGATGCCGAAAGCGCTGAAAAGCCTCCCAGACGATAAGAAGAGTAATGACCACCAGTGCAATCGCATTCACAAAGGCGGCAAGCGTGGTCAGTCTGAGCCAGCCAAAGGTGTGGCGGGTATTGGGAGGGCGACGGGCAAACTGCACGGCCAGCAGAGCAAACAGGAGCGCGGCAGCGTCGGTCAGCATATGCCCGGCATCGGCCAGCAGCGCCAGCGATCCGGATATCAGTCCGCCTGTGACCTCAATTATCATAAAGGTGGCAGTGACGCCAAAAGCCAGCAGAAGCCGTTTGGCATTTTCATCGCCAGTGGAGTGGGAATGGGAGTGGGAGTGGGAGTGGGAGTGCGCCATGGTATCGTTCCTGATTTATTATTATTTTTAGTTTAGCGTTTTTAAGAGCTTAAATAAAAAAGGAGAGCATTCGCTCTCCCTGTTTTACCTTACGGAAGGTTACTGGGTAGTACCGTCCGTTTTGGTATTGGCATCGCTGCCTACTTTGTCATTCGGGTCCGGGCATTTCCCGTCTTTACACACTGAGTTTTTATGAACCTCGTCGGTAGTCATACCCTCATGGTTCATCGTGCCTGTGTTCGTCCCGCCGGTGTTGGTATTGCCCGTGTTGATATTACTGTTATCAACATTGTTTGGCGCAATATTCTGTTTTGCATCCGGCGCAACCTGGCCTGCTTCGGCAGCGGCATTCGCGTCGCCGTTGCTGCCGGATGAGCCTGCGTCAGCAGCCAGTACGCTACCGCTTGCCAGAGTAAGGGTTGCCGTCAGGAAAAGCGTAGTCAGTTTCGTCATTTTCATCATGGTGCTCCTGTTCTTATCGTTACGCTGGATAACATTCTCCAACAGTGCATCTTGTTCAGTGGCGAAAGATCCCAGTTTCCTGAGTTATGTCAGGATGGAATCGCGTATAAATATTTAAAAACAGTCGTTACAAGTAAAAAGCTTAGGCCAGATCTCATTTTTCGCTATTTTGTTGTGTATTTTAGGCGAATTCCAGGAATTATCTGCGCGAAGTGTAAAAGCCCGTTTACACTTCGTGGCCGACAAGTTAGATTGAAAGGATTGCTTTCATTACTAAAGATATGGCAGAGCCGGAAAGAAGATGAATTATCAGAACGACGATTTACGCATTAAAGAGATCAATGAGTTATTACCTCCCGTAGCGCTCCTTGAAAAATTCCCTGCCACCGAAAATGCCGCCAACACGGTGTCTCATGCCCGCAAGGCGATCCACAAGATCCTGAAAGGTAGCGACGATCGTCTTCTGGTGGTCATTGGGCCGTGCTCCATTCACGATCCTGCTGCGGCCAAAGAGTATGCGTCCCGTCTGCTCGCCCTGCGTGAAGAGCTGAAAGGCGAACTGGAAATCGTGATGCGCGTTTATTTCGAAAAACCGCGTACCACCGTGGGCTGGAAAGGGTTGATCAACGATCCGCATATGGACAACAGTTTCCAGATCAACGACGGCCTGCGCATTGCGCGTAAGCTGCTGCTGGAGATCAACGACAGCGGGCTGCCTGCTGCCGGAGAATTCCTCGATATGATCACCCCGCAGTATCTGGCTGACCTGATGAGCTGGGGCGCTATTGGCGCGCGTACGACGGAATCTCAGGTTCACCGTGAGCTGGCGTCTGGCCTGTCATGCCCGGTGGGTTTCAAAAATGGCACTGATGGCACCATTAAAGTCGCTATTGACGCCATTAATGCGGCTGGCGCGCCGCACTGCTTCCTGTCGGTGACCAAGTGGGGCCACTCCGCTATCGTGAATACCAGCGGTAATGGCGATTGCCATATCATACTGCGCGGCGGTAAAGAGCCTAACTACAGTGCTAAACACGTAGCGGAGGTAAAAGCAGGGCTGGAGAAAGCGGGTCTGGCACCGCAGGTGATGATCGATTTCAGCCATGCCAACTCCAGCAAACAGTTTAAAAAGCAGATGGAAGTTGGCGCAGATGTGTGTCAGCAAATCGCCAGCGGTGAACGCGCAGTGATTGGGGTGATGATTGAGAGCCATCTGGTGGAAGGCAACCAGAACCTGGAGGGCAGCGAGCCGCTGGTCTACGGTAAGAGCGTGACGGATGCCTGCATTGGCTGGGACGATACCGATGCGATCCTGCGTCAGTTGGCGGATGCGGTTAAAGCGCGTCGCGGCTAAGTTTGTCCCGGGCAATAAAAAAGCGTGGATTGCTCCACGCTTTTTTTATGTCCGGCGAATATTACTTCGCTTTACCCTGGTTCGCCACGGCCGCCGCTTTTGCAGCGATTTCGTCGGCGTTACCCAGGTAGTAATGTTTAACTGGCTTGAAGTTTTCGTCGAACTCGTACACCAGCGGCACGCCGGTAGGGATGTTCAGCTCGAGGATTTCATCTTCACCCATGTTGTCCAGGTATTTCACCAGCGCACGCAGGGAGTTACCGTGAGCAGCGATAATGACGCGCTCGCCGCTTTTCAGGCGTGGCAGAATGGTTTCGTTCCAGTAAGGCACAACGCGGTCGATGGTCAGCGCCAGGCTTTCGGTCTGCGGCAGTTCAGCCTCAGTCAGCTTCGCGTAACGCGGATCGTGGCCCGGGTAGCGCTCGTCATCTTTGCTCAGCTCTGGAGGCGTGACCGCAAAACCACGACGCCACTGCTTAACTTGCTCGTCACCGTATTTTTCTGCGGTTTCCGCTTTGTTCAGACCTTGCAGCGCACCGTAGTGACGCTCGTTCAGTTTCCAGGATTTCTCAACCGGCAGCCAGGCCTGATCCAGCTCGTCCAGAACGTTCCACAGGGTATGGATGGCACGTTTCAGCACAGAGGTGTAAGCAAAGTCAAAGGTGAAGCCTTCTTCTTTCAGCAGTTTACCTGCCGCTTTTGCTTCGCTCACGCCTTTCTCGGACAGATCAACGTCATACCAACCGGTGAAGCGGTTTTCGTTGTTCCACTGGCTTTCGCCGTGGCGCACCAGGACAAGCTTAGTATTAGCCATTTCTTACTCCTCAAGCATTTTGAATGATAACAATTCTCATTATATTGCCGTGACTGTGCCAGCAGCAACGCTTAACCCTAACCATAGCGAAAATAGTTCGAGAGTGTAAGATGCATGTGAATCCAGGGTTATGATTTTGTCTGCGATCGCCGCTATTTTCAGCAAGGCGGAGATAAAAAAGCCCTCGCGATGAGGGCCAGTCTTTTTTGCCTGATGGCGCTTCGCTTATCCGGCCTACATTCGCAGGCCCGTGCGCCGCCGGACATTAAGCGCGCGGAATGAAATGATACTCGGTGACGCTTACGTACTCTTCACCCGGACGTAGCACGCAGTCCGGCTGCGGCCATTCAGGATGGTTAGGCGTGTCCGGCAGGAACTCGCTCTCCAGCGCCAGTCCTTGCCAGGCGCCGTAGGCGCCATGTTCACGCGCCGTGGTACCCTCCAGATAGTTACCGGAGTAAAACTGTAGGGCGGGGGCGGTGGTGTAGACCGTCATCTGTAACTTCTCATCAGCAGACCAGACCTGTGCGGCAGGTTGAGAAAGATCGCCTTTCGCCTGCAACAGGAACGCGTGGTCGTAGCCTTTCACCTTGCGCTGATCGTCATCACTCAGGAAATCCTGGGCGATGGTTTTCGGCTGACGGAAATCAAAGCTATTACCGCTTACCGGTTTCAGCCCCTGATAAGGGATACCCATCTCATCGACCGGCAGATACTCATCCGCCAGGATCTGGAGTTTGTGGCTGCGGACATCGGTCTGATTACCGTCAAGGTTGAAATAGGCGTGGTTAGTCAGATTGACCGGGCACGGCTTATCGACGGTCGCGCGGTACTCAATGGCGATGCGATTATCTTCGGTCAGGGTGAAGCGCGCGGTTGCGGTGAGATTGCCCGGGAAGCCCTGGTCTCCATCGAGGGAGTCCAGAGAGAACCAGACCTCACCGTCATTTTGCTGCACAATCTTCCAGCGACGTTTATCAAACCCTTCCGGGCCGCCGTGTAGCTGATTTTCGCCCTGGCTGGCAAGCAGGGAATACGTTACGCCATCTAGCGTAAACTGGCTTCTGGCGATGCGGTTAGCGTAGCGGCCTATGGATGCGCCCAGAAAAGCGGTCTGCTCGATATACTGCTCCGGCGATGCGCAGCCAAGCAGGGTTTCGCGCACGCTGCCGTCAGGCATCGGTACGCGGGCAGAAAGTAACGTTGCGCCCCAGTCCATCAGCGTAACCACCATCCCGGCGCTGTTGCGCAGGGTTAACAGGCGATACGGCAGACCATCCGGTGCGAGTGTTGGTGTTTCGTTTAGCACTGTCCGGCTCCTTGTGATGCTTTGCAGACATAGAAAGTTTCTTTGATGCCCGTTTTGGCTTCGTACTGTTTAGCCACCGCGTCCTGAATGGCAGGGACCAGCTCTTCCGGCACCAGGGCGACGACGCACCCGCCAAATCCGCCGCCGGTCATACGCACGCCGCCTTTGTCGCCAATCGTGGCTTTCACAATTTCAACCAGGGTGTCGATTTGCGGCACGGTGATTTCGAAATCGTCACGCATGGAGGCATGCGATTCGGCCATCAGCTCGCCCATCCGCTTCAGGTCACCTTTCGCCAGCGCGGAGGCGGCTTCTACGGTACGGGCATTTTCCGTCAGTATATGACGCACGCGCTTCGTGACAACCGGGTCCAGCTCGTGGGCAACCTTGTTAAATTCATCAAGTGAGACATCACGCAGGGCTGGCTGCTGGAAGAAGCGCGCGCCGGTTTCGCACTGTTCGCGACGGGTGTTGTACTCGCTGCCCACCAGGGTGCGTTTGAAGTTGCTGTTGATGATCACCACAGCCGCCCCTTTAGGCAGCGGAACCGCTTTGGTCCCGAGGGAGCGGCAGTCAATCAGCAAAGCATGTTCTTTCTTGCCCAGCGCGGAAATCAGCTGATCCATAATGCCGCAGTTGCAGCCTACGAACTGGTTTTCCGCTTCCTGACCGTTGAGGGCGATTTGCGCCCCGTCCAGCGGCAGATGATAAAGCTGCTGGAACACGGTGCCGACCGCCACTTCCAGCGATGCGGAAGAGCTTAATCCCGCCCCCTGCGGCACGTTGCCGCTGATCACCAGATCGGCCCCGCCGAAATTCTTGTTACGCTTTTGCAGGTGCTTCACCACGCCGCGAACATAGTTCGACCACTGCTGGCTGTCGTGGGTCACGATCGGCGCATCGAGGGAAAATTCGTCAATTTCGTTGCCGTAATCCGCGGCGATCACTCGCACATGACGATCGTCGCGTTTCGCGCAGCTGATCACCGTCTGGTAGTCGATGGCACACGGCAGGACAAAACCGTCGTTATAGTCGGTGTGCTCGCCGATCAGATTAACGCGGCCAGGCGCCTGGATAACGTGGGTGGCAGGGTAGCCAAATTTCTCAGCAAACAGGGATTGTGTTTTATCTTTCAGACTCATTTTTTAGACTCCTGATTCGCGATAATGGAGGTCGCTAACGGCACGCAGACGTTCTGCCGCCTGTTCCGCCGTCAGGTCGCGCTGGGTTTCCGCCAGCATTTCATAGCCCACCATGAATTTACGTACCGTCGCAGAACGCAGCAGCGGCGGGTAGAAGTGTGCATGTAACTGCCAGTGTTGATTCTCTTCGCCGTTAAACGGCGCGCCGTGCCAGCCCATGGAGTAGGGGAAGGAGCACTGGAAGAGGTTGTCGTAGCGGCTGGTCAGTTTTTTCAGCGCCAGCGCAAGGTCGTCTCGCTGGGCGTCGCTGAGTTCGGTAATGCGCTGAACATGGGCTTTAGGCAGCAGCAGCGTCTCAAACGGCCACGCCGCCCAGTAAGGGACCACCGCAAGCCAGTGCTCGGTTTCCACCACTGTACGGCTGCCATCCGCCAGCTCACGCTGGGTGTAATCCACCAGCATCGGCGAACCGTTCTGGGCGAAATATGCTTTTTGCAGTCGGTCCTCACGCTCGGCTTCATTTGGCAGGAAGCTGTTCGCCCAGATCTGACCGTGCGGATGCGGGTTGGAGCAGCCCATCGCCGCGCCTTTGTTTTCGAACACCTGCACCCAGGGATAGCTCTGCCCCAGCTCTGCGGTTTGCGCCTGCCAGGTGCTGACCACCTCTTTCAGCGCCTCCACGCTCAGCTCCGGCAGCGTTTTGCTGTGATCGGGCGAGAAGCAGATCACGCGGCTGGTGCCGCGGGCGCTTTCGCAGCGCATCAGCGGGTCATGGCTTTCCGGCGCGTCTGGCGTATCGGTCATCAGCGCGGCAAAGTCGTTAGTAAACACGAAGGTGCCTTGGTAGTCCGGGTTTTTATCGCCCGTCACGCGCGTATTGCCCGGGCAGAGGAAACAGTCCGGATCATGCTGCGGCAGCGTCTGTTTGGCAGGCGTCTCTTGCGCCCCCTGCCAGGGGCGCTTGGCGCGATGCGGTGAAACTAAAATCCATTGCCCGCTGAGCGGGTTAAAACGACGATGCGGGTGATCGACGGGATTGAATTGCGTCATGACAAATCCTTAATCTGGATAGCCTTGCGGATGGCGCGACTGCCAGTGCCAGGTATCCTGTGCCATTTCATCAAGCGTGCGGGTGACACGCCAGTTAAGCTCTTTATCCGCTTTGGTGGCATCGGCCCAGTAAGCCGGGAGGTCGCCATCGCGGCGGGGAGCGAAGTGATACTTCACCGGCTTGCCGCAGGCTTTACTGAAGGCATTCACCACGTCCAGCACGCTGCTGCCGATCCCGGCGCCGAGGTTGTAAATATGCACGCCCGGTTTATCAGCCAGCTGCTGCATCGCCGCCACGTGGCCGTCGGCCAGATCCATGACGTGAATGTAATCGCGCACGCCGGTGCCATCTTCGGTGGGATAATCGTTACCAAAAATCGCCAGGGAATCGCGGCGCCCTACGGCAACCTGCGCGATATACGGCATCAGGTTATTAGGAATGCCCTGCGGATCTTCGCCCATATCACCTGACGGATGTGCGCCGACCGGGTTGAAGTAGCGCAGCAAGGCGATGCTCCACTCAGGCTGGGCTTTTTGCAGGTCGGTCAGGATCTGCTCTACCATCAGCTTGCTTTTGCCATACGGGCTTTGCGGCGTACCGGTCGGGAAGCTTTCAACGTAAGGGATTTTTGGCTGATCGCCGTAGACGGTCGCGGAGGAGCTGAAGATAAAATTTTTAACGTTGGCCGCTCGCATGGCGGAGATCAGACGCAGGGTACCGTTGACGTTGTTGTCATAGTACTCAAGCGGTTTTGCCACCGATTCGCCAACCGCTTTCAGGCCCGCGAAGTGGATAACGGTTTCAATCGCGTGATCGTGAAGGATTTCAGTCATCAACGCTTCATTGCGGATGTCGCCTTCCACGAAAGTCGGCTGTTTACCCGAAAGGCGTTCAATGACCGGCAGCACGCTGCGCTTACTGTTGCACAGGTTATCAAGAATGACGACATCGTGGCCGCTTTGCAGCAGTTGCACACAGGTATGACTTCCTATGTAACCGCTACCACCTGTTACCAGAACTCGCATATTTCGCTCCATTAGGCTTATGGTATGAATTAACCATAGCATATCAGAGACGCGAAAAGTGTGACATGGGATAAAATAGTGGTATCGTTTACACTGGTTTTCACACGCGCTTTTTCACAGACTGAGTGCATTGTAGATCAAAGAGATAGAGATGTATTGTTGCAGGTTGTCTGAAAAGCGGAGGGCAGCGCCCTCCACGCGTTAATCGATTTTGCTCAGCAGGTAGCGGTATTGCTCGCGGTCAGGGACAAATTCCAGCCGATGGGTGATGCAGGACGGGGCATCTTCAGCATGGTGGGACACAAACAGCAGCTGGGTTTCACCTTCGCTAATCAGGACATCCACAAAGCGGCGGATCAGCTGACGGTTGAGCGGATCCAGCCCCTGCAACGGTTCGTCAAGAATCAGCAGCGTAGGGTGCTTGACCAGCGCGCGGACGATCAATGCCAGCCGCTGCTGCCCCCACGACAGGCTGTGGAATGGCGCATCGGCGACCCGGTTATCCATACCCAGAATATCCAGCCACTGCTGCGCCAGCTTGTGCTGCTTGTCGGATACCGCCTGATAAATACCAATGGAGTCGAAGAAGCCAGAGAGGATCACATTTCGCACCGTGGTGCTCACCCGGTAGTCCAGGTGCAGGCTGCTGCTGACATAGCCGATGTGCTTTTTGATATCCCAGATGGTTTCCCCGCTGCCGCGGCGACGGCCGAACAGGGTGAGATCGTTGCTGTATCCCTGCGGGTGATCCCCGGTGATCAGGCTCAGCAGCGTGGATTTACCCGCTCCGTTGGGGCCGACGATCTGCCAGTGCTCACCAGGATTAACCGTCCAGCTGAGGTGATTAAGAATAGGGCGATCGTCGTAAGCAACCACCCCATCGCGCAGCACAATGCGCGGCTGGTCAGGGTCCAGCCCGTGGCGTGCTGAAGGCGCATCCGGCTCCGGCAGGGCAATACCGTCCAGTTTCTCGCTGTGCGCCAGCTGCGCAATCAGCGCCTGCCGAAGCAGTACGGCTTTCTCGCCGGTTTCGGTCAGGCTACAGTCCGCCAGCACGCCCGCATAATGTACGAAATCCGGGATCTCATCAAAGCGGTTAAGAACCAGCACAAGCGTGTATCCCTGCTGGTTAAGCGACGCCAGCAACGCTGCCAGCTGCGCGCGGGATTGCACATCCAGTCCGTCAAACGGTTCATCCAGGATCAGGAGTTCCGGCTCGCTCATCAGCGCCTGACACAGCAGCGTTTTGCGCGTTTCACCGGTTGAAAGGTATTTAAAGCGGCGATTAAGCAGGGCGGTAATGCCAAATTGCTCCGCCAGCTGCTGACAGCGGGCAGGATCTTTTATCTCATCCTGGATAATTTCCGCCGTCGTGCGGCCGGTATCTTCTTCGCCGGGGCTGAGCAAATCGGTATTGTTACGCTGCCACTCATCGCTGACCAGCTTTTGCAGCTGTTCGAAGGAAAGGCGCGTCAGCCGGGTAAAGGTGCACCGACGTTCACCCTTCAGTTGGGTTAATTCGCCTGCCAGAGCGCGGGCCAGCGCGGATTTTCCGCTGCCATTCGTGCCCACAAACGCCCAGCTTTCTCCGGCGCGAAGGGTTAACTCTGGCAGCGATAAGGTACGGGTATCACTAAGACGAAACGTGCCTTGCGAAATATGCAATGATGACATGTGTTATCCCATTTTTTGCAGCAACAGATGTCAGGGATACTCAGTGTAAGCAGGGTTGTCAATGCGCTTAGCACAATGTGGCGATAATTACCCTGTCTGCATTGAAATATGCGGTCACCACAGCACCTTCGTCTAATTCGGTCGCGTCGTTCACCGGAACGGTGGCGCAGAGCAACTGTCCATCCGGCAGGGTCATCAGCACTTCACATTGTTCTGCGCCGCGCTCGATGTGGCTGATACGCCCGCGTAGCTGGTTGTCGGCCTCTGCGGCCTGCTCAGGGTTGAGTGCGATGCTGATCCAGGGCGCTTTGAGTAATACCAGCACCTCCTGACCTTCGTTCAGCCCAAGGCGTTGACCACTTTGCGCGGTGATGGCGGCTTTCAGACGCGTCGTACCGTCCGCGAGCAGGATCTCTATATGCTCCTGCACCTGCGAATGATCGCGCCCCGTCACCGTACCAAACCACTGGTTGCGGGCGCTGGTCTGCAAAGAGAAACGGGAGATGGCGCCCAGCAGGCTGTCCAGCGGCAGGTTGTCGTCATCGCTCAGCACATCAAATGCTTTTTGCTGGATCTGCGCCAGTAAATCGTAGAGCTGGATCAGACGTTGCCCGTAACGCGTCAACACGGCGCCGCCGCCGCCTTTCCCGCCGGTGGCGCGCTCAACCAGCGTGTGTTCGCTCAGGGTGTTCATGTCGTTAATCGCATCCCAGGCGCTTTTATAGCTGATGCCGGCGTTTTTGGCTCCCTGGCTAATCGAGCCAGTTTGTTCTATTTGTTTTAACAGGGCGATGCGTCGCGGATCGGCGAAAAGCTTCTGCTGAAGTCGTAGGGTGAGGAGAATTTCGGCCTGCATAACAGTGTCCCGGTAAAAAGGCTATTGTGACCCAAATGCCCGGGGGCGGAAAGCGCACCGCACAAAAGGGGATGTTTTTCTTACTTTTCAGGGTAGAATAAGCCGTTCACAAGATCTGGAGAAAACCATGTTAGAGTTGTTGAAAAGTCTGGTATTCGCGGTAATCATGGTGCCAGTAGTGATGGCTATCATCCTCGGTGCCATCTACGGCCTGGGTGAAGTGTTCAACGTCTTTTCGAACATTGGTCATCGTCGTGACCAGCCTAAAAAGCAGCAATGATTTCCTCCAAAACGCCCGGCCAGCCCGGGCGTTTTGCTCTCAAGTTTATTCCTTTCCCGCCGATATCTTTTACAACGTTCCTTGAGTTTACGCATTAATGGGTACGATTTAGCGCTAGGAACACCTGCGATATGTCGTTATATTTATTTGTATATAACGACACGCACAGGAGCTTCAAATGGCACGTTCATGGGTACGCCTTTTCGCAGGGGCAACGCTGACTCTCTCACTCACCGCCCACGCACTGGCGGATGAAGGAAAAATCACGGTCTTTGCGGCGGCGTCGCTGACTAACGCGATGCAGGATATTGCTGCGGTATACAAAAAAGAGAAAAACGTCGAGGTGGTCTCGTCGTTTGCCTCCTCGTCCACGCTGGCCCGCCAGATTGAAGCGGGGGCACCCGCGGATCTGTTCATCTCTGCCGATCAGAAATGGATGGATTACGCGGTGGAGAAAAAATCTGTTGATACGGCTACCCGCGAAACGCTGCTGGGAAATAGCCTGGTGGTGGTCGCGCCCACAAACAGCAAGCAGGACGACATCGCCATCAACAAACAGACGGACTGGACCCGTCTGCTCAACGGTGGCCGTCTGGCGGTAGGCGATCCGGAGCATGTTCCTGCCGGGATTTATGCGAAAGAAGCGCTACAAAAACTGGGTGCATGGGAGACCTTATCGCCGAAGCTGGCTCCCGCAGAAGATGTGCGTGGCGCGCTGGCGCTGGTGGAGCGTAACGAAGCGCCACTCGGGATCGTTTACGGCTCCGATGCCGTCGCCAGTAAAGGTGTGAAGGTGGTGGGCACCTTCCCGGAAGACTCGCATAAGAAAGTAGAATATCCTGTTGCGATAGTTGATGGACATAAAAATGCGACCGTGACGGCCTTTGTTGACTACCTGAAGGGGCCGGAAGCGTCCGCGATCTTTAAACGTTACGGATTTACGACTCACGAATGATATTGACCGAACCTGAATGGCAGGCCGTGCTGCTGAGCCTGAAAGTCTCTTCCCTGGCGGTTGCGCTGAGTTTGCCCTTTGGGGTGTTCTTTGCCTGGTTACTGGTTCGCGTGAAGTTTCCAGGCAAAGCCCTGCTCGACAGTGTTCTCCATCTTCCGCTTGTCTTACCGCCTGTGGTGGTCGGATATCTGCTGCTGATCTCCATGGGGCGGCGCGGTTTTATCGGCGAATGGCTGTACGACTGGTTCGGACTGACCTTTGCTTTCAGCTGGCGCGGCGCGGTTCTGGCCGCGGCAGTAATGTCCTTCCCGCTGATGGTGCGCGCTATCCGCCTGGCGCTGGAAGGGGTGGATATCCGGTTAGAACAGGCCGCCCGCACGCTGGGCGCAGGCCGCTGGCGGGTATTCCTGACCATTACGCTTCCGCTCACGTTACCGGGCATTATCGTCGGTACGGTGTTAGCCTTCGCCCGCTCGTTGGGTGAGTTTGGCGCGACCATCACCTTTGTGTCGAACATTCCCGGCGAGACGCGGACCATACCGTCGGCCATGTATACCCTGATTCAGACCCCGGGCGGCGAAGGTGCGGCGGCCCGGCTGTGTATTATTTCGATTGTGCTCGCTCTGGTCTCGCTGCTGGTATCTGAGTGGCTGGCGCGCCTCAGCCGTGAACGGATGGGGAAATCGTGATGCTGGAACTCAACTTTACGCAAACCCTGGGCAGCCACACCCTGACGCTGAACGAAACGCTGCCTGCCAGCGGTATCACCGCCATTTTTGGCGTGTCCGGGGCGGGGAAAACGTCGCTGATTAATGCGATTAGCGGCCTGACGCGTCCCCAGTCTGGCCGTATTGTGTTAAATAACCGCGTCTTGAATGACGCGGAGAAGAAGGTCTGCCTGTCACCGGACAAACGCCGTATCGGCTATGTGTTTCAGGATGCGCGCCTGTTTCCGCACTACAGCGTTCGCGGGAACCTGCGTTACGGCATGGCAAAAAACATGGCCGGACAGTTCGATAAGCTGGTGGCGCTGCTGGGCATCGAACCGCTGCTGGATCGTCTGCCGTCGTCGCTGTCGGGTGGTGAAAAACAGCGCGTGGCGATTGGCCGCGCCCTGTTAACCGCGCCGGAACTGTTGCTGCTGGATGAGCCGCTGGCCTCGCTGGATATTCCGCGCAAGCGCGAGCTGCTGCCGTATCTGCAACGTCTGGCGCGGGAAATCAATGTGCCAATGCTCTACGTCAGCCATTCGCTGGATGAGATTTTACATCTGGCCGACAAAGTGCTGGTGCTGGAAGCGGGCAGGGTGAAGGCATTCGGCAATCTGGAGGAGGTGTGGGGCAGCAGCGTTATGCATCCATGGCTGCCAAAGGAGCAGCAGAGCAGCATTCTGAAGGTGAGCGTGCTGGAGCACCATCCGCACTACGCGATGACCGCGCTGGCGCTGGGCGATCAGCATTTGTGGGTGAATAAAATCGATACGCCGATTCAGTCCACGTTACGGATCCGCATTCAGGCGTCGGATGTCTCCCTGGTCCTGCAACCGCCGCTGCAAACCAGTATCCGCAATATTTTGCGCGCAAAAGTGGCGCAGTGTTTTGATGATAACGGCCAGGTGGAAGTGCAGCTGGAAGTAGGCAACAGAACGCTGTGGGCGCGCATCAGCCCGTGGGCCAGGGATGAGCTAGGCATCAAGCCTGGCCTGTGGCTTTACGCGCAAATCAAGAGCGTTTCCATAACCGCCTGATTACAGCAGGTGGGTATAAATATACTGCGCGATGCTGTCGGTGGTGTTATCGCCAATCACCACGTCAGCGCGCGCTTTCACCGCGTCATCGGCATTACCCATCGCCACGCCCGTTCCGGACGCTTCCAGCATGCTGATGTCGTTATAGTTATCGCCGAAGGCAATTACGTCCTGCATTGATCCGCCCTGCGATTCAACGAACTGGGTCAGACGCTTTCCTTTGCTGTTGCCTTTGCGGGCGATATCCACCTGATCGTGCCAGGACCATTCACATTCCAGACCCAGCGTATGCTCGACATGTTTTGCGAAAGTATTCAGTTTGGCGGTGTCTTCATCGGTCAGGGCAAATTTCCAGATTGCGTCGACGTCTTCCGCCGCCTGGCGCAGGGAGGAAACCTGAGTGAACACCGGACGCTGCGCTTCCGGCAGAGACAGAGCCCAGTTGCTGGTGCGGATCACATGGCCGGTAGGGCGTTCATACACCATGGCGTTGTCCACATACATCAGGCCGTGAATGGCATGCTCATCCAGTAAATCAATCAATTGCAGCGCCTGCGTAACGGGAAGCGGATCGGAGGCTAAAACCTTTTTTGCCTGATAATCATACAAATAGGTGCCATTACAACAAATTGCAGGTGTATCTAAGCCCAGTGCCTGATAAAAAGGATGAATGGCTACGTGATGTCGACCCGTTACGATGAGAAGTTGATACCCCGCTTCCTGGGCTCTTTTGAGGGCCTCAAGAGAAGAGGGGAGCAGCGTTTTCTGAGGGGTAAGCAGTGTTCCGTCTAAATCCAGGGCAATCACTCGCGAGGTCATTTTTTCTTCCGGGTTAATGTTGAATTTAAGGTCTGTCGGGATGGTACACCGAGAGCGGAACCCTGCAAAATCCCGGACTACAATTCAGCATTCACCGTTAAAAATAATCAGGAGTATTCATGAAACAAACCGTTTATACCGCCAGTCCTGAAAGTCAGCAGATCCATGTCTGGCGTTTGAATACAGAAGGTTCGCTTACGCTGGTTCAGGTTGTTGATGTGCCAGGCCAGGTGCAGCCGATGGTCGTCAGCCCGGATAAACGTTTTCTTTATGTCGGCGTACGCCCGGAATTCCGCGTGCTGGCATACCGCATCTCCCCTGATGACGGCGCGCTGACCTATACCGCAGAAGCCCCGCTGCCGGGCAGCCCGACCCATATTTCCACTGACCATAAAGGCAACTTTATCTTCAGCGGCTCCTACAATGCAGGCTGCGTGAGCGTCACCCGCCTGGAAGACGGTATTCCCGTTGAAACCGTCGACGTGGTAGAAGGGCTCGAAGGTTGCCACTCCGCCAACATTTCGCCGGATAACCGCACGCTGTGGGTGCCAGCGCTTAAGCAGGACCGCATCTGCCTGTTCACCCTGAGCGATGACGGCCATCTGGTCGCGCAGAGCCCGGCGGAAGTCACCACCGTGGAAGGCGCAGGCCCGCGCCACATGGTCTTCCACCCGAATCAGCAGTATGCCTATGTCGTTAACGAGCTGAACAGCTCGGTAGACGTGTGGGAGCTGAACGATCCTAACGGGCAGATCGAGTGCGTACAGACGCTGGACATGATGCCAGCTGATTTCTCCGACACACGCTGGGCGGCAGACATTCACATCACGCCGGATGGCCGTCACCTGTATGCCTGTGATCGTACCTCCAGTCTGATCACCGTCTTCAGCGTCTCCGAAGACGGCAGCGTTCTGGCAGTTGAGGGCTTCCAGCCAACAGAAACCCAGCCGCGCGGCTTTAATGTCGACCACAGCGGCAAATACCTGATTGCGGCGGGGCAGAAATCCCACCACATCGCGCTCTATGAAATCCAGGGCGTGCAGGGTCTGCTGGAAGAGAAAGGACGCTATGCGGTCGGACAAGGGCCGATGTGGGTTGTGATTAACGCTCACTGATCCGCAGACGAAAAAAACCTCGCAAATGCGAGGTTTTTTTATGCGCGGTTAATGCATGAGGTAGGCCGGGTAAGGCGCAGCCGCCACCCGGCAGCATGCATTTTACTGCTTCGGCTCAGCAACCACTTTGCTACCCAGACCGCGGTTGTTGTATTCCCACATGCGGTTAAAGTTAGCGTCGTTCAGGTTACGCTGCACGTTGTCTTTATCATCCATCGTGCCGGTGTTGCCGGAGAAAGGACGTTTCGAGATCGCCGCATCCGCCCACGGTTTCGCCATGTTAAAGCCTTCGTTAATCACGCTGTCGCGGATCACGACCTGGCCGTTAGTGGCGGAGTCCACGTCCAGAGAGCGACCAAGCTGCGCCACGCCATCGCCAGCAGCAGTAAAGCGGCTATTCACGGCCAGGAAGCCATAGAACAGGTTAGACTGCGTGGCCGGGGCAAAGACGTAACCTTCCTGCTGCGTACGTGAATTCACCACGCGGAAGTCGGTGTTATCAAATACCACCGCGCCGCGGCCAGAGACCATATCCACGTCGCCTTCAATGTAGCTGTTGGTGACCAGAGTACGCGTCAGACGGTTGTTCTGAAGGGTATTTTGCACGCCGCTGTTGGTCACGAAGAAGGTGTTCTGGCGGCCCAGGATATTGACGTTGTTAATCTGTACTTTGTCGCCATCGCTACGCAGCGCCACGGCCTGATGATTACCTGCGTCAACGCTGTCGCCCAGGGTATTCTGAATGGTCAGGTTCTGCAATTGCAGGCCGTTGTTCTGTGACCAGAATACCGCCGAGCACATCACGCCAATGGTGGCGGCACGCTTGCGCTGGCAGTTATCAAACATATACCACGCCGGTTTACCTGGCATGTATTTACCGGCCGGGTTCACCAGATGGCGCCAGGTGGTGCTGTCGATCTCTGAATCAATCGCCAGGCCAATTTTTACGTCGACCGCTTTTTCGCCCAGGCCGTAAAGCGTAATGCTTCCCGGTGCCGCCGGAACATAAACGGTTCCTTCGTATTCACCCGGCAGGATGGCAATGTACTGACGAGATGCGCTGTGTTTGGTGATTGCGGCATCAACGGCTGCCTGAATAGAGGTGTGTGTAACGCCCTCTGCCCCGGCCGGGCCGACAACGAAGTCTGGCTGTTTCGGCAGGTTAATAGAAGAAGGCGTCCACGGGGCTGCATTGGGATCCATCGCCGAGAAATAGTGCGCACGGGTGAAGTTCTTCGCTTCAGCCGCTGACAGGATCGGACGGGAAGCGGTGCCCGGAGCAACCTGCTCAGAAGGTTGCTGATCCGGTGGTGTTGAACTGCAAGCGGATAAAGTCACGCCAAAGGCGAGTGCCAACGCCAGACGGGAAATCCTGGAAATATTCAAGGTAATGCTCCTGGGTATGCAAGTCTTATCTGGATAGACGAAATAGCCTGCTTTTTTATACTAAGTTGAGCGAAACGGGAAGATAAAAACCGGAAAAGTTGCATTTTTGCCCGCAGGCGACGGGAAAGTCATCACAAATAAATAACATTTTCCCTCAATGCGGTTGACAGCAGGCGGCAGATGAAAATAAATGTCTATACAACCCATGACAAGTGGAAGGCACATGCAGCAGCTTCATCCCGATGATGTGATATGGCGAAATGCGCGACTGGCAACCCTGGCGACAGGTGAGGCGGAGCCCTACGGCCTGAGAGAACAACATGCCCTCGTTGTGCGCGGCCAGACGATTCTGGCCATTATTCCTGAATCCGAGATCCCCTCCGGGCATCGTCAGTGTGTCGATCTCGACGGGCGTCTGGTTACCCCCGGCCTGATCGATTGCCACACCCATCTGGTGTTCGGCGGCGATCGCGCAGCGGAATGGGAGCAACGGCTTAACGGCGTGTCATATCAGACCATTAGCGCGCAGGGCGGCGGAATTAACGCCACGGTCACGGCCACCCGCAACAGTTCGCCGGAAACGCTCCTGACGGTGGCGCAGCAGCGACTCCAGCGGCTGATGAATGAAGGCGTAACGACCGTTGAAATCAAATCGGGATACGGACTGAATGCCGAAGCCGAAGAGAAAATGCTGCTGGTTGCCCGCCAGCTCAGCCTGAATAATCTGGTCGATATCAGCCCGACGCTGCTGGCCGCGCACGCCGTTCCTGCCGAGTACCGACAGGATCCGGATGCCTATCTGGCGCTGGTCTGTGAGCAGATCATGCCCACGCTGTGGCAAAAAGAGTTATTTGAAGCGGTGGACGTGTTTTGTGAAAACGTCGGCTTTACCCCGGCGCAAACCGAGCGCCTGTTCCGGGCCGCCGCCGCGCTCGGGATCCCGGTAAAAGGGCATGTAGAACAACTGTCGAATCTCGGCGGCGCGGCGTTGGTCAGCCAGTATAAAGGGCTGTCGGCCGATCATATTGAGTATCTCGATGATGCAGGTATTCAGGCGATGGCGCAAAGCGGCACGGTGGCGGTATTGCTCCCCGGCGCGTTCTATTTTCTTCAGGAGCGCCAGCGTCCACCGGTGGCGCAGCTGAGAGAGCAGGGCGTGCCGATGGCGGTGGCTACCGACTACAATCCGGGCACCAGCCCGTTTGCCAGCCTGCATCTGGCAATGAACATGGCCTGCGTCCAGTTTGGCCTCACGCCGGAAGAGGCCTGGGCTGGCGTGACGCGGCATGCGGCGCAGGCGCTAGGACGTGGTGCGACGCACGGGCAGTTAAAGCCAGGTTATGTGGCTGATTTCGTCGTCTGGGAGGCGAATCATCCGGTTGAGATGGTTTACGAGCCGGGGCGGAATCCTATGTATCAACGCGTGTTTCGGGGGCAGGTAGCATGAAACTGTGGCATCCCGTCTCTCCGCAGGTCTGGCAGGGTCGTGACGACAGCGCCGAGTCCAGCACCGCGAAACGTCTCTTCCAGACCATACAGCAGCGCGAACACTTTTCTCCCGCGCCGTCAGGCATCGCCCTGCTGGGCTTTGAATGTGATGAAGGGGTTAAGCGTAACCAGGGCAGGCCCGGTGCTGCACAGGCGCCCGATGTGTTGCGTGGCGCGCTGGCGAATATGGCGAGCCATCAGGGGCATGCACGCCTCGTGGATATGGGCGCTATTTATGTTGAAGGCCACGCGCTGGAGGCGGCACAGCAGGCGTTGAGCGAGGCCATAACCGCGTGCCAGCAATCCGGGATGCGTACTCTGGTTTTCGGTGGTGGACATGAAACCGCCTGGGCGCACGGGCGCGGCGTGCTGGACGCCTTTCCGAACGATCGCCTTGCGGTGATCAACCTGGATGCGCACCTCGATTTACGCAAGGCCGAACGGGCAACGTCCGGCACGCCGTTCCGCCAGCTGGCGCACTACTGCGCGTCTCAGTCGCGGGTGTTTCACTACGCCTGCCTGGGGGTAAGCCGTGCGGCGAATACTCAGGCGCTGTGGGAGGAAGCTGAGCGGTTGAACGTGACGCTGGTTGAAGATCTCGATTTTCGCCGGGATGCGCTATCCGCGCTGGATAGCGTGCTTGCGCAGGCAGACCGGGTTTATCTCACCGTTGACCTTGATGTGTTGCCTGCCGCAGAAATGCCCGCCGTGTCCGCCCCTGCGGCGTTGGGGATCCCGGCGCTGGATCTGTTCCCGGTGATTGAGCGTATCTGCCGAAGCGGTAAACTACAGGCGGCGGATCTGGTGGAATTTAATCCGCACTACGATCGGGACGGACAGGGCGCTAAGCTCGCCGCCCGACTGGCCTGGCAAATTGCTCACTGGTGGGCATAACAACATTCAAGGAGTCATGATGTTTTCACGCTCGCCCCTGCCGCAGCCGAGCCCTCCCGCGCCTTTTTACGAAAAGGTGAAGCAGGCGATCAGCGAAAAAATCGCCGCCGGCGTCTGGCGCCCGCACGACCGCATTCCGTCCGAGGCCGAGCTGGTGGCGCAGTTTGGCTTTAGCCGAATGACCATCAACCGCGCACTGCGTGAACTGACCGATGAAGGGTTGCTGGTGCGTTTGCAGGGTGTCGGAACCTTTGTCGCCGAGCCAAAAGGACAGTCGGCGCTGTTTGAAATCCGCAGCATTGCCGATGAAATTGCCGCCCGCAACCATCAGCACCACTGCGAGGTGCTGGTGCTTGAAGAGACGCAGGCCAGCGCCGAACAAGCCATCGAGCTGAACGTTACCGAGGGCACCCGGATTTTCCATTCGGTGATGGTGCATTATGAGAACGACATTCCGGTCCAGATTGAAGATCGCTGCGTCAACGCGGAGCGGATACCGGATTACCTGAGCCAGGATTACACCCAAACCACACCGCATGCGTATCTCTCGCTCGTCGCCCCGCTGACGGAAGGGGAGCATATCGTGGAAGCCGTGCGCGCCACGCCGCAGGAGTGCGAGCTGTTGCGTATTAAAGAGCACGATCCCTGTCTGCTGATCCGCCGTCGTACCTGGTCGTCCTCGCAAATTGTGTCGCATGCGAAGCTGCTATTCCCGGGGAATCGCTACCGGTTGCAGGGCCACTTTATGTCATAAGTTTTATAAGCGTGATCGCTAACGCAATATAGCAAAATTGTATCTTTTTTGTTAAATCCGACCTTGTGTGTGCTTGTCTATACAAGTATATCTAAATGCATCACCTGTCCCTTATGAGGAACACACAATGTCGTCAGATAAATACCGCAAGCAGGATGTCCGCGCCGCGCGCGGCACCACGCTCACCGCAAAAAGCTGGCTCACCGAAGCACCGCTGCGCATGTTGATGAACAACCTTGATCCTGAGGTAGCAGAAAATCCCCACGAGCTGGTGGTCTATGGCGGCATTGGCCGCGCCGCGCGCAACTGGGCGTGCTATGACGCGATTGTTGAGTCTTTGACGAATCTCGAAAACGACGAAACGCTGCTGGTGCAATCCGGCAAACCGGTTGGCGTATTCAAAACCCATAAAAATGCGCCCCGCGTGCTGATTGCCAACTCCAACCTGGTGCCGCACTGGGCAACGTGGGAACACTTCAACGAGCTGGACGCAAAAGGGCTGGCCATGTACGGCCAGATGACCGCGGGTAGCTGGATCTACATCGGCAGCCAGGGGATTGTGCAGGGCACGTATGAAACCTTCGTGGAAGCGGGCCGTCAGCACTATAACGGATCACTGAAAGGCCGCTGGGTGCTCACCGCCGGACTGGGCGGCATGGGCGGCGCGCAGCCGCTGGCCGCGACGCTGGCGGGCGCGTGCTCCCTGAACATTGAGTGCCAGCAGAGCCGCATCGATTTCCGTCTGCGTACCCGCTATGTCGATGAACAGGCCGACAACCTCGATGACGCGCTGGCGCGCATCAAAAAGTACACCGCTGAAGGCAAAGCCGTGTCGGTTGCCCTGTGCGGCAACGCGGCGGATATTCTGCCGGAACTGGTGGCGCGCGGCGTGCGTCCGGACCTGGTCACCGACCAGACCAGCGCTCACGATCCGCTCCACGGCTATCTGCCAAAAGGCTGGACGTGGGAAGACTACCAGCAAAAAGCGGAAACCGATCCTGAGGGCACGGTACTGGCGGCCAAACGCGCCATGGCGGAACACGTCTCCGCGATGCTGGCCTTCAGTAAGATGGGTATTCCGACCTTTGATTACGGGAATAACATCCGCCAGATGGCGAAAGAGATGGGGGTGACTAACGCCTTTGACTTCCCCGGCTTCGTGCCCGCCTATATTCGTCCTCTGTTCTGCCGCGGCATTGGGCCATTCCGCTGGGTTGCCCTGTCCGGCGACCCGGAGGATATCTACAAAACCGACGCCAGAGTGAAAGAGATTGTCGCCGATGACGAACACCTGCATCGCTGGCTGGATATGGCGCGCGAACGCATTAACTTCCAGGGCCTGCCGGCGCGTATCTGCTGGGTCGGGCTGGAGTGGCGGCAAAAACTCGGCCTCGCCTTTAACGAAATGGTGCGCAGCGGCGAAGTCTCCGCGCCGATCGTCATTGGCCGCGACCACCTGGACTCCGGCTCTGTCGCCAGTCCGAACCGTGAAACCGAAGCCATGCGCGACGGCTCGGATGCGGTCTCCGACTGGCCGCTGCTGAATGCCCTGCTGAACACCGCCAGCGGCGCGACCTGGGTATCGCTGCACCACGGCGGCGGCGTCGGGATGGGCTTCTCCCAGCACTCTGGGATGGTCATCGTCTGTGACGGAACTGATGAAGCGGCCGCGCGTATCGCTCGCGTGCTGCACAACGACCCGGCAACCGGCGTGATGCGTCACGCGGATGCGGGTTACGAGATTGCCATTGATTGTGCCAAAGAGCAGGGCCTGAACCTGCCGATGATCCCCGCCACACAAGGAAAGCCTGCATGAACGCGTTAACACTTACTCCCGGCTCGCTGACGCTCAAACAGCTGCGTCACGTCTGGCGTCAGCCGGTGACACTCTCCCTTGATGAAAGCGCCCACCGTGCCATTAACGACAGCGTGGCCTGCGTGGAGGCGATTGTGGCGGAGGGGCGCACCGCCTACGGCATCAATACCGGGTTTGGCCTGCTGGCGCAGACCCGCATCGCCACGCACGATCTGGAGAATTTACAGCGTTCGCTGGTGCTGTCGCACGCGGCGGGGGTTGGCCAGCCGCTGGACGATGAGATCGTCCGCCTGATGATGGTGTTGAAAATCAACAGCCTGGCGCGTGGGTTTTCCGGCATTCGTCTGAGCGTGATCCAGGCGCTGATGGCGCTGGTCAATGCGGAAGTTTATCCGTGGATCCCGGCGAAGGGCTCCGTCGGCGCCTCCGGCGATCTGGCGCCGCTGGCGCATATGTCGCTGCTCCTGCTGGGTGAAGGCCAGGCGCGCTGGCAAGGGGAGTGGCTGCCTGCGAAAGAGGCGCTGAAAAAAGCTGGCTTAACGCCGATCACCCTCGCGGCAAAAGAGGGGCTGGCGCTGCTCAACGGCACGCAGGCGTCGACCGCTTTCGCGCTGCGCGGTCTGTTTGAAGCGGAAGATCTGTTCGCCTCGGCGGTGGTGTGCGGTGCACTGACCACTGAGGCGGTGCTCGGCTCGCGTCGTCCGTTCGATGCCCGCATCCACGAGGTGCGCGGCCAGCGCGGTCAGATTGATGCCGCCGCCATGTACCGCCACGTGCTTACCGATACCAGCGACATTGCCGAATCACACCATAACTGCGAGAAGGTGCAGGATCCATATTCCCTGCGCTGTCAGCCGCAGGTGATGGGCGCATGCCTGACGCAGCTGCGCCAGGCGGCAGAAGTGCTGCTGGTCGAAGCCAATGCGGTGTCCGATAACCCACTGGTATTTGCTCAGGAAAACGAGGTGGTTTCTGGCGGTAACTTCCACGCCGAGCCGGTGGCGATGGCCGCAGATAATATCGCCCTGGCGATTGCCGAAATCGGGGCGCTGTCTGAGCGTCGAATCGCGCTGATGATGGATAAGCACATGTCCCAGCTGCCGCCATTCCTGGTGCGCAACGGCGGCGTGAACTCGGGCTTCATGATAGCCCAGGTCACCGCCGCGGCACTGGCAAGCGAGAACAAAGCCCTGTCGCATCCGCACAGCGTGGACAGCCTGCCAACCTCAGCCAACCAGGAAGATCACGTTTCGATGGCCCCGGCTGCCGGGCGTCGTCTCTGGGAGATGGCCTCTAACACCCGCGGCGTGCTGGCGGTGGAGTGGCTGGCGGCGTGTCAGGGTATTGATTTGCGCGAAGGGCTAAAATCCAGCCCGCTGCTGGAGCAGGCGCGCCAGGAACTGCGCGAGCACGTTACGCACTACGATGACGACCGCTTCTTTGCGCCGGATATTGATAAGGCGATGCAGCTTCTGGAGGAAGGACGGCTGGTGGGGCTGTTACCTTCGGTGCTGTGATTTTATGCCCGGTGGCGCTGCGCTTACCGGGCCTACGAGTGCGAAATGTAGGCCGGGTAAGGCGTAGCCGCCACCCGGCTTTTTTTACGAATACATCGCCGTAATCGACGCGCTACCCAGCGAATGGAAATGCACGTTAAAGCCTACCATCGCACCGCTCGCCCCTTCGTCGACCTCAATCTTGTCCACATCCAGCGCGTGCACGGTGAAGATATAGCGGTGCGTTTCCCCTTTTGGCGGCGCCGCGCCGCCGTAGCCCGCTTTGCCAAAGTCAGTGCGCGTCTGAATCGCACCGTCAGGCAGAGCAACCAGATCGGAACCGGAGCCCTGCGGCAGCACGCGCGTGTCGGCGGGCAGGTTTGCCACGATCCAGTGCCACCAGCCCGACCCGGTTGGCGCATCCGGATCGTAGCAGGTCACGACAAAACTTTTGGTTCCCGCTGGCACATCGTCCCACGCCAGATGGGGAGAGATATTATCCCCCTGATAACCCATCCCGTTAAACACGTGACGTTCCGGCAGCTTTTCGCCGTCGCGCAAATCTTTACTGATGATTTTCATCCGATTTCCCTCGTTACTCACTCATTCAGAAAGTGTAACGCATGGGGTTAAATCGCGAAATGCGCTGAAGTGTTAACGGCTTCAACCACTGCCCCGGTCAGCTTGCGGAGCTGATCCGCAGAAATGCTGTACGGCGGCATGAGGTAAATCAGCTTACCGAAAGGTCGCACCCACACGCCCTGGTCAACGAAGAAGCGCTGCAACGCGGCCATGTTCACCGGATGCGTTGTCTCGATTACCCCGATGGCGCCCAGTACGCGGACGTCCGCGACGTATTCCGCCTCCGCCGCCGCGCTTAACTGCTGCTTCAGCTGCGCCTCAATCGCCGCCACCTGCGTCTGCCATGCGCCGCTTTCCAGAATGGCGAGGCTTTCGCTTGCCACGGCGCAGGCCAGCGGGTTGCCCATAAACGTCGGGCCGTGCATAAAGCAGCCCGCGTCGCCGTCGCTGATGGTATCGGCAACCTGGCGGGTGGTAAGCGTGGCGGAGAGCGTCATGGTGCCGCCGGTGAGCGCTTTCCCCAGGCACAGAATATCCGGCGCGATCCCCGCATGCTCGCAGGCGAACAATTTCCCGGTGCGGCCAAAGCCGGTGGCGATCTCATCGGCAATCAGCAGGATCCCTTCGCGGTCGCACATCTTCCGAATGCGCCTCAGCCACTCGGGATGGTACATCCGCATTCCGCCCGCGCCCTGCACAATCGGTTCGAGAATAACGGCGGCAATCTCGTGGCGATGGGCCGCCATCAGCCGCGCGAAGCCCACCATGTCCATCTCGTCCCATTCGCCGTCGAAGCGGCTCTGCGGGGCTGGCGCAAACAGGTTTTCCGGCAGATAGCCTTTCCACAGGCTGTGCATGGAGTTGTCCGGATCACATACCGACATCGCGCCGAAAGTGTCGCCGTGATAGCCGTTGCGGAAGGTAAGGAACCGCTGGCGCGTTTCGCCCTTCGCATGCCAGTACTGCAACGCCATTTTCATCGCCACTTCCACGGCCACCGAGCCGGAGTCGGCCAGGAAAACGCACTCCAGCGATTCAGGCGTCATCGCTACCAGGCGACGGCATAAATCCACCGCGGGCTGATGCGTGATCCCGCCAAACATCACGTGTGACATCTGGTCAATCTGCGCTTTCATCGCCGCGTTTAGTCGCGGGTGGTTGTAGCCATGGATCGCCGCCCACCAGGAGGACATCCCGTCAACAAGCCGCTCGCCGCTGGCAAGATGCAGCTCGCAGCCGTGGGCCGAGGCTACCGGATAGACGGGAAGGGGGCGGGTCGTGGAGGTGTAAGGGTGCCAGATATGCTGCTTGTCGAAGGCGAGATCGTCCTGGGTCATAATCGACTTGTAAACCATTTTGAAAAGTTTTAGGTTTACAAGTATAAACCGAACCGACAATTAACAAAACCCTTTGGAGAAGCCCGATGGCTCACCACGCACGCTGGACGATGTCGCAAGTCACTGAATTATTTAACAAACCTTTCCTGGAGCTGATGTTTGAGGCGCAACAGGTGCACCGCCAGCACTTCGATCCGCGTCATGTTCAGGTCAGCACGCTGCTGTCGATCAAAACCGGGGCTTGCCCGGAAGACTGCAAATATTGCCCGCAAAGCGCGCGCTATAAAACCGGTCTCGAATCCGAGCGCCTGATGGAAGTCGAGCAGGTGCTCGACTCCGCGCGCAAGGCCAAAAACGCTGGCTCGACCCGCTTCTGCATGGGCGCGGCGTGGAAAAATCCGCATGACCGCGACATGCCCTATCTGGAGCAGATGGTGAAGGGGGTGAAGGCGATGGGGCTTGAAGCCTGCATGACCCTTGGTACGCTGAACGAAGAGCAGGCGCAGCGTCTCTCGGCGGCGGGGCTGGATTACTACAACCACAACCTCGATACTTCGCCGGAGTTCTACGGCAACATCATCACCACGCGCACCTATCAGGAGCGTCTGGACACGCTGGATAAAGTGCGTGATGCGGGGATCAAGGTCTGTTCCGGCGGGATCGTGGGACTGGGCGAGACGGTAAAAGATCGTGCCGGCCTGCTGTTACAGCTGGCAAACCTGCCGACCCCGCCGGAAAGCGTGCCCATCAACATGCTGGTGAAGGTAAAAGGCACGCCGCTGGCGGATAACGAGGACGTGGATGCCTTCGATTTCATCCGCACCATCGCGGTGGCGCGCATTATGATGCCGACCTCTTACGTTCGCCTCTCTGCCGGTCGCGAGCAGATGAGCGAGCAGACCCAGGCGATGTGCTTCATGGCCGGGGCCAACTCCATCTTCTACGGCTGCAAACTGCTGACCACGCCAAACCCGGAAGAGGACAAAGATGTCCAGCTGTTCCGCAAGCTGGGGCTGAACCCACACCAGACCGAGGTACAGGCGGGGGATAACGAGCAACAGCAGCAGCTGGAGCAGCAGATTTTTAACGCCGACACCGACCAGTTCTACAACGCGGCAGCCGTATGACCTGGCAGGCACGTATCAGGACCGCGCTCGACGAGCGGCGGGCGGCGGATGCGTTTCGGGTGCGCAGGGTAGTGGAAAACGGTGCAGGCCGTTTTCTCTCCCGGAAAGGAGAGCGGTTCTGTAATTTCTCCAGCAACGATTATCTGGGCCTGAGCCAGCACCCGCAGATCGTTCGCGCCTGGCAGCAGGGCGCGGATCGTTACGGCGTGGGCAGCGGTGGCTCCGGGCACGTCAGCGGCTACACCACGGCGCATCAGGCGCTGGAGGAAGAGCTGGCCGACTGGCTGGGCTACCCGCGGGCGCTGCTGTTTATCTCCGGTTTTGCCGCGAATCAGGCGGTGATTGCCGCCCTGATGGGCAAAGACGACCGCATCATCGCGGACCGCCTGAGCCACGCGTCCCTGCTTGAAGCGGCCAGTCTCAGCCCGGCGCAGCTGCGGCGTTTTGCCCATAACGATGCCTCTCAGCTGAACGTCCTGCTGGGTAAACCCTGTTCAGGGCTTCAGCTGGCGGTGACGGAAGGGGTATTCAGCATGGACGGCGACAGCGCGCCCCTTGCCACCTTGCATGACGTCGCAAAACAGCAGAACGCCTGGCTGCTGGTCGACGATGCCCACGGCATTGGCGTCACCGGCGAGGAGGGGCGCGGAAGCGCGCACCAGCAACGCGTCAGGCCGGAACTGCTGGTGGTCACCTTCGGCAAAGGCTTTGGCGTCAGCGGCGCCGCGGTGTTGTGCAGCGAGCCGGTGGCCGATTACCTGGTGCAGTTCGCCCGGCACCTGATCTACAGCACCAGCATGCCCCCGGCGCAGGCCGTGGCGCTCTCTGCGTCGCTTGCGGTGATCCGCGGCGAAGACGGCGCTGAACGCCGGGCGCGCCTGGCCGACCATATTCAGCGTTTTCGCCGGGGGGTAAGCGCACTGCCTTACCGGCTTACCGACTCGCACAGCGCCATTCAGCCCGTGATTGTGGGTGAAAACCATCGGGCGCTGATGCTGGCACAGGCGCTACGAGAGCGCGGGCAGTGGGTCACGGCGATCCGCCCACCCACCGTGCCGCCAGGCACCGCGCGCTTGCGTCTGACGCTCACGGCAGCGCACGAGCCGCAGGATATCGATACGCTTCTGGAGGCACTGTATGTCTCCTGTCAATAAACAGGCCGTTGCCGCCGCGTTTGGCCGGGCAGCGCAAAGCTATTCACAGCACGATGAGCTGCAACGCCTGAGCGCCCGCGGGCTGCTGGCCGCGCTCGGTGAGGGGCGTTTTGCGCAGGTGCTCGACGCTGGCTGCGGGCCTGGCGGCAATAGCCGCTACTGGCGCGCAACGGGTAGCCACGTCACGGCGCTGGATTTATCCGCGCAGATGCTGGATGAGGCCCGCCAGCAGCAGTCAGCAGACCGTTATCTGGTGGCCGATATCGAGGCCATCCCGCTGGAGGATGCGCTGTTTGACCTCGTCTGGAGCCATCTGGCGGTGCAGTGGTGCGCCAGCCTGCCGCAGGCCCTACGCGAGCTATACCGCGTGGCGCGGCCCGGCGGAGCGGTGGCCTTTACCACCCTGCTGGAAAGTTCGTTGCCAGAGCTGAATCAGGCGTGGAGGGCAGTGGATGCGCAGCCGCACGCCAACCGGTTTCTCTCGCACCAACAGGTCACTCAGGCGCTGGCAGGCTGGCGCTATCGCAGCGTGGTCCAGACCGTCACCCTCGAATTTAGCGATGCGCTAAGCGCCATGCGATCGCTTAAGGGCATAGGCGCGACGCACCTGCACGCCGGACGGGAGAAGAAACCCCTTACCCGCGGCCAACTCCAGCGTCTCGAGCTGGCCTGGCCGCAGGAGCGGGGCCGGTTCCCGCTCTCTTATCATCTTTTTCATGGGATTATTGAACGTGACTGAACGTTATTTTGTTACCGGCACGGACACTGAAGTCGGTAAAACGGTTGCCAGCGCCGCGCTGTTGCAGGCGGCGCGTCTGCTGGGGAAAACTACGGCCGGGTATAAGCCCGTAGCCTCCGGCAGCGAGATGACGCCGGAAGGCTTACGTAATACCGATGCGCTGGCGCTACAGCGTAACAGCAGCCTTACGCTGGCCTATTCTGCGGTGAACCCCTATACCTTTGCTGAACCCACCTCGCCGCACATCGTCAGCGTCGATGAAGATCGTCCGATTGATTTTTCGGTGCTCTCTTCCGGGTTACGCGTCCTGGAAACACAGGCCGACTGGGTGCTGGTGGAGGGGGCTGGCGGCTGGTTTACCCCGCTGTCCGACGAGCAGACATTTGCTGACTGGGTGCAGGCCGAGCAGCTTCCGGTCATTCTGGTGGTTGGCGTGAAGCTTGGCTGTATCAATCACGCCATGCTGACCGCCCAGGCCGTGCAGCAGGCCGGGTTGCGTCTGGCAGGGTGGATTGCCAATGACGTGGTAGCGCCGGGTAAACGTCATGCTGAGTATCTGGCGACGCTGAAGCGGGTGCTGCCTGCGCCGTTTCTCGGCGAGATCCCGTGGCTTGCCGACGGCGCAGAGCAGGCGGAAACCGGACGCTATCTCGACCTCAGCGCCTTATGTCCCGCGCCATCCAGTGCGCAATAAGGTCGTCATCCAGCTCGTTAACGTGGCCCTGTGCCACGTTACGTCCGCGATAGAGCATGCAGAAACGATCCGCTACCCGGCGGATAAACGACAGCTGTTGCTCCGCTAACAGCACCGTCATTCCCAGCTCCCGATTCAACCGCACCAGCAACTGCCCCAGCCTGCGCGCGAAACCGTGCCCTGCGCCATGCATGGGCTCATCCAGAATCAACACGCGCGGACGATTAACCAGCGCACTGGCGAGGGCCAGCTGATACTGGTCGTCAGGGGACAGCGCAGAGGCACGGCTCTGTCGCAGCGGATAGAGCTCCGGAAACAGGGCATACACGTCACTTTTTGATGCCGGATCGGGTTTCCCCGTCGCCCGCATAGCGATATGCAGATTTTCATCGACGGTCAGCTGGGAAAATATTCGCCGATCCTGCGGGACGTAGCCTATCGTCGGCGGCGCCGGGAATGCGGACGCAGGGCTGAGCAAGTTATGCGGCGGCGCGCCAGCCTCATGCCAGATGATGGTGCCGCTCTCGACGGGCACCTTTCCGGTAATGCAGTTCATAAGCGTGGATTTGCCCATGCCAGGCAGGCCAACAATGCCCGTACAGATGCCTTGCGGGAAATCGATATTCACGTTCCATAGCGTATGTTGGCTTCCGTAAAACTGATTTACAGCACGCAGACTCAACATCTTTCTCTCCTTAAAAATGTGTGGGGTGATGCACAGAGTGATGTCTGCAAAACGCCTGCCAGGAACTTCATAATGATTAAAAAAAGGCCATTTTTAGGAATAACTCACTATCAAAAGCTGAACGTTTATACGAATTGCACACTCCCGGTGCTGCGTATGTCGAATTGTGGTGCAGGAGAAATGACAGAATTGTGATTAAGATCTCGCCAGTCGCTTATGAAAAAATGAACGTTTTCCAGGCAAAAAAGAGTGATAAAAATTTTTTACTGCCGCTTCGTGGGAAAAACCGGGAATTTGCTGGAGTGCATGCTGTACGGGCTGGAGGCAGTTATCCACTATTCCTGTGGATAACCTTGTGCATTAGAGTTAGAAAACCCGCGATAAGCGAGAGAATACGCGGGTTACAACCAAATTGATGCGAAACGCGGCTTAATAAATTAGTCTTTATTTTTTAACGAATTAGATAAAAGCAATTCCCTCAACGCCAGCGAGACCTGTTGCCATAAAACTTTCATAACCGCCCTTGACAAATGTTAAAAAAGTAATAGTTCTGGGGATAACCCCCTGAGGCTGGTGTTTTATTTTGTCACAGTCGAAATTTGGCTCGCGAACGCACTAATCCTCTCTGCGCTACGCTAAATATCCTGACACGCTACTGGTTTTTCATCCAGTGTTTTTTACTGGCAATCCTGGCCACAACGAGTAAAATTACTCACCTGCCGCTTATTCTGTCATCAGGTCGTCGCCCATGAGTAAACCGTTTAAACTGAATTCTGCTTTCCGTCCTTCCGGGGATCAGCCCGAGGCTATTCGTCGCCTGGAAGAGGGGCTGGAGGACGGGCTGGCGCACCAGACCCTGCTGGGGGTTACCGGTTCGGGCAAAACCTTCACCATTGCCAACGTCATTGCCGATCTCCAGCGTCCAACGATGGTTCTCGCGCCGAACAAAACGCTGGCGGCGCAGCTGTATGGTGAGATGAAAGAGTTCTTCCCGGAAAACGCGGTGGAGTATTTCGTCTCCTACTACGACTACTACCAGCCGGAAGCCTACGTTCCCAGCTCCGACACGTTTATCGAGAAAGATGCCTCGGTGAACGAACATATCGAGCAGATGCGTTTGTCGGCGACCAAGGCGCTGCTGGAGCGTCGTGATGTGGTGGTGGTGGCCTCGGTGTCGGCGATCTACGGCCTGGGCGATCCGGATCTCTATCTCAAGATGATGCTGCACCTGACGCAGGGGATGATCATCGATCAGCGTGCGATTTTGCGCCGTCTGGCGGAGTTGCAGTACACCCGTAACGATCAGGCGTTCCAGCGCGGGACCTTCCGCGTGCGCGGCGAGGTGATTGATATCTTCCCGGCGGAGTCGGACGATATGGCGCTGCGCGTGGAGCTGTTCGACGAAGAGGTTGAACGCCTGTCGCTGTTCGATCCGTTGACCGGTCACGTCGAGTCGGTGATCCAGCGCTTCACCATCTACCCGAAAACGCACTATGTAACGCCGCGCGAGCGTATTGTGCAGGCGATGGAAGAGATCAAAACCGAGCTGGCGGACCGCCGCAAGGTGCTACTGGCGAACAATAAGCTGCTGGAAGAGCAGCGCCTGAGCCAGCGTACCCAGTTCGATCTGGAGATGATGAACGAGTTGGGCTACTGCTCCGGCATCGAAAACTACTCGCGCTACCTCTCCGGGCGCGGGCCGGGCGAAGCGCCGCCGACGCTGTTTGACTACCTTCCGGCGGACGGCCTGCTGGTGATCGACGAATCCCACGTTACGATCCCCCAGATCGGCGGGATGTACCGCGGTGACCGCGCGCGTAAAGAGACGCTGGTGGAGTACGGGTTCCGACTGCCGTCAGCGCTGGACAACCGTCCGATGAAGTTTGAAGAATTTGAGGCGCTTGCTCCGCAGACCATCTACGTATCGGCCACGCCGGGCAACTACGAGCTGGAAAAATCCGGTGATGACGTGGTGGACCAGGTGGTGCGTCCGACCGGGCTGCTGGATCCGATTATCGAGGTGCGTCCGGTGGCGACGCAGGTGGACGATCTGCTCTCGGAAATACGTGCCCGCTCCGCCATCAACGAGCGCGTGCTGGTTACCACGCTCACCAAACGTATGGCGGAAGATTTGACGGAGTATCTGGAAGAACACGGCGAGAAGGTGCGGTATCTGCACTCGGATATCGATACCGTGGAGCGTATGGAGATCATCCGCGATCTGCGTCTGGGCGAGTTCGACGTGCTGGTCGGTATTAACCTTCTGCGAGAAGGGCTGGATATGCCTGAGGTGTCGCTGGTGGCGATTCTGGACGCGGACAAAGAGGGCTTCCTGCGTTCCGAGCGCTCGCTGATCCAGACCATTGGCCGCGCCGCGCGTAACGTCAACGGGAAGGCGATCCTGTACGGGGATAAAATCACCCCGTCGATGGCCAAAGCGATTGGCGAAACGGAACGTCGTCGTGAGAAGCAGCAGCGCTACAACGAAGAGCACGGCATCACGCCGCAGGGGCTGAACAAGAAGGTGGTGGATATCCTGGCGCTGGGTCAGAACATTGCGAAGACCAAAGCGAAAGGCCGCAGCAAGGCCCGTTCAGTGGTGGAAGAGGATACCGTCGCGCTGACGCCGAAAGCGTTGCAGCAGAAGATCCACGAGCTGGAAGGGCAGATGATGCAGCATGCGCAGAACCTGGAGTTCGAAGAGGCCGCGCAAATCCGCGATCAGTTGCATCAGCTGCGGGATCTGTTTATTGCGGCATCGTAGTTTTTTGCCCGGTGGCGTTTTCTCCCTCTCCCTGTGGGAGAGGGCCGGGGTGAGGGCATCAGGCCGCACAAAACGAACCTAACCTAATGCCTGAATCGCCTTTTCCAGCGCCTCGCGCAGCAGATGGCGGTCGTGGCGATATTTAATATCGCTGGCTTCCAGCGGCTCCTGCACCACCACGCGATCGCCAATCCCCGATACATCCACTTTTGGCCCGACCACGACACCATCGATAATTTTCTTACCAACGTACTGTTCCATCAGGTCCAGCTTATCCGCCAGCGACAGGCTTGCCGCCGCCGGGCTGAGTTCGCGGCCTAAATTACCGATATAGACCATGGGCGCAGGCGTTCTGCGCAGCGCCTGCGCCAGCTCTTTCACCAGCAGGATCGGCATCAGGCTGGTATAAAAACTTCCCGGCCCAATCAGGATCAGATCGGCCTCGGCAATCGCTTCTACCGCTTCACGCGTTGCGGGTACGCTGGGGTAGGTCATTAGCTCTTTTGGCGGAAGAAGAAGCTGGTCGATATTCACTTCACCATACACTTCGTGATCGTCGGCATCGATCGCCATTAAATCCACCGGCTGTTCGGACATCGGGATCAGGAATGCATCCACCTTTAACAGGTTACGAATTAAATTGATCGCTTCCAGAGGGCGCACGCTCAGGTGATCCAACGCCTTTAACATCAGATTTCCAAGGTTATGGCCTGAAAGTTCACCATTTCCGCCAAAACGGTACTCAAACATCGCCGAGGCCACGCTAGGCTCCGTGATAAGCTGGTTGAGGCAATTGCGCATGTCACCCCAGGCAATCCCGCCTTCAGCGCGTCGGATCCGCCCGGTTGAGCCGCCGTTGTCCGTTGTTGTCACGATGCCCGTCAGGCGCGAGCCCAGTGACGATAACGACGACATCACGCGTCCCAGACCGTGACCTCCGCCAAGAGCGACCACGCGGTCCAGATCCGCAAAAGTGCGATTGCGCATACCTATTCCTTATCCTGTTAAGCTTGCGTCACAGTAACGCAACTACTCCTAAAAGACGATGCCTCTCACAAACCATAATGACGTATATCAATGCGAAAGCGCTGTTTTTGCGTATTCTGTAGTGAAAATGCACAATAACATCGTTATATATAAATTTATATAGCGAAAAGCGACAATGGCGAAGTGGCGATTTCCACGCTACTATCGCCATAACCCCGTTTTCAAAACTGAAAACATACACTCTAGCCCTGGCGCCTGTGTCGAGAGATATGGCGCCCTGGCCGTGGCGGATTTGCCACCAGGGTACAGAAAGAAATGACTGTGCCTCCCGATCTGGAAAGGTGTACATGGCTTCACAACTTACTGATGCTTTCGCGCGTAAGTTTTTCTACTTACGTTTGTCGATTACCGACGTGTGTAACTTCCGTTGCACCTACTGCCTGCCCGATGGCTACAAGCCGGGCAGCGTCACCAATAATGGCTTTCTCTCCGTGGATGAAGTACGCCGCGTCACGCGCGCGTTCTCTGAACTTGGCACGGAAAAAGTGCGTCTTACCGGGGGAGAGCCCTCCCTGCGCCGTGATTTCCCTGACATCATTGCCGCCGTGCGTGAAAACGAACGTATCCGCCAGATCGCGGTGACCACCAACGGTTACCGCATGGCGCGTGACGTGGCGAACTGGCGCGATGCGGGGCTGACGGCGATCAACGTCAGCGTCGATAGCCTGGACGCCCGTCAGTTCCACGCCATTACCGGCCAGGATAAGTTCCAGCAGGTGATGGACGGCATCGATGCCGCGTTCACCGCCGGTTTCGACAAGGTCAAAGTCAATACCGTGTTGATGCGTGATGTGAACCACCATCAGCTGGACACTTTCCTGGCGTGGATCAAACCGCGCCGCATTCAACTGCGTTTTATTGAGCTGATGGAGACCGGGGAGGGTAGCGAGCTGTTCCGTCGCCATCATATCTCCGGCATGGTTCTGCGCGACGAACTGCTGAAACGCGGCTGGATCCACCAGATCCGCCAGCGCAGCGATGGCCCGGCGCAGGTCTTTTGTCATCCGGATTATGAAGGCGAAATCGGCCTGATCATGCCCTATGAAAAAGACTTCTGTGCCAGCTGCAACCGCCTGCGCGTCTCCTCCGTCGGCAAGCTCCATCTTTGCCTGTTCGGGGATGGCGGCGTCGATCTACGCGATTTGCTGGAAGATGACGCCCAGCAGGACGCGCTTGAAGCACGTATTTCCGAGGCGCTGACGCACAAAAAGCAGACCCATTTCCTGCATCAGGGCAACACCGGCATTACTCAGAACCTGTCCTATATCGGCGGGTAATCAGGCTTTAGAAGGAACCAGAAGATGAGTCAGGTAAGCGCGGAATTTATCCCGACACGCATTGCTATTCTTACCGTTTCCGAACGTCGTGGTGAAGAGGATGATACCTCTGGCCACTGGCTGCGCGAGGCGGCACACGAAGCCGGACACCAGATTGTTGATAAAGCGATCGTCAAAGAAAACCGTTACGCCATTCGCGCTCAGGTCTCACAGTGGATTGCGGGTGATGACGTCCAGGTGGTGCTGATCACTGGCGGCACCGGCTTTACCGCAGGCGACCAGGCACCGGAAGCGCTGCTCCCGCTGTTCGATCGCGAAGTGGAAGGCTTCGGCGAAGTGTTCCGCATGCTCTCCTTTGAAGAGATTGGCACCTCTACGCTTCAGTCCCGTGCCGTCGCGGGGGTGGCGAATAAGACGCTGATCTTCGCCATGCCGGGGTCGACCAAAGCCTGCCGCACCGCGTGGGAAAACATTATTGCCCCGCAGCTGGATGCCCGTACCCGTCCGTGTAATTTTCATCCCCATTTAAAGAAATAAGCTATGTCACAACTGACCCACATAAACGCCGCTGGCGAAGCGCATATGGTGGATGTCTCCGCCAAAGCCGAAACGGTGCGCGAGGCGCGTGCTGAAGCGTTCGTCACCATGCTGCCGGAGACGCTGGCGATGATTATCGACGGCAGCCATCACAAGGGTGACGTGTTTGCCACCGCCCGCATCGCCGGTATTCAGGCCGCTAAACGTACCTGGGACCTCATCCCGCTCTGCCATCCGCTGATGCTCAGCAAAGTGGAGGTAAATTTGCAGGCGCAGCCGGCGCATAACCGTGTGCGTATCGAGTCCCTGTGCCGCTTAACCGGGAAAACCGGCGTGGAGATGGAGGCGTTGACGGCGGCCTCCGTGGCGGCGCTGACCATCTACGACATGTGTAAAGCGGTACAGAAAGATATGGTGATTGGCCCGGTGCGTCTGCTGGCAAAAAGCGGCGGCAAATCCGGTGATTTTAAGGTGGAAAGCCATGATTAAGGTGCTCTTTTTTGCCCAGGTCCGTGAGCTGGTCAATACCGACAGCCTGACGCTGGACGGCTCTTTCGAAAATGTCGCCGCCCTGCGTGCGCATCTGGCGGCGCAAGGCGACCGCTGGGCGCTGGCGCTGGACGAAGGCAAACTGCTGGCCGCCGTGAACCAGACGCTGGTGGAGTTGACCCACCCGCTGGCCGATGGGGACGAAGTGGCCTTCTTCCCGCCGGTCACAGGGGGTTAAGATGACGGAAACCCGAATTCTGGTCGGCCATGAGCGTTTTAACGTGGGCACGGAATATGACTGGCTGGCCGGGCGCGACGAAGACGGCGCGGTCGTGACGTTTACCGGGAAAGTGCGTAATCATAATCTCGGCGACAGCGTAAAAGCGCTGACGCTGGAGCACTATCCGGGAATGACCGAAAAATCGCTGGCGGCCATTGTGGAAGAGGCGCGAGGCCGCTGGCCACTAGGGCGCGTTACGGTTATCCATCGCATCGGCGAAATGTGGCCCGGCGAAGAGATTGTGTTTGTCGGCGTCACCAGCGCCCATCGCGGGAGTGCTTTTGCGGCGGGGGAGTTCATCATGGATTACCTTAAAACCAAAGCGCCGTTCTGGAAGCGTGAAGCGACGCCGGAAGGTGAGCGCTGGGTGGAATCACGCGACAGCGATAAACATGCCGCCAGCCGTTGGTAGTTGGTTTACGCGGATGTGTTACTCTTAACGTGTGTGTTTACTTAATCAGGAGTGAATCATGGACCGATTTCCGCGTTCCGATTCGATAGTTCAGCAGACCCGTAGCGGGCTGCAAACCTACATGGCTCAGGTGTATGGCTGGATGACGGTTGGCCTGCTGCTTACCGCGTTTATCGCGTGGTATGCGGCAAACACGCCTGAACTGATGATGTTTATCTTCTCAAGCAAAATCACCTTCTTTGGGCTGATTATTGCGCAACTGGCGCTGGTGTTCGTGCTCTCCGGGCTGGTGCACAAGCTCAGCGCGGGTATGGCGACCACGCTGTTTATGCTCTATTCGGCGCTGACCGGGCTGACGCTTTCCAGTATTTTCATCGTTTACACCTACTCTTCCATCGCCAGCACCTTTGTGGTGACCGGCGGGATGTTCGGTGTGATGAGCCTGTACGGGTACACCACCAAACGTGACCTGAGCGGCTTCGGCAACATGCTGTTTATGGGGCTGATAGGGATCGTGCTGGCGTCGCTGGTGAACCTGTGGCTGAAGAGTGACGCGCTGATGTGGGCGGTGACCTATATCGGGGTGGTGATCTTCGTGGGCTTAACCGCCTATGACACCCAGAAGCTGAAAAACATCGGTGAACAAATTGATGTTCGCGACAGTTCAAACCTGCGCAAATACTCGATTCTGGGCGCGCTGACGCTTTATCTGGACTTCATCAACCTGTTCCTGATGCTGCTGCGTATTTTTGGCAACCGTCGCTAGGATTGTTATGCCGGGTGGCGGCTTCGCCTTACCCGGCCTACGAAAGGCGAACCGTAGGTCGGGTAAGGCGAAGCCGCCACCCGACTTATTCACTTCGCTAACATCCTCTCATTCTTCGCGCGCAGCTTCTTCGCCCGACTCTCCAGCACCAGATAACAGACCGTTGCCAGCGCCAGCGGCAGGAAGTAGTAGATCATGCGGTACGCGAGCAGGGCGGCGATAATCGTCCCGTGAGACACATGCTCCCCCGCAAGCAGCGCGATAAACACCGCTTCCAGTACGCCAATACCCGCCGGAATATGCACAATCACCCCGGCAATACTGCTTACCAGCAGCACGCCCAGCACGAAGAAGTAGTTCACATCTTCGCCAATCAACAGCCAGATAATGGCCCCCATCGCCATCCAGTTAGCGCTGGAAACCACCATTTGCAGGACGGCAAACTTCCATGACGGCAGCACCAGCTTCTGGCCTTTAATGGTCATGTGACGACGTTTGGCAAAGGCGCAGGCCCACAGGTAGGCGGCGATGATCAGCAGCAGTACGATGCCCAGGATGCGCAGGGTAGCCTCATCGATGTACCAGTGCGCAGGCAGCTGCACCACGCCGATGGTGAAAATCACCCCGCCCAGCAGGATATACCCCAGCCAGTTGGTGGTGATGCTTAAGGAGAAAATACGCGTGATGGTGCCGCCCGGTAAGCCAAGGCGGGAGTACAGGCGATAGCGCATACCAATCCCGCCCACCCAGGTGCTCAGCGTCAGGTTAAAGGCATAGCAGATGAATGACACCAGCATAACCTGCCGTTTGGCAAGCTTATGTCCGCAGTAGGCACGTCCCAGCAGGTCATAGCAGCCGTACATCAAGTAGCTCACAATCACCAGCCCAACGGCCCCCAGCAGGACTGTCCGGTTGTAGTTGCGAATAACTTTCCACACCTCTTCCCAGTCCACCTTTTGGGCATACACCACCAGCAGGACCGCGACGGCAATGAAGAACAGCCAGGTCAGGATTTTTTTCGCCAGCCGCCAGCGAGGATGAGATTTCGACATCAGGTTTTCCCTCCATCTTCCGCCTCTACGCGGTCCTGGGTTTCCATTTCGGGTTGCACAGGCGGATCCACCAGCGCCAGTTTCGGCGTATGCGCGGGCAGCCAGCCCACCATGGCCGGGAAGTGGCGCAGGAAGTGGAACACCACCACGCCGATGCCCACGTTCCACCAGCTCCGTTTTGGCACCATAGACTCATCCACACGCACGCAGTCTTTATTGATAAGTCCCTGAAGGTTATCGCGCAGGGTCTGATTAAACTGGCGATCGTGGATGATCAGGTTCGCTTCCAGATTGAGCGATAAGCTCAGCGGATCGAGGTTGCTGGAGCCAACGGTCGCCCAGTGGTCATCCATCACGGCGACTTTGCCGTGCAGCGGGCGGCGGCGATATTCATAGATCTGCACGCCGCTTTTGACCAGATAGCGATAGAGCAGACGCGCGCCCACCTTCACAATCGGCATATCGGGCTCACCCTGCACGATAAGCTTCACGCTCACGCCGCGTCGGGCCGCGTTGCGCATGGCGTGCAAAATCCGGTAACCGGGGAAGAAATAGGCGTTGGCGATAATCACCTCGCGCTTCGCATTCGCCAGCATCTTCAGGTAATGACGCTCGATATCGTCCCGGTGCTCCTCGTTATCCCGCCAGACGAACAGCGCCTGCGCCTCGCCGGGCTTGCGGTTCTCTTCCGGGCGATGACGGCGTCGCCACCAGCGGCGAGCGGCCTCTTTGCCGGGTAAGTTTTCCAGCACGAACAGCTGGATGTCCTGAACCACCGGTCCTTCGATACGGATCGCGTAGTCCTGTTTAGCTTCGGGACCGTAATCCGACATATGCTCGGCGGAGTAGTTAATGCCGCCAACGAAGGCCACCGTTTCATCCACCACCACAATTTTGCGGTGCATTCGACGGAACAGGTTGGTGCGCATGCCGAACAGACGCGGGCCGGGATCGTAATAGCGGAACACCACCCCTGCGGCGGTGAGCTCGTTAACAAATTCGTCGCTGAGATCCGGCGAACCATATCCGTCGAGCAGAACCTCGATTTTTACACCGCGACGGGCGGCATGCAGCAGTGCGCTGTGCAACTGCCTGCCCACGTCGTCTTCAAACCAGATAAACGTTTCCAGAAAGACTTTCTGCTGTGCGTGGCTAATCGCCTCAAAAACCGCCGGATAAAAGTTATCGCCATTTTCCAGCAGCGTAATACGGTTACCTTCCTGCCATGTGCATTTCATAAGTGGATCTCCGCGCTGAGTGGGGCATGGTCGGAGAGATGTCGCCAGTTGAGTAAAGCCAGCGCCGTCGGGCTGCTGGCGTGGGCATTTTTTACGTAAATGCGGTCAAGGCGCAGCAGGGGGAAGCGCACCGGAAACGTCCGCGCGGGACGACCGCGTGAGCGGGTAAAGATCTCCTCCAGCCCCGCCTTCACCTTCAGCGGATGGTTGGCCCGCTGTCGCCAGTCGTTGAAATCACCGGCCACTACTACGGGCTCGCCCTCCGGCAGCGCATTGGTCCAGTCTGCCAGCATCTGTAGCTGGGCCTGACGGTGGGCTTCACGCAGGCCAAGATGAACACAGCCCACATGAATGGGAAAATCGAGCGCCGGGGGGGTGATACGACAGTATAACAGCCCGCGTTTTTCGCTCTCGCCAACGGAGACGTCGCGGTTCTCATAATGCTCGATAGGAAAACGCGACAGCACCGCGTTACCGTGATGCCCCTCCGGGTAGACCGCATTGCGCCCGTAGGCGTAGTCGCTCCACATGGTATCCGCCAGAAACTCGTAGTGGGGCGTGTCGGGCCAGTTTTCGAAATGCATCGGGTGCACTTCGTGCGCGCCCATGACCTCCTGGAGGCAGACAATATCGGCGCTGACGGTGCGTACCGCGTCGCGCAGCTCCGGTAAAATGAAGCGGCGGTTAAATGCTGTGAAGCCCTTATGAATGTTTATCGTCAGCACCTTAAGCGAGAAATGCTGCGTTTTTTTGCTCATAAACACCTTCCTGGGTGACTATCCCGATGAAAATAAAGTGTAGTAGGCGTCACAAAAAGATGCGGCGTTACGGAATTTTCCGTAAAGTGCGGTAGTCTGAATTAGCAGAGAAAAATCCTTCAGGAGAGAAGCCATGAAGTGGCAACAACGCGTTCGTGTCGCAACCGGTTTGAGTTGCTGGCAGATAATGTTGCATTTACTGGTCGTGGCCGTACTGGTGATGGGCTGGATGAGCGGCACGCTGGTGCGTGTCGGCTTAGGGTTATGCGTGGTTTACGGCGTGACCGTGCTGTCGATGCTGTTTTTACAGCGTCACCACGACGCGCGCTGGCGTGAAGTGGGTGATGTGCTCGAAGAGCTCACCACCACCTGGTATTTTGGTGCGGCAATGATCGTCCTGTGGCTGTTGTCACGCGTGCTGCAAAACAACCTGCTGCTGGCCCTGGCGGGTCTGGCTATCCTCGCAGGGCCTGCGGTGGTGTCATTGCTCACCAAAGAGAAAAAACTACGCGATGTTTCGTCTAAACATCGCATAGGCCACTGAGCCCGTTGTGGCCGCGATGACCAGTAGCGGCCACAAACTTCCCCACACAATATCCAGACTCGCATCCTTCAGATAGATTTGCTTGGTGATATCCGTGAAGTGACGAATCGGGTTTATCCACGTCAAATCCTGTAACCACACCGGCATGTTCTCCACTGGCGAAACGTACCCTGAAAGCAAGATCGCCGGCATCATAAAGACAAACACCCCGATAAACGCCTGCTGCTGCGTTGAGCAGAGCGCGGAAATCAGCAGCCCAAACCCCACCAGCGACAGGCCGTAAATTACCATCGTGAAGTAAAACAGCGCCAGCGATCCGGCAAACGGGATCTGGTACGCCCATATTCCCACTCCCAGCACGATGGTGGCCTGGAACGTCGCGACAATCAGTGCCGGCACCGCCTTGCCGACAAATATCTGCCAGGTGGCGAGCGGTGAGACCAGCAGCTGATCCAGCGTACCTTGCTCACGTTCGCGCGCCACGGACAGCGAGGTGACAATCATCACGCCAATGGTGGTGATCATGGCGATTAATGACGGCACCACAAACCATTTATAGTCCAGGTTCGGGTTGTACCAGTTGCGCACCACCAGCTCGCTGTTGTTGGGTTTGGGTTTGCCTGCCATCAGCTCCTGCTGGTAATCCTTCACCACCTGTTGCAAATAGTTCGCCGCAATCTGGGCGCTGTTGGAGTTACGTCCGTCGAGGATCAGCTGCATCGGCGCGGTCTGGAATGTGTCCAGGTTGCGGGAGAAGTCCGCCGGGAAGCGCACCAGCAATAATGCTTTCTGCGTGTCGATGGTGGGCTGGATCGCCTGCGGGCTTTCCAGAAGCAGGACATGGGTAAAGGCTTTGGCGCGGGCGAAACGCTGCGTCAACTCGACGGAATGCTTGCCGTTGTCTTCGTTGTAAATGGCGATGGTGGCGTTGGTGACCTCCAGCGTGGCGGCAAACGGAAACAGTACAACCTGAAGCAGCACCGGCAGCACCAGAATGGCGCGGGTCTGCGGCTCGCGCAGCAAGGATTGCAGCTCTTTGCGGATCAATGTCCATAAACGGTGAAACATCGCGTCGTCCTCCTGTCGGGTGGCGCTTGCGCTTACCCGACCTACAAAATCCGATGGCTAATCTAATCTTCTTTTCGTTTTCATCCACGTCAGCCCGATAAACATCACCGCCGACGCCAGCAAAAACAGGGTGTTGATAATCAGCACCACCGGAATATTTCCCGCCAGGAACAGGCTTTGCAGGGTGCTCACAAAGTAGCGCGCCGGAATGATGTAGGTCACGGCGCGGATCACCGCCGGCATACTGTCTATCTGGAAGATAAAGCCGGAGAGCATAATCGACGGCAGGAAGGCGGCATTAAGCGCCACCTGTGCGGCGTTAAACTGGTTGCGGGTGATGGTGGAAATTAACAGTCCCATCCCCAGCGTGCTGAGCAAAAACAGGCTGGTAATAAAGAACAGCAGCACCAGCGAGCCGCGGTACGGCACGCCAAGAATAAATACCGAGACCAGCATACACAGCAGCATCGCCAGCATGCCGAGGAAGTAGTAGGGGATCAGCTTGCAGAGCAGCAGCTCGACGCGCGTCACTTCGGTCGAGAGCAGCGCCTCCATGGTGCCGCGCTCCCATTCGCGGGCGATCACCAGCGAGGTGAGGATCGCGCCAATCACCGTCATGATGATGGTGACCGCCCCCGGAATAATAAAATGCTGGCTGATGGCGGCGGGGTTAAACCAGTAGCGCGTCTGCACGTCAATCAGCGGTTCAAACTCCTCCCCCCGGTCTTCGGCGCGCTGCATCTGCCAGAGCTGCCAGATACCCTCCGCGTAGCCCTGCACGAAGTTGGCGGTGTTCGGCTCGCTGCCGTCGGTGATCACCTGAATTGGCGCATCGGCGCCCGGGCGTGCCATATTGGCGGCAAAATCGACCGGAATGACGATCAGACCGCGAATTTTTCCGGCCTGCATTTTCTGGATCAGTTCCTGCCGGTTGTCGCTGATGGCGGCATCGATGTAGGGCGAGCCGGTCATGGCGTGGGTGAAGTCCAGCGCCTCTTCGCTCTGCTGCTCCAGCAAAATCCCGACCCGCAGCTTGCTGGAGTCGAGGTTAATCCCGTAGCCGAAAATAAACAGCAGCAGCAGGGGGATCACCACCGCAATCAGCCAGCTGCTGGGGTCACGCACGATCTGGCGCGTCTCTTTAATGCATAGCGCGCGCACCCTGCGCCACGAAATCGCATTACTGTGCATGGGCATTCTCCTTATCCCAGTCGTGGATGAGGGTGATAAACGCCTGCTCCATGGTCGGGTCTGGCTGCGCGTCGTCGGCGGCCTGCGCTTTCAGGTCATCCGGGGTGCCGTGGGCAATCAGCTTGCCGCGATAGACCAGCCCGATGCGGTCGCAATACTCTGCCTCGTCCATAAAGTGGGTGGTGACCATCACGGTCACGCCTTTTTCCACCATGCTATTGATATGCAGCCAGAATTCGCGGCGGGTGAGGGGGTCCACGCCTGAAGTCGGTTCATCAAGAAACAGGATATCCGGCTCGTGCATCAGTGAGCAGGCCAGCGCCAGCCGCTGTTTGAAGCCAAGAGGCAGAGCGTCGGTAGCGTGTGAGGCGATATCGGTCAGGCCGAAGGCGTCGCACATGCGGCCGATCTTCTCATTCTGTGCCCGTCCCCGCAGGCCATAGACGCCGGAGAAAAATCGCAGATTTTGCTCCACCGTCAGGTTGCCGTAGAGCGAAAACTTCTGCGCCATATAGCCCAGGTGCTGGCGCGCCTTGCCGGAGCTGACTTTGAGATCCATGTTCAGCACCAGCGCTTTGCCGGAGGTCGGTACCAGCAGGCCGCACATCATTTTAAAGGTGGTGGATTTCCCCGCGCCGTTCGGCCCGAGCAGGCCAAATATCTCGCCGCGCTTCACGGCAAAATTGACGTTATCGGTGGCGGCGAAATCGCCGAATTTTTTGGTGAGCGATTTCGCTTCAATGACCGTTTCGCCCGGCGTGCCTTCCACCGTGTGCAGGATGGCGCCAAGCGGTGATTCTGAGGTTCCCGCCCCGCCCAGCAGATCGATAAACGCATCTTCAAAGCGCGGCGCGGTCTCTGTCATGTCGATCTCAGGCATACCCTGCGCACGGCGGATATCGTCGGCGGTAGTCTCTTTTTTGAGGATCACGCGCACCGAACGGCCCTGAATCATCCCGTCGCTCACCTGCGGCAGCTTCAGTACCCGTTGCAGCAGCTTGCGGTTGGACTCCTGCGCGCTGTGCAGCAGAAAACTGCGCCCGGCCATGGTTTGCGTCAGCTCGGTGGGTTCGCCCTGATAGAGCAGTTCGCCTTCATTCATCAGCAGCACGTCGCGGCACTGCTCTGCTTCATCAAGGTAAGAGGTACTCCAGAGGATCAGCATGCCGTCACCCGCCAGCTCGTGCACCATCTGCCACAGCTCGCGGCGGGAAATCGGGTCCACGCCCACGCCGGGTTCATCCAGCAATAGCACCTTCGGTTCGCCCACCAGCGTGCAGGCCAGCCCCAGCTTCTGCTTCATCCCGCCGGAAAGTTTGCCCGCCAGCCGGTCGGTGAACGGGCCGAGGGAGGTAAACGCCAGCAGACGCTGGAAGGTTTTCTGCCGGGTTTCGCCGGTAACGCTGCGCAGATCGGCATACAGGTTGAGGTTTTCCATTACCGTCAGATCTTCGTACAGACCAAACTTCTGCGGCATATAGCCGAGCATGCCGTGGAGCGCCGCGTCGTCTTTGATCGGATCGAGGCCAAGCACGCTGGCACTGCCTTCATCCGGCTTCAGCAATCCCGCCAGCATCCGCATCAGCGTGGTTTTACCCGCGCCGTCCGGCCCCACCAGCCCGGTCACATAGCCTTTCTGAATCGTACAATTCAGCGGCGCGACCGCCGGTTTAGCCATTCCCGGGAAGCGTTTGACCAGATTGTTGAGCTGGATAACCGCATCATTCATGTCGTTCCCCGTCGTTTAAGGTCACGGTAACAGGCATGCCCTGACGCAGCGCGTCGTCCGCATCGGTGACGATGATGCGCAGGCGATACACCAGGTCGGTACGCAGGTCCGGGGTTTCAACGGTTTTTGGCGTGAACTCGGCGGTAGGGGAGACGAAGCCCACTTTGCCGTGATACGGCTTGTCCGGGCGACCGTCGGTATAGAGCAGCAGTTCGCGGCCCGGCTGCATCTGGCCCAGATTTGGCTCATCAATGTAAGCGCGCACCCACACCGGACGGGTTAAGGAGAGCGTTAACACGGTGCTGCCCGCGCTGAGCATGCTGCCCGGCTCCACGGCGCGGGTCATCAGCGTGCCGTCAGACGGGGCGACTAACGTGGTGTCGTGCAGATCCAGCTCCGCCTGGGCTAACTGCGCCTGCGCCTGCTCAAGGCTGGCCTTCGCCTGGGCAATGTCCTGCGCACGGTTACCGGTGCGGTACTGGCTTAGCTTATCCTGGGCAGATTTCAGCGTCGCCTGTGCCTGGTCGCGGGATGAGCGCGCGTTTTCCAGGTCGTTGGCGGAAATAGTACGGCTTTTCCATAAGCCTTGCTGACGGTTATAGAAATTCTGCGCATAGTCATAGGCGGCTTTTGCCTGCTTAACGGCAGCGGCCGCCTGGGAGATCTCTTCGTCACGGTAGCCCGCCAGCATCAGGTCGTATTGCGCCTGTGCGACGGAGACGCCTGCTTTTGCCTGCATCAGCGCGTTCTCAAACGGGGCTTTGTCCAGCATTCCCAGCGTCTGCCCGGCTTTGATGGCATCGCCTTCGTCAACGTTCAGCGAGGCCAGCCGTCCGCCGACGCGGAAGCTCATGTTCACGGTGCGGATATCCACGTTGCCGTACAGCGTCAGGCCACGATCCTGCTGGCTCTGATACCACAGCCAGCCACCGATTCCCGCAGCAAGTAACACAACAACCACCAGAATGATGGCGACAGGTTTTTTCATGACTTCTGGCTCCTTTGCGTTAAGCCTTGCAGGATCAGATCAACGTGACAGGTAATGACCTGGCTAATTTGCGCGGCTTTATCCTCATCGAATTGTGTCCAGCCCGTACGTAACAGGATGGTCTCACGCCCCAGACGGAAGGCGAGCACTTCGCCCAGCAGGGCGTGGGTATGCAAAATGGTGTCGGTATCGCTGGCGTCCCGTCCGGTATAGGCGGCGATCAGCCGGGTCAGATGGCTGTGCATCGGGGCGATCACCTGATCGTGCACCAGCTGGTACGCTGTAGTGGGGGAGAGCTGCTCGCGGGAGATAAATTTGCTCAGGTTCAGCGTATCGTCGTGCGTCAGCAGGCGGATCATGTTGTGACAGGCGTTAAGGATCAGCTGGCGGATGGCAGCCCGGTCAGGCTCTGGCTGGCTGAACAGCGCGGTGGCTTCTTCCACGTGCGGGCGAAAGCTGGTGCCGATAAAATCCGCGATCCACTGGGCGCAAGCGAGGTATAAATCCTCTTTTGAGCCAAAATAGTAGGTGATGGCCGCAATATTCTGCCCGGCCTGAGCGGCGATATCCCGCGTGGTGGCATGCAGACCATACTCGCCAAACTGCGCTAGCGCGGCGGCGATAAGCTGACTTTTCGCCTGTTCGCCTTTGGTTGTCGTTGGGGTTGTATTCATAGCAGCATTAAAAATTAATCAATCGATTGATTAAGATTATGCCTGATTTGCGCAAACGTCGAGTCATCGCCGGGGATATTTTATGCGCCACGTCACAAAAGCTGCTACACTCCGCTCCTTCGCGACATTGTGGTTTTTGTCCTTCTATTCGTTATATCTCCCTGAAAACTACACCTGTGATGGTCGGGGCGGTTCGGAGTTTTTATGTCTTTTGATTCCCTTGGTCTGAACCCGGAAATTCTGCGCGCCATCGCAGAGCAGGGCTACGTTGAGCCAACCCCTATCCAGCAGCAGGCCATTCCGGCCGTTTTGCAGGGCCGTGACCTGATGGCAAGCGCGCAGACCGGTACCGGTAAGACCGCAGGCTTTACCCTGCCGCTGCTGGAGCTGTTGGTAAAAAACCAGCCGCACGCCAAAGGCCGTCGTCCGGTGCGTGCGCTGATCCTCACCCCAACCCGCGAACTGGCGGCCCAGATTGGCGAGAACGTGCGTGAATATAGCCGCTACCTCAACATTCGTTCGCTGGTGGTTTTCGGCGGGGTAAGCATTAACCCACAGATGATGAAGCTGCGCGGCGGCGTGGACGTGCTGGTGGCAACGCCGGGGCGTCTGCTGGATCTGGAACACCAGAACGCGGTGAAGCTCGATAACATCGAAATTCTGGTGCTGGACGAAGCCGACCGTATGCTGGATATGGGCTTCATCCACGACATTCGCCGCGTGCTGGCGAAGCTGCCGACGCGTCGTCAGAACCTGCTCTTCTCCGCGACTTTCTCCGACGAGATCAAGGCACTGGCGGAAAAGCTGCTGCATAACCCGCTGGAAGTGGAAGTCGCGCGCCGCAATACCGCCTCCGAGCAGGTGACGCAGCACGTGCACTTTGTGGATAAGAAGCGCAAGCGGGAACTGCTCTCCCAGATGATCGGCCAGGGCAACTGGCAGCAGGTGCTGGTCTTTACCCGCACCAAGCACGGCGCTAACCACCTGGCGGAACAGCTCAATAAAGACGGTATTCGCAGCGCGGCGATCCACGGCAACAAGAGTCAGGGTGCGCGTACCCGCGCGCTGGCTGATTTTAAATCCGGCGACATTCGCGTGCTGGTGGCAACCGACATCGCCGCTCGTGGCCTGGACATTGAAGAGCTGCCGCACGTGGTGAACTACGAGCTGCCAAACGTGCCGGAAGATTACGTTCACCGTATCGGCCGTACCGGACGCGCGGCGGCAACCGGGGAAGCGCTCTCTCTGGTTTGCGTGGATGAACACAAGCTGCTGCGCGACATCGAACGCCTGCTGAAGAAAGAGATCCCGCGCATTGAAACCCCGGGTTATGAAGTGGACCCGTCGATCAAAGCCGAGCCAATTCAGAACGGTCGTCAGGGTGGCGGGCGCGGTCAGGGCGGCGGTGGTCGCGGCCAGCAGCCGCGTCGTGCCGAAGGTGGCGCGCCGAAATCTTCGGGCAAACCGCCGCGTCGTAATAACGACAGCAAACCAGCCGGTGAAAACCCGTGGCGTAGCGGCGAAGGGAAACCGGCAGGCGAGGGGCAGCGCCGACGCCGCCCGCGTAAACCTGCTAACCCGCAGTAATCTGGAAGCCCGGTCGTAAAGCCGGGCTTTTCTTTTTGCGGCAGCGGAGAGAAAGTGCCACAATAGTGGCTGTTTATACAGTATTTCAGGTTTTCCGATGGCTTTAACCGCTGCGCTCAAGGCGCAAATTGGCGCATGGTATAAGGCGCTACAACAGCAGATCCCCGACTTTATCCCCCGAGCCCCGCAGCGGCAGATGATTGCCGACGTGGCAAAAACGCTCGCCGGGGACGACGGACGACATCTGGCGATTGAAGCCCCGACCGGCGTCGGGAAAACCCTGTCGTATCTCATTCCCGGCATTGCCATCGCGCGGGAAGAAGACAAAACGCTGGTGGTCAGTACCGCTAACGTGGCCTTGCAGGATCAGATCTTCAGCAAAGATTTGCCGCTGCTGCGCAAAATTATCCCGGATTTACGCTTCACCGCCGCCTTTGGTCGCGGGCGTTACGTCTGCCCGCGCAATCTGGCGGCGCTGGCCAGCAGTGAACCCTCCCAGCAGGATCTGCTCGCGTTTCTTGATGACGAGCTGACGCCAAACAACAAGGCGGAGCAGGAGCAGTGCGCAAAGCTAAAGGCCGATCTCGACGGCTACAGGTGGGACGGCCTGCGGGATCACACCAGCCAGGCGATCGGCGACGACCTGTGGCGCAGGCTCAGCACCGATAAAGCGAGCTGCCTGAACCGCAACTGTCATTACTATCGCGAGTGCCCGTTCTTTGTCGCCCGGCGTGAGATTCAGGAAGCGGAGGTGGTTGTCGCCAACCATGCGCTGGTGATGGCTGCCCTGGAGAGTGAAGCGGTCCTGCCGGAGCCCAAAAACCTGCTGCTGGTGCTGGATGAAGGTCATCATCTGCCCGACGTGGCGCGGGATGCGCTGGAGATGAGTGCGGAAATTACCGCCCCGTGGTTTCGCCTGCAACTCGATCTGTTCTGCAAGCTGGTGGCAACCTGCATGGAGCAGTTCCGCCCGAAAACCACGCCGCCGCTGGCGGTCCCGGAGCGGTTGAGCGAGCACTGTGAAGAGGTGTACGGCCTCATCGCCTCGCTGAATAACATCCTTGACCTGTATCTTCCCGCCACCCAGGAAGCGGAACACCGCTTTGCGATGGGGGAGTTGCCACAGGAAGTGATGGAGATTTGCCAGCAGCTGGCGAAGCACCTTGAAAAGCTGCGCGGGCTGGCGGAGATGTTCTTAAACGATCTCAGCGAGAAAACCGGTACCCATGACGTGGTGCGCTTGCACCGCATTCTGCTGCAAATGAACCGCGCGCTGGGCATGTTTGAGGCGCAGAGCAAACTCTGGCGGCTGGCCTCGATGGCGCAGGCGTCCGGGGCGCCAGTGACAAAGTGGGCCACCCGCGAAGTGCGAGACGGACAGGTACATCTGTTCTTCCACTGCGTGGGCATCCGCGTGGCCGATCAGCTGGAAAAGCTGATCTGGCGCAGCGTGCCGCACGTGGTAGTGACGTCGGCAACCCTGCGTTCACTGAACAGCTTCTCAAGGTTGCAGGAAATGAGCGGCCTGAAAGAGAAAGCGGGGGACCGTTTTGTGGCCCTGGACTCGCCGTTCAACCACTGTGAGCAGGGCAAGCTGGTGATCCCGCGCATGAACTATGAGCCGCTTATCGATAACGAAGAGCAGCATATTGCGGAAATGGCGGCCTACTTCCGCGAGCAGGTTGAGAGTAAAAAATACCCCGGTATGCTGGTGCTGTTTGCCAGCGGCCGCGCGATGCAACGCTTCCTGGAGCACGTCACCGATCTGCGCTTACTCCTGCTGGTGCAGGGCGATCAGCCGCGCTATCGGCTGGTGGAAACCCACCGTAAACGCATTGATAACGGCGAGCGTAGCGTGCTGGTGGGGCTACAGTCCTTTGCGGAAGGGCTGGATTTAAAAGGCGACTACCTGACGCAGGTGCATATCCATAAAATTGCCTTCCCGCCCATCGACAGCCCGGTGGTGATCACCGAAGGCGAATGGCTGAAAAGCCTTAACCGTTATCCGTTTGAAGTGCAAAGCCTGCCTGCGGCGTCGTTTAACCTGATCCAGCAGGTCGGGCGCTTGATCCGTAGCCACGGCTGCTGGGGCGAGGTGGTGATTTATGACAAACGCCTGCTTACCAAAAACTATGGCCAGCGGCTGCTGAATGCGCTGCCGATCTTCCCGATTGAGCAGCCAGAAGTGCCGGAGGTAAAAAAACGCCCGGCAAAACCCTCTGCCGGGCGTACAAAAAGCATCCGTGCAAAGAGGCGCGGTCCTACTGGTAAGTGAATGTCACCTGAATCACGCTGTTGAACGTCCCGGCAGTGACGGGCATTGAGGTGGCGTAGTAGCGTGCGGACAGAGGAAAGGTTGCCGTGTGGTCGCTCGGATTGATGGCGGCGTTAAAGGCGGCCTGCGGGGCAATCAGTATTTTGTCCTGTCGGTCTGCCAGCTCCAGCGCTAGTCCCTTTGCGCTACCGATATTGGCAAATTTGGTCGGATGCACGCTGTCTGCCTGGCCATAGAAAAAGGCCGTGGCAAGCGCCAGCGTGGCTGGGCAGTGCGATACTGACAGGGAAAAGTCTTTCCACTCGCCGGTATCCCCCACGTCTCTAAAACTGCCCGACACCGCCTGGCCTAAGTCCACCGTCAGGTTGCGGCTGGCGCTGTCAATGACGCAGGTATTGGCGTAAATATTTCCCGTCATCTGGATCTGAATGTCGTCTGCGTGAGCCTGGGCCAGTAAGCCCACCGCCAGAAACGCGATTGTCTTTTTCATATTTGTCACTTATAGGCGAGAGTGATGGTTGCTATGGTGTTGGCGGGGCCGGGCGTCACCACATCGCTGGTCTGCTCGTAGCGAACCTGAAAGGGGATATCCAGCGTTTCATTGGCAACGGCCTGGCTTTGGGTGTTGACGTAGGAGTCAAAGGTCGCGATATGGTCATCAAACAGCATTCTTACCCCGACGCCCCTTGCCATGCCCGTCTGCTTCGTCAGTTTGATCACTCCCTCAAATGCCGTTTCGTACCCGTTAGCACTGGTGATTTTTAGCTCAGGCTGAACGGTTGTGTCACAGTTAACGGTGATATTAAACGTCTGAGCGGGGCTGGATAAAAACCCCACGCTCATAAAATCACTGACGGGAAAATCGCCCAAATTAACGGTGAGATTTTTTGGCGAAACAGAGCAGGTGACCTGATGCAAAATGACGTTACCTGCATACGCAATATGATTAGGGCTGCCGATCCCTTCATGGCCAAAAACGCCAATGCCGAATTCGGTCTGAGACTGCACCAGCGTGCCGGATGTCACGGCGTCGCTTGTTTTCACCAGTTCAAGCGTGACGTCAAAGTTAAACGACTGTGTGCCATCGGTAGAAACATAGGCAACAGGCGTTCCGCGTGAATCGCACTGTACTCCGCCTGCTCCGCTGATTCGCTGACCCTGATCGTTCATTAGTGCGACCCCAATCCCCGGTACGCCGGAATCATAAACGCCCCTGAGCCCAGGAATTTCCGCGCCGGTGCCGTAGTAGCAGGAAACAATTTCCAGACCGCTGTCGATACTCTGATCGCAGTGCCCGGCAACATGAACGCTTTGCTCTGTACCCGGGATAGTTGCGCCAACGGCCAGCGTCGTGGGGACAGAGATGGAGGCCACGTTAATCATTTTGGGCAGATCCGGCGTGGTGCAGGTCGCCTTCGCATGCGGCATAAATAACGCGGCGGTTCCCAGAACCAGTAATAAAAAGCACTGTTTAATCATTTGCATAATCGTTAGCCTGAATGGTAATCAATGGCACTGCGCGGCAGCGTTAATGATGCTGGTTTTCTCTTTCTCATCCGTTAGCGCATAGTCAGCGACGCAGTGCTCGCTCGCCTCCTGTCCCCAGGAAACGCTGAGATGCCCTTGCTGTGGCAGACCCGAGAGGTAAGTCTGGCCGTCATTTCCGACAATAAATTCGCTGTCCTTATCCCCGGTGGTGACCGTTGCGCCGAAGGGCAGCGGTTTACCATTTTGTGTAAGCGTCATCAGGACGCGATTACCCACGCGGGTAGTAAAGCTGGCGCGCACCACGGCCCCTCGGGTCGGCGTCACAATTTGCGCCGCGTGGGTGACGTCGGCATCCTCCGGCAGCGTTTCGGTATCCAGTGCGATGGTGTTATGGCGATACGCGGTCACGAACGGCACGACGGTATAGCCACGGAAGTCAGTCTCCACGCCTGTTTGGTTGGTGATATGGGTGCCGTGCGTACCTGGCGCTTTCACCAGCGCGATGGTTTCACCGAGCGGCTGGCTCAGGGTTATCCCGTTAGCGTGGGCCACCACGCCGCCCTGCAAACCGACGTTCAGGGTCTGCTGATACTTATCCTGACTGACGCCTGCGCTCACTTCGCCGTAGGTCGCTTTGTAATCGGTGTTGATGCTGGTGGAGTTACCGCTGCCGGTGCTGCTCAGCCCTTCCTGGATATTCCAGTTCAGGTTGTCTTCTTTCAGGGCCGTACCGTTAAGACCGATGTTCTGCGTGGTGCCATCTTTGGTGTTGTTCAGGTTGTACGTGGCCCAGGTATTATGCATCCAGCGATCCAGCGGAACCGAAACGCTCAGCGAGAACTGGTTGTCGTTTGTTACCTCATTACCGTCTTCATCGCTGTCGTGGGTGTTTTTGTTCATGCTGTAGCTGAGGCTGTAGCTCACGCCGTGCCAGCTGTTGTTGTAGCTGACGCTCAGGGAGGTCATGTTCTGGCTCTGGCTCCAGTAAGTTTCCTTCACCATGCTCAGCGTCACCGACCCCCAACCTTCTGGCAGCGTCTGGTCAATGGTGGCTTCTGTACGGGCGCGGCGCTGCTGGGGAGCAGACCAGTCGTCGGCGCGGGTATACGATTCCATAGTGTCGTCCAGGGTGTAAAACCCCTTGCTGTTATAGCGATAGCCCGCAAGCGAAAAGTTAGTGCCTGAACCGGCGAAATCTTTGCTGTAGCGTACGCGCCACGACTGGCCCTTGCTGGACTGCTGTTTTTTCAGCAGGGCTCTGGCGCGCGTCACGTCAATGGAGAACGCCCCCAAATCGCCCATGTTTTTCCCGGCGCCGAGCGCCTGGGACTGATAATGGCTGCTCTGCTGCACGCCGCCGTAGGCCGTGAAGCCGTGAGGTAAACCGTAGATGGCGCTTCCCTGGGCAAACGGGGTCTTTTCAACGTCTTTGTCATAAGAGCGATAACGCCCGGCGGTTACGCTGTAGCGCAGGTTTTTTTCACGCTGCAATACCGGCACGGAGGCAAACGGCACCACGAAATGACTTTCGCTGCCGTCAGTTTCTTTCACCGTGACCTGGAGGTCGCCGCTGCTGCCGGTGGGGTAGAGGTCGTTAATTTCGAATGCGCCCGGCGCGACCGTGTTCTGATAAATCACGTACCCGTTCTGGCGGACCATCACCAGCGCGTTACTGTGGGCGGTGCCGCGAATAATAGGGGCATAGCCTTTTTCGCTGTCCGGCAGCATGTCGTTGTCGGATTTCAGCTCCACGCCGGTGTAGGGGACGCTGTCAAAAACGTCGGAAGGTGAGGTGCTTTGGCCCACCGTCACGTCACTTTTCATCGCCACCATATCGCGTTGCGCATAGGTATAAACGGAGGTGAATTTCTGTTTCTCCTCGTGGCCCGTGGTGCTGCGATTCCAGGTGGAGTAGTTACGAACGCGCCATGCCCCGAGGTTGAAGCCGGGACGCAGGTTAACGTACTGGCTGCTGCTATCCTCTTCACCCTGCTGGCGCGCATGGCTCTGGCTGGCGTTGACGCTGTAATTAAGCAGGCCCGCGTTGATCCCTTCGTCAAACTCTTTCGGGTCGATGTAACCGCGTGGCACCTGTCCGAGCGCCTTTTGCGGAATGCTCAGCAGCAGCTGCTGATTGCGCACGCGAAAGGTCGCGGATGCCGAAGGGATGGCGTGTAGATCGGCGCATTGACCTTCTGCCCTCAGCTGCGGATATTTTTGCGTTTTGATCCCGAGGCTCTTTAATTCGTCCAGTGTAAAACAAGGCTGAAGCGTGCTGGTGCCCTGCGGATCTTTAACTACGTTAAAGGTCACGTCACGGGTATCAATTTTATTGTTATTGATAAATACCGCGACCTGATATTTACCTGGCGCCTGACCGGGACCTTTTTCATAGACAGACAGATCGGTCTTTTCCTGCTGCGGGTTATCAATGTCCAGCAGGGCAGGGTTAAAATAATCATCAGCCAAAACCTGCTGCGCAAAGATCGCCATTGCCAGGCAACAAAAAGTCATCAGCAATGACGAAAATCGGCAGGTGAACGGCTTTTTATGGCTGTACATGATGATTTTATTACCGGGCAATATTATTAATGAACGGGTTTAGACCATGTCTGGCTGATGCTGCCGTAATCCGTAATAATGGAATACACGACGGTCGAGCCTCCGACATTGCCAGGTAAAGCAAAATGCGTTTCAGTTTTCGGTACAGCCCAGGTGGCTTTCGTGATTTTCTGACCATTCAGGGTGACGGCCTGAAAATTCATATAGAAAGGCGTGGGATTATTCACCACTAAATCATTCCCTTCACGATGCCATTCAAGTTTATCGGCCATATCTTCTGGTTTGCCTTTTACCGCTGACGGGCGATAGAGCAATTTAATTCGGGTGTTAATGGCAATTTGCAGCGTATTTACGCCTTCAACATGCTTTGAGGACGGGATCGCTTTAATATTCAGCCAGTACAGAGATTCCCTGTCTTCCGGTAAATTTCCTCCCGTACGCACCACGCGTAGTACGTTATCTTCTTTCGCATCCAGTCGGAAAAGCGGCGGGGTGATCAGGAACGGTGCTTTGGCCAGGTTTTTACCACCGGAATCGACCCAGGACTGCACCAGATAATCCGTGGTATCTGGGTTTGAAAGACCAAGAGATGATTCCTTTTTATCTCCCTGATAGACCAGACGGGTGCCATTGATCACGACACCCGCCTGTGCCGAGGCTGCTACCAGTAAAAGAGTGCTCAGTAAATAACCGTGGCGCATAAAGATTTCTCAATAAAAAGATGAGATATTAATGCCCGCAAGAGCATTAATATCTCAGGATTGATAAGATCAGTTATAAATAACGGTGAAGGTCGATACAGAGTTAGCAGGGCCCGCAGTGACTGCCGCCTGAGTTTGAATATAACGCGCACCAAACTCCAGGTCGTTAACCTCCGTTCCGGAGGCTAAAGGATATTGCTTCGAAGGGGTATACAGAGTGACAGGCTGCCCGGAAGCATCCATTAGCTGAATAGCTACACCAGTAGCCGCATCGGTATCGGGCGTTAATGCCAGCGTGGCATTATTATCCGCATCCGGGGTACCACCGAAGTTAATCGCAGCCGAGGTTACGGTTTCCGGACAATTGGTTAACTTAATATCAAACTTCGTGAGTGTGCTGGTAGAGCCTGCGCCGGTAAATACCGTTTTAGATACTTTTCCTAACTGAACATCTAATGGATTACTTAATCCATTCACGACCTGGCAAGCAGAATCGATAATTTCTCCGGTGAAATTAATCTGCCCTTCACCGTTGGTTTCCGCAAATGCGGATGCAGCACACCCCACCGTTGTGGCGATAAACAACCCTAATGCAACCTTGTTCATAGTAAATCCCAATGTGTTTCTGGCAAAAACGTTGCCTGGACGTTTTTACCGTTGACCCTTAATAACTTTCCGATGTTTATTTAATCAAAAAAAGGGCAGGTACGAATCTTTAGTTCCAATCACAAATAATGCAAATAGTGCTTGAGTTTATTTTTTTACCTGAAAACAGCAGGTTGATAATGATCACAAAACACTATCGGGTGCGTGTTCATCGGGCTATATTGTTAACAAGATGATGCTGTCAGGAGAAATGTCGTGGATTACCGCAAAATTATCAAAGAGGTAGGGCGTGGGAAAAACCATGCTCGCGATCTGGACCAGGAAACGGCCCGTGCGTTGTACACGCATATGCTGAATGGCGACGTGCCGGATCTGGAAATGGGCGGCATTCTGATTGCGCTGCGCATCAAAGGGGAAGGTGAGGCGGAGATGCGCGGTTTTTATGAGGCCATGCAGTCGCAGACGATGCGTTTAACCCCGCCCGTCACGAAGCCGATGCCGATTGTGATCCCGACCTACAATGGCGCGCGTAAGCAGGCAAACCTCACGCCGCTGCTGGCTATTCTGTTGCAGAAACTCGGTTTCCCGGTGGTGGTGCATGGCGTGAGCGAAGATCCGACGCGCGTGCTGACAGAAACCATTCTGGAATTATTAGGCATCGAACCCACTCTCCATGCTGGCCAGGCGCAGGCAAAGCTGGAGGGGAACCAGCCGGTCTATATTCCCGTGCGCGCGCTCTGCCCGCCGCTGGAAAAGCAGCTGGACATGCGCTGGCGCATGGGGGTGCGTAACAGCGCCCACACCCTGGCGAAGCTGGCGACGCCGTTTGCCGAAGACGCCGCGCTGCGTCTTTCCAGCGTCTCCCATCCGGAGTACGTGACGCGGGTCGGTCAATTCTTTGCCGAAATCGGCGGGCGAGCGCTGCTGATGCACGGGACTGAAGGGGAGGTTTACGCCAACCCGCAGCGTTGTCCACAGCTGATGCTGATTGAGCCTGCCGGGACGCGGGTCGTGCTCGAACGTGGGGAAGAGAACAGCGATGTGATCCTGCCTGAGTCGAAAGATCCGCAAGTCACCGCGCACTGGATCGTACAGTGTCTGGCCGGAAAGGTGCCGGTTCCGCAGTCTATCAAGCTGCAAATGGCCTGCTGTCTGCTGGCGGCAGGGGAAGTGGCGTCCGTGGAAGCCGGGTTGCAGCGCGTGGCGCAGTCGTTTTAAGCAAAAAAAGCCCGTCCAGTGGCGGACGGGCAAACAAGGGTAACAACAACAGGGTCAATGAGGGTTGGAGCATCTCACCAGAGGGTAGGGTGAGGGTGGAGCATAATTCGTTCGATTACTTGTAGATAACCGCGGTACCGCTCAGTTTGTTATTACCGTTAGTGGAGGTGATGGTGTATCCACTTGCGCCGGCAGCGGCAGCTTTTTCCGCCAGTTTGGCTTCCAGACCGTCCAGCGTGGTCGCGCCTTCAGCACTCACCACCCCGATTTTGTTCAGATCCTGTGCCTGAGTAGAGGAGACTGGCTCTACGGCGAAAGCGCCGAAAGACAGAGCGGACAGGGCAACAGCGGCAACAGCATATTTGATGGTTTTCATAGGTCAATTCTCGCAGGTTATTCTGTTAAGGGGACGATGTTCCGTCGATGTGATAAGTATCACGGTTTTTAGTGGAAGATAAAATCGAAGAGAATTGACGTGGTTACTCAAAAAAATTGAATGACAAATAACTTATTGATTATTAATAAATTCAGAAGCGCAATTGACATTTCTTGGGGATGCGCTTTACAGAAGCCATCGGAAGGGCACGTTTTGCTACGCGTTTCGCTAAAAGTCGTGAGCGTAAAGTAAACGGCTGGCGCGGTTAACTTCGGTAAAGGAAAGTCAACGTAACTGGCTGTCTTTCGATCCTCTACGATTATATCCTGAATGTGCCGCATTTTTTGAATCTTTCTCCTGCTGACAGGTAATGCATAGCCGTACGCCAGGAATGGCTTTACGCCGTGCTTCAGGAATCGGATCCCCGCATTCTTCGCATTCCGTCAAACTTTCGCCGCGCGGAATTTCACCGCGAGCACGCGCGACCGCATCTTCAATGGTACTGTTGATCTGTTCGTTAACGGCGTCGTCATTCGCCCAGCCGGAAGCCATCATGTTCTCCTGATCTGTTTAAGCCATTTATCTTAATATGGGGTTAAAAAACGCACAGTCAAGGCGAAGGAAGGAAATGAGAACTGCATCTGCCTGGCAGATGCAGTGTGGGAAAAGAGGGCGTTATTTATAGATGGTCGCGGTGCCGTACATATGGTTATCGCCACCGGCGGCGTTCACCACGAAGCCTTTAGCCCCTTCCTGACGCGCTTTTTCGGCCAGCTTGTCCTGAAGGTCATCAAGGTTGCTTGCCCGGCTGACAGAGACCGTCCCGGCCGCACGTAGCTGGCTGGTGTCGTTGCTGTCGGTCAGAGGTTGAACGGACCAGGCTGAGAACGATGCGCCTGCCAGCGCACCCGCAATAATAAAGGTCAGATACTTTTTCATAATCACATCCTCAGGGGAAACAACAGGTGATTCCTCTTAAGTTTAGAAGCCTGACGCGCGTGATTTAGCGCAAAAATTTGATGATGATCTGCTTATTTTTTGAACGATAAATTCTGACAATTTGCTGACAGATCATAGACATACAGGTTGCTGATTTTCGTCGGTTTTTTGTGCAGCGCAGACAGATATTTACCCCCGCGCCGTCACAGGGTATCTTACGCGGCTGTCTAAAGGAGAATGCCATGACTTCCCAAAAGCCGGGATTGCACCCGCGTAACCGCCACCGTAGCCGCTACGACATGAAAGCCCTGTGCCTGAGCTGCCCGGAATTGCAGGATTTTATTGTTCAGACACCAGCCGGTGAACCGTCGGTAAACTTTGCCGATCCGCTGGCGGTTAAGACGCTGAACAAAGCGCTGCTGGCCCATTTTTATGGCGTTACGCACTGGGACATCCCGGATGGCTTTCTCTGCCCACCGGTGCCAGGACGTGCGGATTATGTCCATCATCTTGCCGATCTGCTGGCGGATGATAATGGCGGCGTGGTGCCGAAACAGGCCACCGTGCTTGATATCGGTACGGGCGCGAACCTGATCTACCCCCTGATAGGCGCACATGAGTACCAGTGGCGGTTTACCGGCAGCGAGATCGGCGCCGAGGCCTTTGCCAGCGCACAGGCCATTATCAACGCTAACCCAGGGTTAAGCCGGGCCGTTCGTTTGCGTCGTCAAAAGGATCCCGCTGCTATTTTCAACGGCATTATTCACAAGAACGAACAATATGATGCCACCCTGTGCAACCCGCCCTTCCACGACTCCGCCGCCTCCGCACGTGCGGGAAGTGAACGCAAGCGGCGTAACCTGGGCCAGGCTGAAGACGGCGCGCTGAACTTTGGCGGCCAGCAGCAGGAGCTGTGGTGCGAGGGCGGGGAAGTGGCATTTATTTTGCGCATGATTGCCGAGAGTAAGGGCTTCGGTCGTCAGGTGAAATGGTTTACCACGCTGGTCTCCCGCGGCGATAACCTGCCGCCGCTTTACCGCGCGCTGACCGACGTCGGCGCGGTGAAGGTAGTCAAAAAAGAGATGGCGCAGGGCCAGAAGCAGAGCCGCTTTATCGCCTGGACCTTTATGGACGATAACAAACGCCGCAAATAGCCCCCCATCGCAGGCCGGGTAAGGCGAAGCCGCCACCCGGCTCGGTTACAGCGTCGGCTCCTGCGGAGGCAGCGGCGAAGCGGGCGGCGACAATACCTGATACGTCTGCACCGGCGCTCTCACGTTCGCCAGATCGAAGTGTTTTTTCACCATGCTGTCGAGGGCGAAGCGCACCGTCCACTGCTTAAGGGGCTGGGTGGTGAACGACACGCGCAGGGTAAAGGCAGTGTTCGTCAGCCCGACGATACCCGCGAACGACGGTTCACCAATCACCAGCCCGCGAATATCCTCCATCTCCATCAGTTCGCTCACCGCATCCCGCAGCGCCTGCTTCGCCTTATCTGCATCCTCATGACGATCGACATCATAATTCGCCACCACCGAACCAATGCCGCGCACAAAGTTGGCAAAGGTGGTGATCGATGACCACGGAATAATGTGGTACGCGCCGGTATCCTGACGTACGCCGACGGAGCGAATGGACATTCGTTCCACCGTGCCGGTGAGCGGTCCTATGGTCACCAGATCCCCGGTGTTCATCCCGTTCTCAAACTGGATAAAAATGCCGGTGATAATATCCTTCACCAGCGTCTGCGAACCAAAGGAGATCGCCAGCCCAAGCGCACCGGCACCCGCCAGCAGCGGGGCGATATTCACGCCGATTTCCGACAGCACAATCATGATGGTGATGGTGCTGATGATAACCGCCAGCGCGTTGCGGCACAGAGTCAGTAGCGTGCGGGCGCGGGCGCTCGGCAGCGGCCTGCCGTGGACATCCGACACCAGACGGTTTTCGATAAGGCTTGCCAGCAGCGTCCAGCCGACGGCGGAGAAGAACAGGATCAGCGCGATACGAATAAGAATATCAACGGTCTTTTCCCCCGCGCCGTTATGCAGCCAGTTCCAGAAATCAAACAGCCCCCACGCGTTCAGCAGCAGCATAATGGCCACGCAGACCGTCAGAATACGCGCCACCTTCAGGGATACCGTCATCCAGCCATTTACCCGCTTTTGCAGTTCCGGGTAGTTACGCTGAACCTGCGGCGACAGGGTGATCGTTTTCGACAGCCAGCGGGAGAGCAGGCCAGAGACAAAGGCCGCGATGCCGATAATCGCCAGGCTTTTGAACGTCGCCCCCATCATAAATTTCAGGCTATTGCCTGGATCGAACAGGGAGAAGAAACAGAGCACAATAAAATAGGCGCTGGCCAGCCAGTGCCACACCAGTGCAAAGGCACGAATAAAGAGGCTGAAAAAGGAGAGGGAGCGATCGGCCAGGTGCAGCAGGCTGTCGGTGATCGCTTTTTTATTGTGGAAGATGAGGTACAGCGCCCAGACGGTAATGCACAGCATGATCAGCACGTTCGCCAGCGCGCCGAACTGCACGTTAACCTGGTTGGAAATAATCGGCACGGCAACCAGCAGGCCATAACCAATCAACCCGCTCAGCACGCTGAGCCGCACCGCCCAGTATTTGGCGCTCTGATCCGAAATGGCGAAGGGGCGAAGGTCCGGCACGCGCGGGCAGAAGATCAGCCGCAGGAGGGCTTTAAAGAACTCAATCAGGGCAAATGCATTGAGGAACAGTCCCTGCTGAAACGCGATGGTTTTGTTTCCGGTATTAAGTCGGTCGGCCAGCATCTGGCCGACAAACAGCGTCAGGGCCAGCAGCAGCAAATCGATGACAAACGCCCCGGTAATCATTGCCGGAAGATGCAGCCAGCTGCTTTTATGCTGGTTCTTTTTGCGCCCCCACTGGCCCATTTTCCGGTAAAGCGGCCAGACAGACAGGCGCAACAGCCAGTAAAAAATGAAGACGGCGCCGGCCAGAATGGCAAACTGGGTGGCGGCTGCGGAAAAGGTGTGAGGATTAAAAGGCTTATGTGAGGTGCCAACCAGGTTGCGATAGAGCTGGGCAAAACGCGACGACAGGGCTTCCCCGTAGCGGCGACTGATGTCGGTGACGTTTTCCAGCACCGTTTTTTCTTCTTCGGCTTCCGGCGGCGCAATAGCAGGAACCGGATCCTGAGGCGGCGTGGCGGCCACCTTCCTCAGCTGATCGATCAGCTCCTGTCGGGACGTGTCGTTCTCAAGCACGTCGGCCAGCGCGCCGTAGGCGGCTTTTTTCTTTTCAGCGTCTGGCTCTGGCGGCGCATTTTGCTGGGTGGCGGTGGCTCCGGTGGTAACGCCGGGAAGGGTTACAGCAAGTGATGGCGCGCTAAACAGGCTAAACAGTAGCAACAGGATCCACGGCACGGCGTCCTCCGACAAAAATATCGTGCAAAATGATAAGTATAGAGCGCGGGGAGCGGAGGGGAGTTTTTGGGAACAATCCGGCGTAAAAAAGCCGGGCATGCCCGGCTCTGGGTGTGGCTATCAGGAGACGTGTTGCAGGAACTCCTGGAGGCGCTGGCTTGGTGGGTTCGCAATCAGCGCCTGCGGATTCCCGTCCTCCGCGATACGGCCCTTATCAATGAAGATCAGACGGGACGCCACCTTTTCGGCAAAGCCGATTTCGTGGGTAACGATCACCATCGTCATGCCTTCTTCCGCCAGATCCTGCATAACTTTCAGCACTTCGTGACGCAGCTCCGGGTCGAGTGCCGACGTTGGCTCATCGAACAGCATCATCTTTGGCTTCACCGCCAGCGCACGGGCAATGGCCACGCGCTGCTGCTGGCCGCCGGACAGCTCGGAAGGATAGTGGTGGGCACGCTCCGCCAGACCAACCTTCGCCAGCAGATCTCTTGCCAGCGCTTCCGCTGCCGCTTTGCTGGCCCCGCGCACGCGCAGAGGACCAAACATCACGTTTTCCAGCGCCGTGAGGTGCGGGAACAGGTAGAACTGCTGGAACACCATGCCCGCTTCCTGGCGGATCAGGCGCTCGTCCACTTTCGGATCGTTAACCTTCAGACCATCGACGATCAAATCGCCGCTGGTGATCTCCTCAAGCTTGTTAATGCAGCGCAGCAGGGTGGATTTACCGGAACCGGACGGCCCGATGATCACCACCACTTCGCCCTGCCTGATGTTCAAATCGATATTGTGCAGCACCTGGGTTGGGCCAAAGTGCTTGGAAACGTTTTTAAATTCAATCACAGGATTTTCATCCTTCTTTCAAGACGACGCAGAACAAAGCTCAGGACAAGCGTGATAATCAGATAGACAATGGCGACCGCACTCCAGATTTCCAGAGCGCGGAAGTTACCCGCGATGATCTCCTGGCCCTGACGGGTCAGTTCGGCCACGCCGATAACAATAAACAGCGAGGTGTCTTTAATGCTGATGATCCACTGGTTACCCAGCGGCGGCAGCATGCGGCGCAGCGCCAGCGGCAGGATCACGTGACGAATGGTTTCGCGACGGGAAAGACCTAACGCCAGGCCGGCTTCGCTGAAGCCTTTATGAATCGACAGCACTGCACCGCGGGTAATTTCCGCAATGTAGGCGCCGGAGTTGATCATGATGGTGACAACGGCGGCGCTGAACGGGTCGATGCGCAGGTCGGTGAAGGCCATCGGCAGGGCGAAGTAGATGAACATGACCTGCACCACAATGGGGGTGCCGCGGATCACTTCGATGAAAACCAGTGCGATGTGGTTTGCAATCCAGCCGCCGTAGGTGCGGGCGAAACCGGCCACCAGACCGATAATCAACCCGCCAACCAGACCGAGGACCGAAATCCACAGGGTCATTTTAGCGCCTTCAAGCAAGAGAGGAATGGCAGGCCAGATGGCGCTCCAGTCAAACTGCATGATGTATTCCTGTATACCGTGGTGAAAAACAAAAAACGTAGGCCCGGTAAGCGGAAGCGCCACCGGGCGTTACAAACCTGAAGTCAGGTGAAATTATTTAGGCTCGGTACCGAACCATTTTTTGTAGATTTCGTTATAGGTGCCGTTCTCTTTGAGGGTTTTCAGCGCGCCGTTAACTTTGTTACGCAGGTCGTCGCTGCCTTTCGGGAACGCAATACCGTACTGCTGAGCTTCCAGGGAATCACCTACCGCTTTGAACTTGCCATTACCGGCGGTTTTGATGAAGTAAAGGATGTTAGGCGTGTCGTGCAGCACCGCGTCAGCGCGGTTGGTGCCCAGTTCCATGTAAGCGTTGTCGATGTTCGGGAACTGACGCAGGTCTTTGGTTTTGATGTTGGCTTTCGCGTAATCAACGGAGCCGGTTCCGCTCTTCACGGCGACCACTTTACCGTCGAGATCTTTCACGCTTTTCACGTCGTTGTTATCCGCTTTCACCATCACCAGCAGGCCGCTTTTGTAGTAGCCGTCAGAGAAGTCGATGGCTTTTTTACGTTCTTCGGTAATGGTGATGCCTGCCAGCGCCAGGTCAACGTTTTTGGTTTGCAGTGCCGGGATAATGCCGCTGAAATCCATTGGCTTCAGGGTGTAATCCAGTTTGAGTTCTTTTGCGACAGCGGCCCACAGATCCACGTCAAAACCAACGTATTTATCACCCTGTTTGAATTCAAACGGTACGAACGCCGTGTCAGTCGCCACAACCAGTTTGTCGGCAGCCTGCGAGGACACCGCAAACGCCAGGGTAAGTGCAGCCAGTGAAACTTTTAATACAGACTTCATAGCATTTCCTTTTATATCCACGGGGCGATCCCCTGCGAGAACCTCAGGCACAATGAAAAAATCGTGCCAATTTTACAAGCTGTTGTTTTGCAAAGGGGATGATGTCACGCATTGCACAAAAAGCGTGGCAATTTTGCCAGGTTGCACCAGAATGGAGCACCGTTTTGGTGCGCTTCGTTAAGGTCTTCTGACAGGGGGATATTTAGCGCAGAATCTGACGAAAAAACAATCTTCCGTTAACGGTAGTGTGAGGTGATTATTACATTTTATTCACTTTTGCGGCCGTTGCGGGCAAAAGTGCGCACCATAAATGTGCAAAACCCCCGCCAGGGGCGAGGGTTATTCGGACAATCCGCAGGGATTATTCGATGTTGGACTCGATGAACCACAGGAACTGATCCAGGTCGCGTGATGCGGCAGTGAAGATATCAGCGGTATCTTCATCTTTGGCTTCGCCAATCGCTTTACGAACATCGTTCGCCACAATCGCATAACGATCCGCCAGCTCTTTCAGGTGATCCTGAACGGTATGGATATCCAGCGGATAGCTTTTCAGTGGCGTTTTGCTGTTGATCACCTGTGTGGTACCCAGTGCCACGCCACCCAGCTGTACGGCGCGTTCGGCCATGGTATCCAGGTGAGTCACCAGTGCTGTGCGGAAGCCATCCAGCATTTCATGAACGGCAATAAAGTTTGCACCGCGCATATTCCAGTGGGCCTGTTTGGTGATCAGCGAAAGATCGATGAACTGGACCACCTGGCGATTCAGCAACTCGATGGTCGCTTTTTTATCGCTATCCGATACATCGTTACGGGTATAAAGCAGATTAGACGCTTTCGTTTTCACCAGTTTAGCGGTACTCATAATCTCATATCCTCTTGATGTTTGTGTCCCAGGTAATTACGGGACTAAGTATAGCACCGGATTTTTTCTCTGCGGTTTGGCTCTGCCTATCGGTTTAATAGCGAAAGGAAGGTTGTATTATCAAATATTTGAAAAGTAAGTGGTTTATTTAAATTGATACAGATCAATCTTAATTCGCTTTCCCGGAAGGCGAGCAAGTGAAATATTTTGGCAATATGAGAGAGTTTGTAAGAAATTATTTGAGCTACTGACGTGGCGTATATTCTGCATGGCGGGTTAGCCATGCAGAATTTAAGGCTTAGTTGAGGTCTATTTTTTCCACTTTAGGTTCCGGACGCATGGTCAGGGTGGAGCCCATAGACGCCGCGATAATGGAACAGAGCGCCAGCGTTTGTACCAGGGTCAGGGTTTCACCGAGGAAAATCATTCCTGAGATGGCGGCCAGCGCGGGCTCCATGCTCATGAGCGTACCAAAAATGCGTGTGGGCAGGCGCGTCAGGGCGATCATCTCCAGAGAGTAGGGCAGCGCCGTGGAGAGAATGGCAACCGCCAGCCCAACCGGCAGGATTGACCATTGCCATATTGAGTCTGTCGCTTGTGCCATTCCAATCGGGACAAAGATAACGGCGGCAATCAGCGAGCCTAAGGCGACCGTCGCGGGGCCGTGCTCTTCCCCCGCACGCTGGCCAGTGAGAATATACACCGCCCAGCATGCCCCCGCGCCCAGCGCCAGAGCTGCTCCTGTCAGATCGATTTGTGAAACGCTTTGCCCGAGCGGCAGCAGGAACCATAGCCCCAGCACGGCCAGTACGACCCAGATAAAGTCTACCGGACGACGAGAAGAGAAGAGGGCAACCGCCAGCGGGCCGGTAAATTCAAGCGCGACCGCGATCCCCAGCGGGATCGTCTGAATAGAGAGATAGAACATGTAGTTCATCCCTCCCAGCGCCAGCCCATAAAAAAGCAGTGGCAGTCGCTGCTCCTTTTTAAACCGTAGCCGCCAGGGTTTAAAAACAACCACGAGGATCAGGGTGCCTAATGCGATACGCAGCGCCGTGACGCCGGGCGCACCAACCAGCGGAAACAGCGATTTTGCCAGCGACGCGCCGCTTTGTATGGACATCATCGCGATAAGTATGACTGCCACCGGCATCCAGACCGACGATTTACGAGGTAAACCTGGCATCCTTTCTCCTGTCAATTTATGTCAAATGAGGTAAAAGTCGCAGTGTAATGGAAATAAGCTGCAACGGTTGAGCTACTGTTGAAAAAAAATCCAGGGAAAATCCGTAAAATGAGAAAACGTTGATGATTTTATCGCCTGAAAGATTAGGAATAATCTGGATGAACTAAATGGCGATGACGCGCACTATTAGCATTTACAGGTGAAAATCTGGAGTTATTTGAACGAGATAGCTGGTGCTGGAAATGTTCTGTTACAGGAAAGGTCGCATTAGACATCGTGAATGACAAAGAGTTTCACAGAATTTTTTGATATATTTAAAACTTACGGACTTACTTGAAGCACATTTGAGGTGGTTATGAAAAAAATTGCATGTCTTTCAGCACTGGCAGCTGTTCTGGCTGTTTCCGCAGGTACCGCTGTAGCGGCAACTTCTACTGTAACCGGTGGTTACGCTCAGAGCGATATGCAGGGCGTGATGAACAAAACCAACGGTTTCAACCTGAAGTACCGTTACGAGCAAGACAACAACCCGCTGGGTGTGATCGGTTCTTTCACTTACACCGAGAAAGATCGTACTGAAAATGGCTCTTACAATAAAGGTCAGTACTACGGCATCACCGCGGGTCCTGCTTACCGCCTGAATGACTGGGCAAGCATCTACGGTGTTGTAGGTGTTGGCTACGGTAAATTCCAGCAGACCGAAAACCAGGGTCTGAACCGTACTGCAAGCAACAGCGACTATGGTTTCTCCTATGGCGCAGGTATGCAGTTCAACCCAATCGAAAACGTTGCTCTGGACTTCTCCTATGAGCAGAGCCGTATCCGCAACGTTGACGTTGGCACCTGGATCGCGGGCGTAGGTTACCGCTTCTAATCACTTCGGTGAGCCAGTAAAAAATCCGCCCAATGTGGCGGATTTTTTTTGTTTGTACCCTCTCCCCGTGGGAGAGGGCCGGTGAGGGCATCAGCCCGCACGAAACGGCAGAAATTACTTACTCTTAATATCGAAAATATCCGTCCCAAGATGGTTATAGTCGACTTTCTGTAACTTAAAGTTGGTAATGTAAACTGGCGGGCCCTTCTTCCCGGAGATAAACGGGTAATCATTTTTTATCTCTTTCGCCTTAATCCCCGTCCATTGTGAGAAGAATTTCAGGAAATCGTTCGCGGAACGGCGCGCTTTGATGATGCGATGCGTTTTGTCATCACTCGACAGCACCATAAACGGTACCTGGAAGTTTTGCTGGAACTTGTCATCGTGTGCCAGATACTGCACCTGTTTACCGCGCTCCTTAAATGCCAGACCGTGGTCAGAGAAATAGACCATCGAGAAGCTGTCGCCGCTGTTGCGCAGCTGTGCGTACAGCTTGCTGAGCAGATCGTCGGTTTGCGTCATGGTGTAGAGATAACACGAGGTCTCTTTGGATTGCACAAACTCCGCATATTTTCCCCCGGTACGATCGCATGCCTGCGGGTGTGACCCCATCAGGTGCAGGACAATCAGCTGCGGCTGGGTGCGCTGAGTAGCAAAGACCTGCGCCGTCATTTTTAGCAACGCTTCATCTTTTGTGTTTTTATCGGCTTCGAAATCACCGCTTTTCAGGAACTGTACCTCGTCGGCACGCTTCGCGATGCTGGCGATGGCGGTATCATACTCGCCGATCTGTCCCTGGTTAGAGAACCACCATGTCTGAAAACCTGCCCGGTTGGCCAGGGTGACAAAATTATCCTGAAACTGCGGTTTTCCATCCACCACGCGGTTGAGCGTCAGACCGAGTGATTTCTGCGTCGAGCCGCTGGCCGCCACGTAGTCGGTAAACAGCGTACCGTTAACGGCGCTGGCAAACGGCGTGTTATCCCAGTGACCGCCAAACGCGCCGAGCGCATCGCGACGCGCGCTTTCCCCGATCACCACCACGTAAGTGTGATACTTCGGTTTCACCGCCAGCACGTTCCAGGTATCTTTCATGGTGGAAAGCTCGGCCATACGCGCCTGCTCGTCGAGCACTTCCTCGTTATTCACCACCACGTCTTTGACGAAGCGAAACACCGGATACCCGGTATCTTTAAGCTTAAACACGCCGCCCCAGGCCAGATTTTGTACCGGTGCAACAAAAAACGTCACCACGCTAAAGGCCAGGCACAGGCTTTCAATTTTACCCCATGCCTTTTTCCCGACGGGCTTACGACGAACCGCAATCACGCCGAGGGCAAAAATGAAAAGGCCAACCACGTAGTTGTACCAAGGAAAGATCGTCAGGATCTCTGTGGACTCTTCCATATTGGTGGAGTGGAGCGCCAGCAGAGTATTAAAGTTCGGCGCGCCATAGGCCTGGCCAAACGGGAAATAGGCGGCAGCAATCAGAGAACAGATCCCGATAAGCACTTTCTGCACGCGCGGTGCGCTTCGCCAGAGCAGGTGAAGAATACAGGTGAATCCGACGGCATAAAGCAGGCTAAAGGGGTAGCCAAGAGCAAAGTTAATCAACAGCGATTGCAAAAAATAGAATCCCGTCCACGGGCTTAAGGCCCGGCTGCGGGTAACAAGTGTATCAATCAGGGTTACGTTCATAGATCACTATCACGAAAACGCCATGTGCTCACCCTGGCGTCAAGGGTCAAAGCCTGCCGGACAGTGCGTGGAAAGGGAATGAGAGGTCCGCTTCAGCGAGCCGCAAATTGTGCAGGGCTGCAAGAAGATAGTGCGAGCGTGAATTAAGGTCAACAGTTGCTAAACAGATGTTTTGCGAAGGGGGCTGCAAATCCGCAAAAATAATCGGGAACAGGCCAGTTTACAACGTAAGTGTGACGGGAAAATGAAGCGGCGTACCGCGACGCCGCTTAGTGGGAAGAATTGTCGTCCTGCTGCGGTTTGGCGTTAAACATATCGCACAGCATGTTCAACAGCATCAGGCGCACTTTAAAAGGAGAGTGGGTAAACACGTTCATACACCTCTTGAATTCATTCATAAGACCTCCTGATTCATGATCCCTTCGATCCGTGAAGGGTGACTGCATTACATACAGATATAGCACAGGCTATATTGTATAGCTATGGCTAATTCGTTAATTTTTTGTGCTTGTAGAGCTATGGTTTACAATGTGCGCTCCGTTACAGGGCGCTGGAAGCGTCAACCCCATTGAGGAAGCACAATGAACCGTCGCGCAGGTAAGCCAACAACAAAAAAAACGACGCAACTGGTGAACGTTGAAGAGCATGTGGAAGGCTTCCGCCAGGTGCGTGAGGCGCACCGCCGGGAGCTGATTGATGATTATGTCGAACTGATCTCTGATCTGATCCGTGAGGTTGGAGAAGCGCGCCAGGTGGATATGGCCGCACGCCTGGGGGTGTCGCAGCCAACCGTTGCCAAAATGTTAAAACGTCTGGCGTCGGTCGGGCTGATCGAAATGTTCCCCTGGCGCGGGGTGTTTCTCACCGCTGAGGGCGAGAAGCTGGCGCAGGAGAGCCGCGAGCGACACCAGATCGTCGAGAATTTTTTACTGGTGCTGGGCGTCAGCCCGGAAATTGCCCGTCGGGATGCCGAAGGTATGGAACACCACGTCAGCGAGGAGACGCTGTTGAAGTTCCGCGAGTTTACGCTCAAATACGGTCCCTCCGCTGAATGAACATCCCCGGTTTGCAGGCCCTGAAACGCGATCGCTTTTTCCATCTTTTACTGATCACTGGCGTTGGGCTCAGCGTCTTTGTGCCCTTCACGCCGCACACCTGGCCGGCGGCCATAGACTGGCGCACCATTATTACCCTGAGCGGTTTGATGATGCTCACCAAAGGCGTGGAGCTGAGCGGCTATTTTGACGTGCTGGGGCGCAAAATGGTGCGCCGCTTCGCCACCGAGCGCAAGCTGGCCCTGTTCATGGTCTTTTCGGCGGCGCTGTTGTCGACGTTTCTCACTAATGACGTGGCGCTTTTTATCGTGGTGCCGCTTACGCTCACGCTGCGTAAGTTGTGCGAAATACCGGTTACCCGTCTGATTATCTTTGAAGCGCTGGCCGTCAATGCGGGCTCGCTGCTCACGCCGATCGGTAACCCGCAGAACATTCTGCTGTGGGGACGCTCCGGCCTGTCGTTTACCGCGTTTACCGGGCAGATGGCGCCGCTGGCGCTGGCGATCGTGGCGTCGCTGCTGGCGGTGGGCTGGTTTGCTTTCCCGAATAAATCGTTGCAGTACCACAGCGGTACAACCGGCCCCCAGTGGCAGCCGCGTCTCGTCTGGAGCTGCCTGGGGCTGTATATCGTTTTCCTTATCGCTCTGGAGTTAAACCAGGCGCTGGCGGGCGCGCTGCTGGTGGCGTGCGGCTTCCTGTTCCTCGCCCGGCGGGTGCTGGTGAGCGTTGACTGGACGCTGCTGCTGGTGTTTATGGCGATGTTTATTGACGTCCATCTCCTGATCCAGCTCCCGGTATTGCAGAACGTTCTCCATAGCGTTAGCGTTCTGTCGCAGCCGGGATTATGGCTGACGGCGATTGGTCTCTCGCAGGTGATCAGTAACGTGCCGTCCACCATTTTGCTGCTTAACTATGTTCCCCCAACGGTACTGCTGGCGTGGGCGGTCAACGTCGGCGGCTTTGGGTTGCTGCCTGGCTCGCTGGCTAACCTCATCGCCCTGCGGATGGCCAACGATCGCCGCATCTGGTGGCGCTTCCATTTATGGTCAATCCCGATGCTGCTCTGGTCAGCGGCGGTCGGTTTCGGACTATTCCTTCTCATATAGTGCGCAATTTGTCAGTTTTTCCTGGCAAATGTATAGCAACGTCCTAGCTTTAGTGAACGGCATAGTGTGATGCCGCTCACTGACAGGACCGTTGCTGAACTATGGCAGAAGATCAAAACCCACCTGCTGACGAGCAGGATCAAAACAATAACGAGCGCAAGCGCCCGGGGAAAAAACCGTTAATTATCCTTGGCATCGTGGTCATCGTGATGGTGATTGTGGCGCTGGTCTGGTGGTTTTTAACCCGTAACGAAGAGACCACCGACGACGCCTTCACCGACGGCGACGTAGTGACCATTGCCCCAAAAACGGCAGGCTACGTCACCGAACTTCGCGTGCGGGATAACCAGCGCGTGAAGAAAGGGGATGTGCTGGTGGTGATCGATCCGCGTGATACCACCGCCCAGCGCGATCAGGCCCAGGCCCAGCTTGGGCTGGCGGTTGCGCAGTTGCACCAGGCGCAGGCGCAGCTGGCGCTCTCGAAGGTGCAATATCCCGCCCAGCGCGATGAAGCCAAAGCCCAGGTACTGAAAGCTCAGGCGGATATGGCCAACGCGCAGGCGGAGTACCGCCGTCAGCGCGGCGTTGACCCGCGCGCGACCACGCAACAAAGTATCGATGCCGCGAACGCTCAACTGCGGAGTGCCCAGGCGGGTCTGGCCAGCGCGCAGGCGCAGCTGGAAGTGGCGGAGCAGGTTCAGCTGCAAATCCGCCAGCAGGAGACCAACGTCGAAGCCCGCGAACGGCAGGTCGATCAGGCCAGAGCGCAGCTGGAAACCGCCAACCTGAACCTCTCTTACACCGAAGTCCGCGCCCCGTTCGACGGTTTTGTCACCAAACGCAACGTCCAGCCCGGTACGCTGGTGCAGGCAGGTACGGCGCTGTTCTCGCTGGTTTCCCCGAACGTGTGGGTGGTGGCGAACTTCAAGGAGTCGCAGCTTGAGCGCATGAAGCCGGGCGACAAAGTGACCGTGTCCGTCGATGCCTGGCCGGATATGGAGCTGGAAGGCCATATCGACAGCATCCAGCAGGGCAGCGGCTCGCGCTTCTCCGCCTTCCCGTCGGAAAACGCCACCGGTAACTTTGTGAAGATCGTTCAGCGCGTGCCGGTGAAAATCGTCATTGATAAAGGGCTGGATCCGAACAAGCCGCTGCCTCTGGGGCTGTCGGTTGAACCGAAGGTCACCGTGGAATGACGGATCACAGCCACGATAACTGGAAGCCCGCCAGTAACCCGTGGGCGGTGGCGATTGTGGTCACCCTGGCGGTGTTTATGGAAATTCTGGACACCACCATCGTCAACGTAGCGTTGCCCCACGTCGCGGGGTCGCTCTCGGCCAGCTATGACGAATCCACCTGGGTGCTCACCAGCTACCTGGTGGCGAACGGCATCGTGCTGCCGATTTCGGCCTTTCTGAGCCGCCTGTTTGGTCGCAAGCAGTTCTTCCTGATCTGCATTGTGATGTTCACCATCTGCTCGTTCCTGTGCGGCATCGCCACCGAGCTATGGCAAATCATCCTGTTCCGCGTGATGCAGGGCTTCTTTGGCGGCGGGTTGCAGCCCACCCAGCAGTCGGTGCTACTCGACTACTTCAAGCCGGAGGACAGGGGTAAAGCCTTTGGCCTTTCATCCATTGCCATTATCGTCGCGCCAGTACTCGGCCCTACGCTGGGGGGCTGGATCACCGATAACTACTCCTGGCGCTGGGTGTTCTTTATCAATATCCCGGTAGGGATTGTGACGGTGCTGGCCATCTATCAGCTGCTGGAAGATCCGCCGTGGGAGAAAAAGTCGGAAGAGAAGCTCACCGTCGACTGGACGGGGATCGGCCTGATCGCCCTCGGTCTTGGCTGTTTGCAGGTGATGCTCGACCGGGGCGAAGATGATGACTGGTTCTATTCGAACTTTATCCGCACCTTCGCAGTACTGACGCTGGTCGGCATTATCGGCGCGATCTACTGGCTGATGTATGCCAGAAAGCCGGTGGTGGATCTGCACTGTATGAAGGACCGCAACTTTGCGATCTCCAGCCTGCTGATGGCGGGGATGGCGATGATCCTGTACGGCAGTTCGGTGGTTATTCCGCAGCTGGCGCAGCAGGATTTGGGCTATACCGCCACCTGGTCCGGGCTGGTGCTCTCGCCCGGCGCGGTGCTGATTGTGCTGACCATCCCGCTGGTGCTGAAGCTGATGCCGGTGGTGCAGACGCGCTGGATCATCGCCTTCGGCTTTACCTGCCTGGCGGTGTCGTTCTTCTGGTCCCGCACGCTGACGCCGGATATCGACTTCGAAACGCTGGTGCTGTTCCGCAGCGCGCAGTCGATAGGGCTGGGGTTCCTGTTTGTGCCGCTGACCACCATCGCCTTTATCTCGATCCCGAGGCGGCTTAACGCCGACGCGGCGGCGCTGTTTACCATGTTCCGCAACGTGGCCGGCTCGATTGGGATTTCGCTCTCGACGGCGGCGATCACCGAGCGCTCGCAGGCGCACAGCGCGCATCTGGCTTACCACGCTTCGCCGTTTAACGAGCAGTTCCAGCTGGCGATTCGCGAAAGCGCCCAGGCGATCCAGAACTTCACCACTCAGGTGGGCGATCCGACCGGCATTGCCACCGGGCGGATGTACCAGACGATGATCGAGCAGTCGCGCTTTCTGGCCTACATCGACGTCTTCACCATTCTGAGCGCGGTGGCCCTATTACTGATTCCGTTTTGTTTGTTGCTCTCGCCGGTTAAGAGCGAGGGGAGTGCAGGAGCACACTGATGATACACAGACGTTTACACCCCCTGATGATAATGATGCTGCTGGTGGGCTGCGCCGTCGGGCCGGACTACCAACAGCCTGCACCGCCCGCCACCACGCACTGGAACGATAAGGGCGACAGCGCGGTGAAATCGCAAACTTCCTCCGCGGCCACTAACCCGCGCTGGTGGAAAACCTTCGGCTCGCCGCAGCTCGACAGCCTGATTGAACGCGCCATCGCCGGGAATCTGACGCTACAGCAAACGGTATTACGCATTGCCGGCGCGCGCGAACAGATTAACCAGGCCGGCGGGGCGTTTTTCCCGTCGGTGAATGGCAATGTGCAGGCGACGCGCCAGCAGCTTGGGCTGGAAGGGGAGCTGAAATCCCACGGCGTGTATGACCAGTTGAATAATGTCGATCCTGAACTGCGGGGCGCGTTAGGCCCGCTGACGCAGCCGATAAACCTCTATCAGGGCAGCTTCGACGCCCAGTGGGAAATCGACCTGTGGGGCAAGGTGCGCCGTCAGGTAGAAGCGGCTGAGGCGCAGCAGCGGGCGGCGATCGAGCAGCGTAACGATGCGCTGGTCTCGCTGGAAGCCGAAGTGGCGCGGGCGTGGCTACAGCTGCGTGGGGCGCAGAGCATCATTGCCACGCTTAATACGCAAATTGAAAGCGCACAGCAGACGCTGGATCTGACCGAAAGCCGCCAGCGGGGCGGGCTGTCGCCGCAGATGGACGTGGAGAACGCCCGGGCGCAGCTGGGCAATCTTGAAGCGCAGCTGCCGCAGTATCAGGCGCAGGAACGCCAGGCGATGAACGGGCTGGCGATCCTGCTCGGCAAACCGCCGGGCGCGCTGGATGCCGAACTGCAATCCGTGCAGCCGATGCCCGCGCTGCCGGATATTGTGCAGACCGGTATTCCGTCGACGCTGGCCCGCCGTCGCCCGGACGTGCGCGAAGCCGAGGCGAATCTCCATGCCGCCACGGCGCAGATTGGCGTCTCGGTGGCAGAACTGTTCCCGAGCTTTACCCTCTCCGGACAGTTTGGCCTGCGCAACAGTGAATCTAACTGGCTGACCGACTGGAGCAGCCACTTCTACAGCTTTGGCCCGCAGGTTTCCATACCGATTTTCCAGGGCGGTCGGCTGGTTTCCAGCGTCAAGGTGGCGCGCGCGCAGCAGGGGGCGGCAGTGCTGGACTATCGCCAGACGGTACTGACGGCGCTCGGCGACGTTGAAAACGCGCTGGTGAGCTATCGCACCGACCAGCAGCGTGAAGCGGGCCTGGCGAAAACCATCGACGCGCTGCAAAACGCCTTTGATCTCGCCAGCGACAGCTACCGGCAGGGGATCGCCAGCTTTATTGACGTGCTGGACGCCCAGCGTCAGCTCGCTCAGGCCGAACAGCAGCGGGCGCAGGCGCAGGTGCAGAGCGCGCTTGATCTGGTGGCGCTCTACAAAGCCCTCGGCGGCGGCTGGGAGCCGTATCAGCAGGTGCGGCTGCCAGACTACAGCGTCTTTGGCGACGCCCCACGCGGATAGATTCAGAGGATTGGGCAAGAAACGGACAGGAACGCCACATTCGCGATGGCTGGGGGGCGGGTATAACTAACAGACACCCAATCGACATGCGAGGAAAGCGTTATGCGTTATCAAAAACTGGGCAATACCGGACTGTTTGTTTCTGAACTCTGCCTCGGCACCATGACCTTCGGCGGTGAAGGCGGCATGTGGGGCAAAATTGGTCAGCTTCAGCAAAGCGACGCCGAGCAGCTGGTGGGCCGCGCGCTGGACGCCGGGATCAATTTTATCGACACGGCAGATGTCTACTCGGAAGGGCGTTCAGAGGAGATCACCGGGCAGGCGCTGAAGAACCTGAAAATTCCGCGCGAAAACGTGGTCGTTGCCACCAAGGTGTTCGGTGAAACCGGCACAGCGGGGGTGAACTCGCGCGGTAGCTCGCGCTATCACATCATCAGCGGCGTGAAGGAGAGCCTGCGTCGCTTGCAGCTGGATCATATCGATCTCTATCAGCTGCACGGTTTCGACCCCGCGACCCCCATCGAGGAGACGCTTTACGCGCTGGATAATCTTGTGCAGCACGGTCACGTGCGCTATATCGGCGTCTCGAACTGGGCGGCATGGCAGATTGCCAAAGCGCTCGGCATCTCTGAGCGTCTGGGGCTGGCGCGTTTTGCCTCATTGCAGGCGTACTACACCATCGCCGGGCGCGACCTTGAGCGCGAACTGGTGCCGATGATGCAGAGCGAAGGCGTCGGGTTGATGGTATGGAGCCCGCTGGCGGGTGGTCTGCTGAGCGGAAAATACGATCGCGACGGGCAGAGCGCGGCCGGTAGTCGTCGCCTGGCGTTCGACTTCCCGCCAGTGAATAAAGATCGCGCCTTCGACTGCGTGGACGTGATGCGTACCATTGCCGAAAGTAAAGGCGTTTCCGTGGCGCAAATCGCGCTGGCGTGGCTGCTGCACCAGAAGGCGGTGACCAGCGTCATCATCGGGGCGAAACGGGTCGATCAGTTGGATGACAACATTGCCGCAACCGGCATTCAGCTGAGCGATGATGAGCTGAAACAGCTGGATGCGGTCAGCGCGCTGCCGCGCGAGTATCCTGGCTGGATGCTGGAGCGCCAGGGCGAGTACCGTCGCAATCAGTTAGCGCAACAAAAACCTTTCTTTCCCCGGTGGCGCTTGCGCTTACCGGGGCTGCGTTCCCTTGTAATGACATATTAACGTTATTTCACTACACGAAATACCAATGGGCTGTTCTCTTCTTCCGCTGTTTCAGTATGCCAGCTTTACGAACGCACAGGGCGGTACCCGGGAAGAATCACTCCGGGCCAATGCGTGCGTTTCATTAATGCGCGCATCCGTGTATTAAGGATTGCCTTAACCCTCTCCAAATGATATTAATTATCATTCTTATTATAAAAATAATGGCAGTTTAAAATATCTGGCAAGGATGTGAGCTTAACGATCGATCACTTTTACGTTAGGCATGTATTAGGGAATGGGTATGAGAATTATCAAGATCTTCTGGCCGCTCACTGCGCTCCTGGCAGGGTTGAACAGTCAGGTATCACTGGCAAAATCCTCCGATGATAACGACGAGACCCTGGTGGTGGAAGCCACCGCTGAGCAGGTACTCAAACAGCAGCCGGGCGTGTCGATTATTACCAGCGAAGATATTAAAAAGAACCCTCCGGTCAACGATCTCTCCGATATTATTCGCAAAATGCCCGGTGTCAATCTGACCGGCAACAGCGCCTCGGGTACACGTGGTAATAACCGCCAGATCGACATTCGCGGCATGGGGCCGGAGAACACCTTAATTTTAATTGATGGTGTGCCGGTGACGTCGCGCAACGCCGTGCGTTATAGCTGGCGTGGAGAGCGTGATACCCGCGGCGACACCAACTGGGTGCCACCGGAACAGGTTGAGCGTATTGAAGTGATCCGCGGCCCTGCGGCGGCACGCTACGGTTCGGGCGCAGCGGGCGGGGTGGTGAACATCATTACCAAACGCCCTACCAACGACTGGCACGGTTCGCTGTCGTTATACACCAACCAGCCGGAAAGCAGCGACGAAGGCGCTACGCGTCGCGCCAACTTCAGCCTTAGCGGGCCGCTGGCTGGCGATGCGCTGACCATGCGCCTGTACGGAAACCTGAATAAAACCGATGCCGACAGCTGGGATATTAACTCCTCGGCCGGTACGAAAAACGCGGCCGGGCATGAAGGGGTGCGCAACAAAGATATCAACGGCGTTGTCTCGTGGAAATTAAATCCGCAGCAAATTATCGATTTCGAAGCCGGATATAGCCGCCAGGGGAATATCTATGCGGGCGATACGCAAAATAGTTCTTCCAGTGCCGTCACTGAAAGCCTGGCGAAATCCGGCGAGGAGACGAACCGCCTTTACCGGCAGAATTATGGCGTTACGCACAATGGTATCTGGGACTGGGGTCAAAGCCGTTTTGGTGTCTATTACGAGAAAACCAATAACACCCGCATGAATGAAGGATTATCCGGTGGCGGTGAAGGGCGTATTTCGGCGGATGAAAAGTTCACGACCAATCGCCTGAGCTCCTGGCGAACCAGCGGCGAGCTTAATATTCCGCTGAATGCGCTGGTCGATCAAACGCTGACCGTGGGTGCGGAGTGGAGCCGCGATGAGCTCGACGATCCTTCCTCTACCAGCCTGACCGTGGATGACAGTGATATCGGCGGCATTTCTGGCTCGGCTGCGGATCGCAGCAGTAAAAACCATTCCCAAATCAGTGCGCTGTATATTGAAGATAATAATGAGCCGGTTCCCGGCACGAATATCATTCCCGGCCTGCGCTTTGATTATCTCAACGATTCCGGCGGTAACTTCAGCCCCAGCCTGAACCTCTCGCAGGAATTGGGGGATTACTTCAAAGTCAAAGCGGGGATTGCCCGAACCTTTAAAGCACCAAACCTGTATCAATCCAGCGAAGGTTATCTGCTCTACTCGAAAGGCAACGGTTGTCCAAAAGATATTACATCGGGCGGCTGCTACCTGATCGGTAATAAAGATCTCGATCCGGAAATTAGCATCAATAAAGAAATTGGGCTGGAGTTCGCCTGGGAAGATTACCATGCCAGCGTGACCTACTTCCGCAATGACTACCAGAATAAGATCGTGGCCGGGGATAATGTTATCGGGCAAACCGCTTCCGGCGCATATATTCTCCAGTGGCAGAACGGCGGGAAAGCGCTGGTGGACGGTATCGAAGCCAGCATGGCGTTCCCGCTGGTGAAAGATCGTCTGAACTGGAATACCAATGCCACCTGGATGATCACCTCGGAGCAAAAAGACACCGGTAATCCGCTGTCGATCATCCCGAAATACACCATTAATAACTCGCTTGACTGGACCATCACCCAGGCGTTCTCTGCCAGCGTCAACTGGACGTTATACGGCAGACAAAAACCGCGTACTCATTCGGAAACTCGTAGTGAAGATACTGGCGGTCTGTCAGGTAAAGAGCTGGGCGCTTATTCGCTGGTGGGGACGAACTTCAATTACGATATTAATAAAAATCTGCGTCTTAACGTTGGTGTCAGCAATATCTTAGATAAACAGATTTACCGATCTTCCGAAGGGGCGAATACCTATAACGAGCCTGGTCGGGCTTATTATGCCGGTGTAACCGCGTCATTCTGATCGTAGTGCCAGAGGCGTACTGCCCGCGTCAAGGCGGGCAGTGTTTAGCGGCTTAATGAATGACAGCCTGCTGTGTTACCTGCGTTTTCACCACTGATATCTAACAGCGCTCCGCGGAAGGAGGCGTTGAACATCGGCCCGTGTCCCAGGTTTGGGAAATCCCAAAAGGCGGCATTGACGCCTTTATCTTCCAGCGTGGCGAGGGTGGCATGAATTTTCGTCAGCACTCCGGCAGCATGTGTTTCCCGGTTATCGCCCGGTGTCGCCGAACCTTCCATTATCATCAGGCGCCTGGCGCAGTATTGCGACGGCTCAACCGCCGTGATGCGGCTCAGTAGCGCATCATGGCCTCTGCCCAACGACGGGCTGGCGCTGTAATACGTCCGGAAATAAGGGGAAGACAGCCATGCATCCAGCACGAACAGGCCGCCGTAGGAGTGCCCCCACAGGCCGCGACGCTGCCGATCGATATTCAATCCCTGTTCCACCTTTGGCGCTATACGCGTTTCCAGTAACTGGCGAAAGTCGTTGCTACCCCCACTCTTACGGCTAAAACGCCCGTTGCGGGTATCCGTTTTGCCGCTTTCTGCTGCTGGCGTATAGTCGTAGGCCCTGCCGTTGAGATCGAAGGGGAGGTTGGTCTGATACCCGACAGCCACAATCACCGGCGGTGATTTTTCTGCCAGCTGTTTGAGCAGGTCTTCGTTCAGGCGGTCCATAACTGCGTTGCCGTCGAGCATATATAAAATCGGGTAGCCCGACGCCGGTGCGGCTTTATTTGGCACGGCCGTCCATACCCGATAATGGCGGCTGCCATCGGCGGAGTCGAACGAGTTGACGCTGAAATGGTAAAACGCAGAGCCTTTATCGGCGATATTCGGCCCCAGTGGCTGCATATCCGGCTTTGCGAAAGCGTGCGCATTCCAGATAAGGGTGAGACCAGAAAGAAGAGTGACAAGCGCCTTGCGTGAGCGTGTTGGGCGATACTCGCGGGCATACATCTGATGTTTATTCCTTTTCCGCAGGTGACATTTTCTTTATTCAGGAAGCCTGTACAGTTGCCTGAAAGTGTTCGCGGGTCAAGTCAACCCTGGAGTAAACCAAGCCCGTCAATCAGTGCGCCGCGCCACCATGCGTAATCGTGACCCCCGGTATACATTGCGCAATGGCTGTCGACGCCAGCGGTAAGCAACTGCTGATGCAGCCGCTGAACGTGGGGTACCGTCGAACCTTCCAGCGATCCCACGCACAGGCGGATGCGCACGCCCTGCGGCGGGGCAGAAAGCAGATGTTCGCTCACCCATGACGTATCGGTTTCGCTGAACACGTTTGGCCGGCTGGCACCCTCTGGCGTCCACCACATCGAAGGGGAGTGGCTGAGCGCCAGCCCGAACGTTTCCGGTGCGTAACGAGCGGCCATGAGCGCGCTGACCCCGCCGAGGCTCTGTCCGGCCAGCACGGTGCGCGAACGGTCTGCCCACCGCCGCTGTGGGTGTTCGGCGCGGATCGTCGGCAACAACTGGCCGGCGATATCCTTTATCAGCTCGCTGCGCCCGCCGAGTATCGCAGTTCGCTCGTGTTCATCGATATTGTCGATGCCAAGTACAGCCACAGGCACGATGCGTCCGTTGTTTATGGCGGCGTCAATTGCCGCGCATACGCCAAGGTGATCGAACCAGGTTTCACCATCGGGCAGTACCACCAGGCCGAGGGGCTGCGAAACATCAACGTCCGGCAGATAGAGCCGAACCCGGCGCGATTCCCCGGCGAGAGTGCGCGCCGAGGTAAGCAATTGTCCGCTGGGTGACCCGCCGCGCCATTCGGACTGGGCGGGGGCTTTATCAAGCGCCAGCACCGACTCCTGTGTGCTTCCCCGAACGTTGATCCCCGGCGTTTTGTTTAGCGGATCGGCGTGCCCGACGAGGGTAGCAAAGCGGCCTCCGGACTGTGCAATCGTCTCGGCCGGGGTGCCGGGGGGGATTTCCACCAGCGAATAGGAGCCGCAGTAGCTTGCGGGTAAACGCAGTGTCAGAGTCCAGATATCCGTCGCGGGAAGGGCGGTCATCATCCCTTTCGCCACGTGCTCTTTATCCGTCACCCGATTCAGACGCAGATAAACGCCCTGTAGAGGGTGCCTGGCGCGCCACAGAAATGTCACATCACGCTCGTCTTTCGCTCCGTCGACTGGCGTCACCAGCGGTACATTTAGCGACTCAGCGTCTCGCCAGAAGTCAGAAAGGTTAGCAATGTGACCTGCTGCCAGCTGGCTGCGCAGCCTGGCGATAGCAGAGGGATGTTGTTGCATGTTCAGCATTCACTCTCTTTGAATATGAAGGGTGTCAGTATAAATAGCTAAAGCGGCTATTCCGGGAACAGCCGCTTTAGCGCGTGTTTTGTAATGTCTTACGTGCGCAATCACTCTTCCACGATTTCCCCCGTGATGTCGTGCTGGCGATGGGGAACAGAGCTGCCGACGCTGTCATGCCACAAGCGGGTGTAGAGGCCGCCGGCCGCTAACAGCTGTTCGTGGGTGCCGTATTCCGCAAGCTGCCCCTTATCGATAACGGCAATCAGATCGCAGCGCTGCGCGGTGGTCAGACGGTGCGCCACAATCAGCGCCAGGTGCTTCCCGGTGTGCGCGACGTCTGTTAACGATGACATCAATCGCTCTTCGGATGTGCGATCCAGGCGTGACGTGGCTTCATCGAGCAGCAGGATGTGAGCATTCGCCAGTTGTGCGCGGGCCAGCGCAATCAGCTGGCGCTGACCTGCGGACAGATCGGCACCGCCGTTATTCACCGGTGTGCGGAATCCCTGCGGCAGATTGCGCACCGTCTCATACAGCCCTGCCCGTTGAGAGGCAATCTCAACGTCGTCATTGGTACTGGATGGCCGTGAATAACGAATGTTTTCCGCAATATCACCACTAAACAACGCCACATCCTGATCGACCAGCCCAATCTGGCGACGGTAATCGGCAAGCGAGGCATCATCAATTATCCGATCGCCAATGCTGATCCTGCCGTGGGTGGGGGAATACAATCCGGCGATCAGCTTAATCAGCGTTGACTTACCCGCACCGCTGCGACCAACGACCGCGACGACCCTTCCCTCAGGGATTGTCAGGGTAAGTTTGTTCAGCGCGGGTTCAGGACTGTCGGGATAACTGAACGTGACCTCATCAAGATGCAGCGCGCCGGTGGCGGGCGGTACGGAAGAGGGCTCGATGTTCTCTGTGCCTTCGGTCGCCAGCAGTTCATTGATATGTTTGCCGCTGGCCGTCGCCTGCTGCCAGGCGTCGACAATTCCTGATAACTGCTGCACTGGCCCATAGAATTGCCCCAGCAGCAGGAAGAAAGCCGCCAGCACCCCGGCGGTCATTTCGCCTTCGGCGACTCGCGATGCACCCACCAGAAGAACGGCGGCATAGGAGGCCTCGGTGCAGAAGGTCAGGAACGGGAAATAGACGGCAAGGTATTTTTGCGCACGTACGCGGGTCGCACGGAACCGATCCGATAACGCGCGCAGCCGGGCGGCTTCCTGTTCCTGCTGGCCATGCGATTGCACAACGCGCAAGCCGGAGACTTTCTCCTGCAGGGTGCTGTTGACTTTGCCTATTTCCAGCCGCGCCTGCGCATAAGCAGGGGAGCTGAGGCGGCGATAAATCCAGGTTGCCAGTGCGACCACTGGCACCGCGCTTAATGCCGTCAGCGCCAGGAGCGGGTCGAGCCAGAACATGGCGGCGGCGATGGCGAACATTGTCACCAGGCTGGTGGCTGCACCGGCAAGGCCGTTTTGCAGAAAGCGGGCGAGAGAGTCCACATCTACGGTCATGCGGGTCAGACGTGAATCGACATGCTTTTCATGCCAGGGGAGACCAAGACGCAGCATATGGCCGAAGCTGCGCAAGCGCACCGTATGCTGGACTGACTCTGCCGCTCTGGCGGCGAAGACAGTCTGTAGTGAATAACAGCACCAGCTCACGGCCACCAGGCACAGGGCGAATAGGGCACAGAGGCCGATAGTCGACATATCGCCTGTGGCAACGCCGGAGTCAATGCCGCGCTGCAGCAGTATAAGTACCCCGACGCCTGCCGCCGAATCGAGGGCGATCAGCAGGGCGGCGATGACGAACATCCACGCCACGGGCTTCAGCAGCGACGTGACTTTGCGGCCTTTACCGGCCAGCGCCTGCTGTACTGCATTTTCCGGCACGCGCGTCATACGGGCGACAAAGCCTTTATCCCCCGTCTGCGCCGCATCGTCTTGTGCCGCTGGTACGGTCGGCCACAATCCGTTAGGCCCACTGTGGGAAGGCGCGAGGAAATCGCCGTCGCCGGTCATCAGCGCGCGGAACGCCGGACAGCGCGCTTCAAGTTCTGCCTGGGTTCCGGTGTCCACCACCCGGCCCTTATCCAGCACCACAATCCGGCTGGCTAACTGAAGCGTCGAACGGCGTCGGGCAATCACCAGCAGCATATGCTTTTCGTCAGCATAGCGACTCAGCGCGGTGTTGATCTCCGCTTCAGTACCGGCATCGACCGCCGAGGTGGTGTCATCGAGGATCAACACTTCCGGCGCGGTAATGAGCGCCCGTGCCAGCGCGATTCGCTGCCTCTGTCCGCCGGAAAGATTCGTACCGCGTTCGGTTAATTGGGTATCGAAGCCTTTCGGCAGGGCGTTGATAAAATCGCTGGCTCCTGCTGCCCTCGCCGCGAGGCGAATGTCGTCCGCCGTTGCCTGAGGGTGCCCGTAGGCGATATTTTCCGCCACCGTACCGGCAAACAGAAAAGCATCCTCAAACACAACGCCTACCCGACGACGAAGCGCCTCCAACCTGAGATCGCGGAGGTTCTGTCGGCCTGCGCTGGTGTTGAGCCATATCTCTCCGGCGCTGGGATCGTAAAAACGCGCCAGCAGCATCAGCAGCGTGGATTTCCCGGAACCCGATGCGCCCACTACCGCCACCGTTTCACCGGCGTGCAGGGAAAAGGAGACATCGCTGAGGATGCGTCTGCCGCCACGGTACTCGAAGCTCATATTCTCCAGTTGCAGCCCGATAACCTGACCGTTAACCGCCTCCGTCCCGTCTTCCATCTGCGAACGGGTGTCGATCAGAGCAAACACGCGCTCCACGGACGCCTGGGTGCGCTGGGCGATAACCAGAAACGATGCCAGTACACGGGTTGGCCCGGTCAGCATCGCGAGGAAGCTGGCAAACGCCACGAAGGTGCCGAGATCGATGCGCCCGTGCATAACCGACCAGCCGCCGTAGCACAGCAGGACGATTTGCCCGAGCACCGGGAGCGCCAGCATGGTGGCACCTGGCATCGCCTGCGAGATGGCCGCGCCGATGCGTACCCGCACCATCTGCCGCGACTGGCGATCCAGCCAGCGCGTTTCACGCAGCTCCGCCACGCAGGATTTTACCACTGAGATCTGCGCCAGCACCTCGCGCATATGTTCGGTGAGATTTGCCAGTCGGTCCGAGGCCAGCCCGGTTTGCGCAAAGACCCGGCGACGCGCGCGCAGCGCAGTGATAGCCAGGCATGCCAGTACGCACACGACGATGAGCGTCATGGCGGGTGACATCCACAGCATCACGGCAATGCCGGCAATGTAATAAGTGAACACCGCCAGCGGCACCGGGCACATCTGTAGCAGGGTATGCACCTGCTGCAGTTCGCTGTTGGTCCGTGAAATCACCTGCCCGGTGCGCAGTGCGTCCTGGCCTGCGCCGTCAAGTTTTTGAATACTGTCGAATGCCCGTCCTCGCAGGGTGTGCTGCACCCAGAGCGAGAGCTCCCCGGCATAACCGCGGCGCACGTAGTTACCGATGAAATCAAAAAAGGCAATCAGCAATAGCCCGCAGGCCAGCCACGGCAGACGAGTCGGATTGCCCGCCAGCGCGTCGTTCACCGCTTGCCTTGTCAGCAACGGCGTCAGCGCGGCCAGCAGAATGGTCGAGACCGACGCTACCACTACGATGATGCTAAGTTTCTTACGTTCCCAGCACACGCGTGCCAGGCGAACTATCCAGGACCGCGCAGGAGTGGGAGAGTGAGTCGCAGGCATTAAGCCTCCTCCGTCTGTAAACAATAGGATCCAAGTCGGATCGCTGTGCAAAAAAAAGCGCCAGCCCGATCCGGTCCCGCATTGTTACGGGCGTATCTCCTGGATGCGTGCTGGCGTATGATCGTCATGACGGCGTAGTGGCTACCCTTTCAGTACCCTCGCGATCAGGCTTTTCGCCACCTCGCTCGGACAGGGTTGCGCTGCCATTTCCGCCGCTACCTCTTCAGAGGCGTCGCGAAGCGCGCGATTGTCGAGGAAAGCATTGATCATGCTGCTCGACAGGCCGTCGTCGCCGGGGATGATCCCGCAGCCGCGTTCGACAACAGCGCGGGCATTTACCGGGCGATCGGCACCCTGGCCGAAGACGATCTGTGGAATACCGGCGTGCAGTGCCGTCAGGGTATTGCCCGCGCCACCATGATGAATGAAGCCATCTGCGCCGTTCAGGAAGGCTCCCATGGGTATCCAGTCGACCAGGCGAACATTTGAGGGCAGTGAGCGCAGATCCGACCGCGCATTGGCCGAAAGATGCAGGATGATCTCGGCATCGACTTCACTGGCGGAATCCATCACCCAGGCGATCAGGTCAAGGCCGTCGACCATCGGTTTGACGGTACCGAGACTCACCAGCAGACGTTTACGGTCGGGCGTCCTCTCCCACCACGGTTCCCACACCGCGCCGCCGTTGTACGGGACGTACTGCATGGGAATAATGGGTTCTCCGTCGTTTTCAAGAATGCTCATGCTCGGTGGTGTTACGTCGATCCAGGCCATATCGCGCGGTGCGGCCCCAACGCCGTGGCGATGATAGGCGTCCGCGAGCGAACGCGTTACGCCTTTGATATGCCAGGGCGTATGGCCGAAGCCGACGGTTTGCATTACGACCGGTATATCGTATTTGGCGGCAATCAGAGGCCCGATGACGCCGAGCGGCGGGTAGATGATGAGATCGGGCCGCCAGTGTCCGGCAAACTCCACCAGGTGGTCGGCCATCTCTTCGCTGAAGAATGAGAAGTTGCCCATTTTTGTGCCGATGTTGCTTTCTTTTCGCTGTGCCTCGCGGCGGCGATAGTCAGCTTCAGAATCAAAACCGGGTGCGGCGTCAAATACCACCAGCCCTGCTTCTGCCGCTTTTTGGGCGAATTTTCCTCCGCTGGCGATCAGCACTTCATGGCCGTTAACGCGAAACGCCTGTGCCAGAGACAGCACAGGATACAGCAGCCCATAGAGAGGCGGGCCTACAAACAAAATACGCATGAGAAAATCCCTCTCCGCTTGACGAACTAAATCAGGAAGTCGACGCAGTCATATGCCAGCAGCAGGACGTTAATTTTCGTTAAGCCTGCTTTGACAGACGCTGCGTCCTTTTTGAGTTTCACCAGCCTTACGAACGGTCCTGTCGCTGACTATTCCGTGACGTAGGCTGGTGAATCGGGAATTCCTTGTCCCGGCTTCCATTAACGCTTACGCGCCGTTGTCCTTTTGAACAGCCCAGGCGTCGTGCTGCCACGCCGCGGTGTTCAGATGCATTTGTTGAGTGTGAGACCGTTCAACAAACCTGGAGAGGCTTGTTTCCTGATACCTCTGTATACCTTGCCAGATAAACCATCAGTGCAAATGCTAATGATAATAATTACTATTATCATATGTGGGTTGCAACTATAATTAAGCACTTAATGCACAATGAATCGATTATGGGAAAAATCGCAGGTAGGGCTCAGCAAAAGGGGACTCTGTGGATTTAGGCACAAAATCCCACGCTTGCGGCGGTTTACAGGCGGACCTGGTGATTCTGTGTAATTGATGGCGGGGGTCTACGATGACGCTACTTCACCAAATAGCGCGGGTTTACCTCCAGTAAATACTGGCGATGTTACTATGATGCCTGATTCACTGCTGTTTATCGTTATGGAAAACCTGCGTAATGTTAACAAAATTCCCTGTCCGACGCGTAATGACCTGTGCTGCGGCTCTGCTAATTATTTTTAGCATCGCCTTGTTCTTTTTCCTGAGAAGCCCCGAGGTTCCTGAGTATGTTACCGCTCCAGTACGCATCGGCGATATTGAAAACGCCGTACTTGCTACCGGTCGAATTGATGCGATTGAGCGGGTCAACGTTGGGGCACAGGTTTCTGGCCAGGTTAAGTCGCTGAAGGTGAAGTTAGGCGATCGTGTCACTAAAGGACAGCTCATCGCTGAAATTGATGACGTGCCGCAGCGGAATGATTTACGCAACGCAGAAGCTGCTCTCAACGTGGTAAAAGCGGACCTTCAGGCTAAGCAGGCGCAGTTGAAGCAAGCCTCATTGCGTTTTAAGCGCCAGCGCCAGATGTTAAATGAGGATGCCAGCTCGAGAGAAGATTTCGAAACGGCTGAAACCACGCTGGCCAGTACCCGCGCTGAGCTATCGGCCCTGAATGCCAAACTCGTCCAGGCGCAAATTGATGTCGACAAGAAAAAGGTCGATTTGGGTTATACAAAAGTTGTTGCTCCCATGGACGGCATTGTTATTGCCGTTGTCACCCAACAGGGCCAAACGGTTAACTCCAGCCAAAGTGCGCCGACCATTATCAAACTCGCACGTCTGGACGTGATGACAATTAAAGCCCAGATCTCTGAGGCGGATATCACGCGAATTTCACCGGGACAGAAAGCCAGATTCACCATTTTCTCTGAGCCGGATAAGCATTATGACGCCACGTTACGTACCGTTGAACTGGCACCTGAGTCGGTTATGAAAGATGATAGCCTTGCCAGCAGTAGCTCAGCCTCAGGGTCAGGCACGTCAAATGCTTCGGTGTACTACAACGCGCTGCTGGATGTCCCCAATCCAGAAAATCGGCTGCGAATTGCCATGACAGCACAGGTGACCTTGCTGGCTGGAGAAGCTAAAAATACGTTACTGGTGCCGATTCAGGCTGTGCACAAGGTGAGTGGCAACAAACAGCAGGTGCAGATATTGACCAGTGATAACCGGCTGGAAACCCGTGAGGTCAAAACCGGCATTACTAACAGTGTGGATATCCAGATCCTGGACGGTGTAAAAGTCGGGGAACATGTTGTGTTATCGCAGCCGGGTGAAAAATCGCCCGGGGAAGGGTTTGTATCTTGAGTAATATCATAGAACTCAAGGGCATCAGCCGCACCTACAGGAACGGTGGACAGGATCTCACCGTGCTTAAAGGGATTGATTTGACTATCGCTGCTGGGGAGATGGTCGCGATCATCGGCGCCTCCGGTTCCGGTAAGTCAACCCTGATGAATATTATGGGCTGTCTCGATGTCCCTGATTGTGGCGATTACTTTATCAGCGGTCAAAATGCCGCCCAGCTTTCACCTGACGATCTGGCAAGGATCCGCCGTGAGCACATCGGTTTTATCTTCCAGCGTTATCATTTAATGCCCGACCTGAGCGCGTTAAGTAACGTTGAAATTCCGGCGATTTATGCCAATAGTGAGCGCGAAAAACGCCGTCTGCGCGCGGCGACATTGCTTGGAAGACTCGGGCTGGAAGGTCGTGAACATCATAAACCGGGAGAGCTTTCAGGCGGCCAGCAGCAGCGTGTGAGTATTGCCCGCTCGCTGATTAACGGCGGTGAAATCATTCTGGCGGATGAACCCACCGGCGCGCTGGATACGCAGTCCGGTCAGGAGGTACTGTCAATACTCAGTGAACTGAATCAGCGTGGCCATACCGTGGTTATGGTGACACATGATATGAAGGTAGCGCAGCATGCTAACCGTATTATTGAGCTGCGTGACGGTGAAATTATTTCTGATACCGGCAGTCGTGTTACCTCCGGGGTTGCCCTTAAACGACCTGACAGCGTTCAGCAAAGCTGGTGGCAAAGTATTGTTGACCGTACCCGTGAATCCCTGCACATGGCGTTAAAAGCGATGAATGCGCATCGCCTGCGCACGACGTTAACCATGACGGGCATTATTTTTGGTATCGCCGCGGTTGTTACGGTGGTGGCACTGGGAGAAGGCGCGAAACAGCGAACCCTTGATAATATCAAGGAGCTTGGAACCAACGTGGTGAGCATCTACCCGGGAAGGGATTTCTTTGACGACAGCACTGAAGCCATTCGTACACTGGTCCCGGCAGACGCCGAAGCATTAGCAAAGCAGGGGTTTGTTGACAGCGTCAGCCCCGAAGTTAACGCTTCCGACAACATTCGCTTTCTGGGTAAATCCGCTACCGCCACGATCAATGGCGTTGGGCGCGATCATTTTCGCGTGAACGGTATTGAACTGTTGCAGGGATCAACTTTCCAGGACGATCGAAATGCCTCGCAGGAAGTCATCATTGATGAAAACGCCCGCAAGGCGTTATTTGACGATGCGGGACTCAAGGCACTTGGGCAAATCGTTTTTCTGGGTTCCGTGCCTGCACGGGTTGTCGGCATCGCCAAAGGGAACAGCCGAAGCTATGCGCCTAATCGCATTAACGTCTGGATGCCTTACAGCACGGTGATGTATCGAATGACAGGAAAACCGGTGTTGACCAGCATCAGCGTAAGGCTTAAGGATGATGTTGCCAACGAGGCAGCGGTCAGCGCTATTTCTCAGCTTCTCACTCAACGCCACGGCGTGAAAGACTTCCAGCTTTATAATTTCGAGCAGATTCGACAATCAATCGAACGGACCTCAATGACGTTTAGCATCCTGATTCTGATGGTGGCCTGCATCTCGCTGATGATCGGCAGCATTGGGGTGATGAATATCATGCTGGTGTCGGTTACGGAACGGACCCATGAGATTGGCGTGCGAATGGCGGTCGGTGCGCGTCAGGGCGATATCATGCAGCAGTTTATGATTGAGGCTGTGCTGGTATGTCTAATAGGCGGAGTGTTAGGTATTGCACTGTCGTATGCCGCCGGAGCGCTGTTCACCGCGCTGGCAGGGGGCATTTTCACCGCCATTTATTCGTGGCAGGCCGCTGCTGCCGCATTCTTCTGCTCAACTTTAATCGGCATGATCTTTGGTTATCTCCCTGCCCGCAAGGCAGCAAGGATGGATCCGGTCGTTTCACTGGCCAGCGAGTAACCCATGAAAATATTATCCCCTTTAACGGTATGCCTTGCTGTCCTGCTTAGTGCTGGCTGCGCCGACTCTCTGAAAAGCGACTATCAGCCTCCTGAGGTGAAATACCCTGCCAACTGGTATCAGGCGGATGCTGCGGAGGAGAGGATGCCGTTCGACTGGCAGGCCTTTAACGATCCAGACCTCGACGGCTGGCTGCGGCAGGTGATGGTGCGCAATAACGATGTCGCTGGAGCAGTATTGCGTGTTTATCGCGCCCGCCTGGAAGAAGAGCGGATTGGCATCACAAACGATCCGGGACTAAAAGGTTCGCTCGCGCTTGACGGTAAAAAACAGCTGAACAGCTCAGCCAACTGGAGCAGGGGCAGCGTTGCCAGTATTAATACCAGCTATGAGCTGGATCTGTGGGGCAAAATAGCGCGGCAGCGCGATGCGAAGGCGTGGGCACGTTTTGCCTCGGAAGAGGATCTGCGTTCTGCACGCCTGACGCTGCTTTCAAATGCCAGTAATAATTACTGGCGCTTAGGCTTTATTAACCAGCAGCTGTCTGTCCTGCAACAAAGCATCGACTATGCAAAAGAGACGCTGCGCCTGGCTAACGCGCGCTATGCCGCGGGCGGTGCCTCCTCTCTGGATGTTGTGGATGCTCAGCAGGGCGTGCTTTCGCAGGAAAACAGGCTGGCGGCGTTGAAGAATGAACGTTTACAGGCGCTCAATCAGCAAGCCGTTTTGCTTGGAACCGCGCCGGGCAGCGCGATAGTCGAACCGAAAGCGTTACCAATGGGACCACTGCCGCAGGTCAGTGGAAAGATCCCGGTCAACGTGCTGCGGCATCGACCCGATATCAGCGCTAAAGAGTGGCGGGTACGGGAAGCATTGGCCACCGTTGATGTCCAGCGTACTGCATTTTATCCAGCGTTTAGTCTGACCGGCTCGCTTGGCACCAGCAGCAGCAGCCTTATGGCCTTCCTGGAAAATCCTGTAGGCTCTGTTGGAGCAAACCTGACCCTGCCGTTCCTGGAATGGAGAGAAAGGGGCATGGACGTGAAGATTGCCCGCAACGACTACGAGCAACGGGTTCTGGAGTTTAAACAGGAACTTTACAAGGCGATGAGTAGCATAGAAGATGCGCTTGCTTTGCGTCATCAACTCCTGGAACAGGAGACGCTTCTACGTGAAGGCCTGGAACTGGCGAAAAAATCAGAGAGGTTAAACGAAGTTCGCTATCGCCAGGGCGCGGTGCGAATTTCTTTCTGGCTTGATGCTCAGGAGAAACGCCGTCAGGCCGAACTGGCACTGTATGAAAATCGCTTTAACCAGTTAAATAATCTGGCAAAAATCTATATGGAGTTCGGCGGTTCGGTATCTTTCCCCTGAATTGCGCAGACTCATTTACGTCTGGCAGCAATATGACTTGCTGCCAGGGCGCAGTTCGCAAGACATCCCTCGTCATTATTCAAACCCATCTCACAAAAATCGCTCCTCCCCTTTGATCGAAATTTCATCTCCGGGTATATGACTAGTCATATCATTTAAATGACTAGTCATATAGGAGGCAACCATGAATCAATCACTGCCAGCCAACTTCTTATGGGGCAACTCGGTGTCGAGCATGCAGACGGAAGGGGCCTGGAATGAGGGCGGAAAGGGGATGTCGGTGTACGACATTCGCGAAGCCGGTGAAAATATCTCTGACTGGAAAGTGGCCACCGACTCCTACCACCGCTACCGGGAAGATTTCGACCTGATGCAGGATCTGGGCATGAACTGCTACCGCTTCCAGATCTCCTGGAGCCGCGTCTGCCCGCAGGGTGACGGCGAGTTCAACGCCGAAGGCATCGCGTTTTATGACCGTTTTATCGACGATCTGATCGCCCGCGGTATCGAGCCGATGGTCTGCCTCTACCACTTCGATATGCCGCTGGCGCTGGCGCAGGAGTACAACGGATTTAATGATCGTTGCGTCGTGGAGGCGTTTATCCGCTACGGCAAAAAGATGATCGACTGCTACGGTGACCGGGTGAAGTACTGGCTGACCTTTAACGAGCAGAATATTTTCCACATGCCGATAGCCTTCCGCATCTCCGGCTATATGAAGGGGGAGGAAACCCTGCGCGAGCTGTACGAAGTGCAGCATCACACCATGGTGGCGCACATGGCGCTGACCGAGTACCTGCACCAGACTAAGCCGGGCAAGCTGATGGGCGGCATGCTGGCGCACCAGCTGATTTATCCGGCCACCTGCAAACCGCGTGACATCTTCTGCGCCCAGCAGTACGACGAATTCCTCAACCAGAACCTGCTGCGCGTCTTCGCGGGCCAGGGCTACAGCCCGGCGGTGATGGCGGTGGTGGAGCAGGAAGGCTTCGGCGATATCTACCGCGCAGACGATCTCGCGCTGTTTGCGCGAACGAAGAACGACTTTATGGCCTTCAGCTACTACGCCAGCAAAACGCTGGACAGCGATGCCATCCCGGAAGGCACGCCGGTGAACTATTACCTGCTGCACGGCGAGAAAAACAATCCGTACCTGAAGGCCACCGAGTGGAACTGGCAGATCGATCCGCTGGGCTTTCGCACCATCATCACCCGCTATGCCAACGACTGGCGGATGCCAGTATTCCCGATTGAGAACGGCATTGGGGTGATTGAGTCCTGGGATGGCGTAAACCCCATAGAGGATACCTACCGCATCGACTACCACCGGGCGCATATCGAGGCCATGAAAGAGGCGATGTTCGAGGACGGGGCAGAGGTATTGGGCTATCTCGGCTGGGGGTTGATTGACATTCTCAGCTCCCAGGGTGACATGCGCAAGCGCTACGGCGTGGTCTACGTCAACCGTGAAAATCACGACCTGAAAGACCTGAAGCGCGTGCCGAAGAAGAGCTATGCGTGGTTAAAACAGGTTATCCATACCAACGGACGCGAGATGTAAGCCGTACGCTGCCGGGCCGTTTTTGTGACTGATTGATGGGAACTATCCGCTATGTCTGAAACAAAAATAACACCGCACATGCAGTCTTTTGTCGATAAATTTGTTGAGTTCTCGGCGCGCCTGGCAAACCAGGTGCATCTTCGCTCCCTGCGCGATGCCTTCGCCACGGTAATGCCGATTTTCATCCTCGCCGGTCTGGCTGTGCTGGTGAATAACGTGGTGTTCCCCTGGATCTTAGAGGGCGACACGCTCACGCAGTTTAAGGTGTGGGGCGAGGCGATCATCAACGGCACGCTGAACATCGCCGCGCTGCTGCTGGCGCCGATGATCGCCTGGTCGCTGGCGCGCAACAAAGATTTCGACAATCCGGTCTCGGCAGTGGTTATCGCCGTCAGCAGTTTCATCATCATGATGCCGATGCGCTTACAGATTACCCCCGTCGGCAGCGACGCCACGGTAAACGTTACCCAGGTGCTGACGTTCGCCAATATCGGCTCCACCGGGATTTTCGCCGGGGTGCTGATTGGGCTGCTCTCAACCGAGCTGTTTATCGCCATTTCACGGCTGAAGGCGCTGCACATTTCGCTGGGGGAGAACGTACCGCCAGCGGTGAGCAAATCCTTTACCGCGCTGATCCCGACGATCCTCACGCTCTCCCTGTTTGCGGTGCTGGCGGCTATACTGGCGAACGTGCTGCACACGGATCTGATCCATCTCATTACGACATTTATTCAGCAGCCGCTGCGGCTGATCAACACCAGCCTGCCCGGGACGATCTTCATTTACAGCTTCGGTAACTTCCTGTTCACGCTCGGTATTCATCAGTCGGTGGTCAACAGCGTGGTGCTGGAGCCATTCCTGCTGATCAATACCAATGAGAATATGCTGGCCTTTGCCAACGGCCAGCCGATCCCGCACATCATCAACAACATCTTTGTGCCGACCTTTGGCATGGTGGGCGGGACGGGCAGCACAATCTCATTGCTGATTGCTATCTTCATCTTCTCAAGACAGAAATCAGCGAAGCAGGTGGCGCGTCTGTCGCTGGCGCCGGGTCTGTTTAACATCAACGAGCCGGTGATTTTCGGCCTGCCGATAGTCTTTAACCTGCCGCTAATGATCCCGTTTGTGCTGCTGCCCGCTATCGGGATTTACTTTGCGTGGCTCTGTACCACGCTGGGGCTCATGTCGCGCTGCGTGGTGATGATCCCGTGGACGACCCCGCCGATCCTCAGCGCCTGGCTGGCGACGGCGGGGGACTGGCGGGCGGTGGTGGTGCAGTTGGCAATCATCGTATTTGGTGTATTCTTCTACCTGCCTTTCCTCAAAGTTGCCGAGCGAGTGGCGTTGAAAAACAGCGGGACAGAACACTAATTTAAGGAAGGACGATGGCGGCGAAGTACATCACCATAGCGCGGGAAATTAAGAAACGCATTATCACCCAGCAGTACGCCGCCAATGAACCTCTGCCGGACCAGTTTGCGCTGGCGGCGGAGTTCAGCACCAGCCGGATGACCATTCAGCAGGCGATGCGTCAGCTGATCGTAGAAGGGCTGGTTTATACCCGACAGGGGCAGGGCACGTTCATCCGCAAAAATTTCCTCCAGCTTTCCCAGTGGGATCTCTCCGGCAGCGACTACTTCGGGGCGACCAAAACCTGGGAACATTTAGGCACGGTGACGAGTCAGGTGGTGCACTTCGAACTGCGCTTCCCGAACGAGAAAGAGCAGGCATCGCTGATGATAAATCCGGATACGCCGATCTATGACTTTATCCGTCTGCGTTTACTGAACGGTGAGCCGATGTCTCTGGACGCTACGGTAATGCCGCTCAATCTGGTGCCCGGTCTGAACAAAACCCATCTTGAAAGTTCGGTATTCCGGTATGTACAGGAGACGCTGGGGCTGAAGATCATGGGATCGTATCGGGTGGTGCGGGCGCTGAAGCCCAGTGCGCTGGATATGCAACACCTTGTCTGCGAGCCAACCGACCCGGTGCTGGAGGTAGAGCAGGTGATCTATCTTGAAGATGGTACGCCGCTGGAGTACGCCCATTGTCACTATCGCTATGACCATGGCGGCATCGTTATCGTGAATAACGGATAAAAAAAAGCGGGCCCCGCGGCCCGCTTTTTTAATTCTCACGATTAGTTCAGACGCACCGGCATACCGGAACGGTTCTGAATCGCCTGGTCAACGATGGTCGTGTCAACATCCGCCTGAGAGGTGACGGACTGCACCGCGCTGGTCAGCTTAATCGGTACGATTTCGTTGTTGTTGATCTGATCTTCGCTGGTGGACAGCGGGTTATGCACTTCAATGTAACGGCTGCCGTCCGGCTCTGACGTCGCTTTCACCGGTTCGTTAATGAACTGCACGCGCGTACCGACCGGCACGTTATCGAACAGGAATTTGATGTCTTCATTACGCAGACGCACGCAGCCGTGGCTTACGCGCAGGCCGATACCGAAGTTGGCGTTAGTACCGTGAATGGCATACAGACGTCCAATGTACAGCGCGTACAGACCCATCGGGTTATCCGGGCCGGCAGGCACAACGGCTGGCAGCGGTTCGCCGGCAGCAATGTACTCAGCGTGCATTTTGGCGGTCGGCGTCCAGGTTGGGCCCGCTTTCTTACGCTCCACTTTGGTGGTCCAGTTCAGCGGAGTGTCTTTACCCAGCTGACCGATACCGATAGGCAGCACGATCACGGTGTTGGTGCCTTTCGGGTAGTAATACAGACGCATTTCGGCGCTGTTAATCACGATACCTTCGTGCACGGTATCCGGCAGGATCAGCTGCTGTGGAATGTTGAGTACGGTACCCGCTTTCGGCAGATACGGGTCAACGCCCGGGTTCGCCTCCAGCATGTTCGACAGACCGAGCTGATACTGCGCCGCGAAGTATTCCAGCGGCTGAGAGTTCCCTTCCGGCACCGTCACCACCTGGTTTTCACCCACCAGACGGCTTCCGTCTGTCGGCAGGGGATACGTCACCGCAGACGCGGTCTTACAAAAACCTACTACGGCTAACGCCGCCGCAAAAAGCGTTGTTAATTTCATGTTCATGTTATGCGAGGTATCTAAGCCATTCTGGCGATGAGTTGATAAGTCTGAATCGGTAATGGGAGCGCATTATATGTGCATTCCCGTTAACTGGGAATTCAGATGTGTACGAAATCACATTTTTTTCGATTTTGTTAAAGTTTAGTGGATTACCGCAACACGGGATCTCAATTCGGAATTGTGGCATAATGCCGCGTTTATCACACTTTTCGCAGGAATCTCTCCGTGTTAGTTACCAGCAACGTCACTATGCAGTTTGGCAGTAAGCCGCTGTTCGAAAACATTTCCGTCAAATTTGGCGGCGGCAACCGTTACGGCCTGATTGGTGCCAACGGTAGCGGAAAATCCACCTTTATGAAGATCCTCGGCGGTGACCTGGAGCCAACGCTCGGTAACGTGTCGCTCGACCCTAACGAGCGCATCGGTAAGCTGCGTCAGGATCAGTTCGCCTTCGAAGAGTTCACCGTGCTCGACACCGTGATCATGGGGCACGCGGAGCTGTGGGAAGTGAAGCAGGAGCGCGATCGTATCTACGGTCTCGCTGAGATGAGCGAAGAAGATGGTTACAAAGTGGCCGACCTGGAAACGCAATACGGCGAAATGGACGGCTACTCTGCGGAAGCGCGTGCGGGCGAACTGCTGCTGGGCGTCGGTATTCCGGTTGAACAGCACTACGGCCCGATGAGCGAAGTCGCGCCAGGCTGGAAGCTGCGTGTGCTGCTGGCGCAGGCGCTGTTCTCTAATCCGGACATCCTGCTGCTCGACGAACCGACGAACAACCTGGACATCGACACCATCCGCTGGCTGGAGCAGACGCTGAACGATCGCGACAGCACCATGATCATCATCTCGCACGACCGTCACTTCCTGAACATGGTGTGTACTCACATGGCGGATCTGGACTACGGCGAGCTGCGCGTTTATCCGGGCAACTACGATGAGTACATGACGGCGGCAACCCAGGCGCGCGAGCGTCTGCTGGCCGACAACGCCAAGAAGAAAGCGCAGATTGCTGACCTGCAATCCTTCGTCAGCCGCTTCAGCGCCAACGCCTCTAAATCGCGCCAGGCAACGTCGCGTGCCCGTCAGATCGACAAAATCAAGCTGGAAGAGGTTAAAGCCTCCAGCCGTCAGAACCCGTTCATCCGCTTCGAGCAGGACAAGAAGCTGTTCCGTAACGCGCTGGAAGTGGAAGCCCTCACCAAAGGCTTCGATGAAGGCCCGCTGTTCAAAAACTTCAACCTGCTGCTGGAAGTGGGCGAGAAGATTGCCATCCTCGGCGCCAACGGCGTGGGTAAATCCACGATGCTGAAAACCCTGGTCGGTGAACTGCAACCGGATAACGGTACCGTGAAATGGTCTGAAAACGCGCAGATTGGTTACTACGCGCAGGACCATGAATATGAGTTTGAAAACGATCTGACCGTCTTCGACTGGATGAGCCAGTGGAAGCAGGAAGGCGACGACGAACAAGCGGTACGCAGCATTCTGGGGCGTCTGCTGTTCAGCCAGGACGACATCAAAAAGCCCGCCAAAGTGCTCTCCGGTGGTGAAAAGGGCCGTATGCTGTTCGGCAAGCTGATGATGGAAAAACCGAATATTCTGGTGATGGACGAACCGACTAACCACCTGGATATGGAATCTATTGAGTCGCTGAACATGGCGCTGGAGATGTATCAGGGCACCCTGATCTTCGTCTCTCACGACCGGGAGTTCGTCAGCTCGCTGGCGACCCGCGTGATCGAAATTACGCCAGAGCGCGTGGTGGACTTCACCGGTAACTACGAAGATTACCTGCGCAGTAAAGGTATCGACGGCTAAAAAAAAGCCCGGTGGCGCTTCGCTTACCGGGCCTACGGATCAGTTTGTAGGCCGGGTAAGGCGAAGCCGCCACCCGGCATTGTTCAGACCACCCACTCGCCCCCTTCAACCCCGTTCACCCGCAGCGTACGTTTTTCCCCCGCCGGTAATGACACCTTCAGCGCCTTCCATGCCGGACGATAGTCGCCGCGCGCATTCACCTTCAGGTTGATACTTGCGCCGTCGCACTCCATCTCCCATTCCACCCACAGCGCGTTGCCGTTCTGGTAGCCCCAGCTTTCGCCGTCATCCTCAAACAGCAGCCCGGAGGTGGTGCCGACGCCTTTCACCGGGAACAGTTTCAGCTCACGGGTATCGTCTTTATCGGCGCTCACGTGACGGATGCGTTCGCTGAGCGGCAAACCGGCACCGGCGCGCACCAGCAGCGGCAGCTTTTCCAGCGGCGCATCAAGGACGATCGCTTGGCCGCCCGCATACCATGCGTGGGTGTAAAAATCGTACCAGCCGGTTTCGTTATCCGGCAGCCAGACGCGGCGCTCGCGCTGCCCGGCTTCGACGACGCTGGCCACCAGCAGGTCACGGCCCAGCAGGAAGTCGTCGCACTCTTCAAAGGTCTGTGCATCGTGCTCATGATCGAGGAAGGTCGGGCGCAGCATCGGCTCGTCGTCGGCGTGCGCCTGCCAGAGCAGGGTGTAGAGATACGGCAGCAGGCGGTAGCGCAGTTCAATGGCGCTGCGAATCGCAGGCGTGACGCCCGGGTACATCCACGGCTCGTTCACGGTATGGTCATCGTTCCACGAATGGATGGTAAAGCGCGGGTGCATCACGCCGTTCTGTACCCAGCGCACGAACAGCTCGGCATCCGGCTTGTCGCCGGAGAAACCGCCGACGTCGTGACCGACGTTGAACAGTCCGGACAGGCTCATGCCCAGCCCCATGCGGATGTTATAGCGCAGGGTGTCCCAGTTAGTGCGGTTATCGCCGCTCCAGGTCTGGACGTAGCGCTGCATCCCGGCGCAGCCGGAGCGGGAGATGAGATACGGGCGCTTTTCCGGCGCAAAACGCTGCTGTGCTTCCAGCGAGGCGCGCATCATCAGCAGCGGCATCACCGGGCGAATGTGCTTGATGGCGATCTCCTGACCGAAGCCATAGCAGCGCGCTTCCCCGTCCCACACTTCATACTCGTTGTTGTCGTTCCAGGTGGAGTCGATGCCCATCTCCAGCAGCTGCGTGGTCACGCCGTTCTGCCACCACTGCACCGTCTGCGGGTTAGTAAAGTCAAGGTGCGATCCTTCGTCATCCCAGAAGCTGGAACGTTCAGGCGCATCGGTTTCTGAATCACGAATGAACAGGCCGCGTTCCGCCACTTCGCTGTAGCGGGGATGATCCTGCAACAGACACGGCTTGATGTTGGCCGCAAGCCGCAGCCCCGCGTCGTGGAACGCCTGGCTCATCACCTTCGGCTGCGGCACTTTGTCGTAGTTCCAGTTAAAGACGTAGCGCTTGCCGTTAATCGAGGTATAGCCGGAGGAGAGCTGGAACGAGTCGCACGGAATGGCATGCTCATCGCACAGGCGGATGAAGTTCATCAGCTGGTTTTGCGCATCCGGCGCGTCGGTGTAGTGCATGGTCGAGCCGCTGTAGCCCAGGCTCCACTTCGGTCCAAACAGCGTTTTCCCCGTCAGGCGCACGAAGGCTTTCGTCACGTCCAGCGCACGCTTGCCGGTAAAGATGTAGTAATCAATATCGCCCGCTTCCGCCTGCCAGCGGCGGTAGGCGGTGTGATAGTTGTCGATCTCGTTACCCAGATCCAGCCAGCAGCTGCTCAGGTTATCGTAGAACAGACCGTAGCTCACGTCATCGCGACGGGTGAGGGTGAACGGGATGTGCTTGTAAAGCGGATCGGTGCTGGCCGCGTTATAGCCCATCGCGTCCAGGTTACGCATCTCATAGCGTTTGCCGTTGCGCTGTAAATCACCCGCTTTCTCACCCAGACCGTAAAAACGTTCATCCTTACGACGGCTAAGATAGTGCGCCACGCCGTCACCGTGGGCGTTCAGCAGGTAGGCGCTGGTCGGGCGGTCATTGACCAGCGGCTGCCACTCGCCCGCCTCATTGCGGTAGTGCCACTCCAGCCACAGCGGCTGGTGGACGGTGACGCGCAGCTGTTCAGTCGCTACGGTTAACGTGTCGTCCTGCTGCGTCAGCGTCCAGGCAGGGCAGGTGAAGCCGCTGACATCGTCACGACGGCGGCCTTCCCACGGCACATCTTGTTCCGGCGCGATGCTCCAGGTGCGGTTCAGCGCCAGTTCGCCTTTACGTTTGATCAGCACACGGAACAGATTCTCTTCCAGCACATACAGACACAGGCGGTGCTGATTATCGACCAGCAGTTCCAGATGGTTTGCTGACTGCTTATCTACGGTCCAGTTTTTCAGGGTTTTCATATGCAATACATCCACTATCAGGCGCGCTTGGCGCGACGTTCAGCAATAAATGCTACCAGGAAGACAGCGCCAATCAGGTCAAAGAAGCCCATGGCAATAAAAAGCGGGTTAAAGCCGATTTTGTCGGCGGTCACACCGATTAACAGTGAGAACAGGAAGCTGGCGATCCACGCCGCCGAGCCGCGCATGCCGTTGACGGTCGCCATCTGGCCTTTGTCGAACGACTCCACGACCAGGGCGCTCAGCATGCAGGAGATGATCTGGTGCCCGAAGCCGCCGATAGAGATCAGCACGATGGTGATATACGGGTCGCGGGTCACGGCCACGACGGCCAGAGAAATCATCAGAAACGCGCCGGTGACGGAGCTGGCTACCACCGAGTTGACGCGGGTGCAGCCAAACCAGCGGGTGTAGAGCCGGGTCAGGTAGCCGCTCGCGACGCTGCCGAGGTCGGCGGCCAGGAACGGCAGCCAGGCGAACATCGCGATCTGTTTCAAATCCATGCCGTGCTCTTTGGCGAGGTACAGCGGCACCCAGAAGCTCAGCACGGCCCAGGCCGGTTCCGCCATAAAGGCCGGGATGGCGATGCCGTAGAACCGTTTGTTCTTCGAGACGGTTTTCAGCGCGGTCAGGAAGGGCAGTTTGACCGGCGCAGGTTCGTTATCCTGCTTGATAAACGCCAGCTCATCGCGGCTCAGGTTCGGGTGCTGTTCCGGGTTGTGATAAAACGCCCACCACAGGATCACCCACAGCAGCGCCAGCACGCCGGTAAACATAAACGCACCCTGCCAGCCGAACGACGCGTGGGCAAAGTAGATGATAGGCGGGGCCAGCATGGCCCCAATGGAGAAGCCTACCCCCGCCCAGCCTGCGGCAACAGGGCGCTCTGATTTCGGGAACCATTCGCCGATGGTTTTGGCGTTCGCTGGCGTGGCGGCGGCTTCGGACGCACCCATAAAGAAGCGCAGAATCGCCAGGTGCAGCCAGCTTCCGGCGCCCGCGTGGAAGATACACATCAGCGCCCAGATCCCGGCGCAGACCATAAAGCCGATTTTCAGGCCGATAACGTCAATCAGCCAGCCGCACAGGGGCTGGAAAATGGTGTAGGCGATCTGGAACGCGCCGACGATCCAGGAGTACTGCTCGGTGGTGATCCCGAGGCTCTCTTTCAGCTCAGGGGCGAGAATACCTAACGAGTTACGGGTGATGTAGTTAACGGTCACGCCGAGAAGAAACAGCACCAGTACGTACCAGCGCAGGTTCCTGATGACGCGACGTGTTTTGCTTGTCGCAACGGTGTTATTGATGTCCTGACTCATTTTCTTCTCCACAAGACGGACGGTAAGGGGACAAAGGTTCAGGTGTCACACAGCGTCAGGCGTTTGAAAGTTATCTGTTTTAGAGCGCTAAGCTGCTATACAACTAGTATGGAAGTTGTGTGACAGGTTCACCTTAAGAAAGAAATTGGGCAGGGAATAGTGGATTTTGTGCAAACTTTCTCATAACCGAGGTTTAATTTTCGGCATTATGGCCTTCTCGCAAGTTATTACCTGATAAACAAGTTGTGAAAATTTTTTCATTTCACATCCGGAGCCAGATCACAAAATGGACAAAAGGCTTAAAATCACCGAAATCGCCGCCCGGACGCAGCTCTCCATCAGCACCGTTTCTCGCGTGCTGGCGGGGAAGGCAAACACCAGCGAAAAAGCACGGGCAAAGGTGCTGGCGTGCGCGCGGGAGCTGGGGGTAATGGACGGCATGGCGGCGGGGCGTCTGCTGCTTAACAGCCTGGTGGTGTTTGCCCCGCAGCGGGCGTTTGACGAGCGGTCCGACATCTTTTACTACCGCGTCATCCAGAGCGTGAGCAAAGGGCTGGCCTCGCACGAGGTGCGTCTGCGTTACTGTGCGCTGGAGGAGAACGACAGCGATGCCCAGCTGTTTCTGGCCCGCATGAACGAAGCGGACACCCAGGCGGCGATCCTCCTTGGTATCGACGATCCGCATATCCACGATCTGGCGGTAGACGTGGGCAAACCCTGTATGCTGATTAACTGCCGGGACCGCCACATGCGCCTGCCCGCCGTCGCGCCGGATCATCGCGCGATTGGCGAGCGGGCGGCAGAGTACCTGTTCGAGATGGGGCACCGGGAGGTGATGAACGTGCTGTGCCTGCGTCGCTACACCATGGAGCTGCGCCTGTCCGGGATCCGCGACGCGTGGCACGGTCATAACCTCAGGTTCAGCGACAGGCGCGACCTGCTGATGGTGTCCAGCTTCAGCGCCAGAGAGACGGAGCAGCTGGTGAGCGAGTGGCTTCACCAGCAGAAAGGGAAGGACCTGCCGACGGCGTTTCTGGTTGGTGGTGATTTTATGGCGGCGGGGACCATCAGCGCGCTGCAAAAACACGGTCTGCGCGTGCCGCAGGATGTCTCGGTGATGAGCATTGACGGGTTTAATCTGGCCGCGATTCAGGATGTGCCCTTAACGGCGGTGCATGTCCCGCGCGATGAGCTGGGAACGGAAGCGGTGCATATGCTCCAGCAGCGGCTGATGCGCCCGGATGCGCCGGTAGGAACATTGCTGCTAAACGGCACGCTGACCGTGCGGGAGTCGGTCCGGCGGATACGTCAGGGGAAACGACGTACCGCCGTAGAGCGGGAAGGGCTGTACGACGGTTAAGCCATGCCCAGCGCGCGCCTGCCGTGGATGTTGAGATCGGCCACGGTAAAGCGGCCCTGCCAGCTTTTCTCATAATCCTCGCGCGGGAAATCGCCCGGTGACGCGCCGGTTTCCAGCGCTTCCTTGACCTTTTTCGCATAGGCGAGATTCTTCTCGCACATTGGCGCGGCAGGAATATACATCACGTTGCCCCAGCCCTGCTGATTTTCCACCGGCGCGACGGAGTGGATCACATCGCAGTGCCACCACACGGAATCACCGGCTTCCAGCGCCGGAATGCTGGTTAACGCTTCGATCAGCAGCGGATGCCACTTCTCAGAAATCGGCAGCACGCGCCCCGGCGCCACGCCGCACAGCTCGTCTTCCGGCACGTCGTCCAGCAGCGGACGCAGCAGAATGTAAGCCATTGCCTCCGGGATCGGCACCACGTGCAGCAGCCCCTGGCCGGGGATCATATCCGACAGCGCCGTCCAGCCCTGGAAGGTGCGGAACACCGAGCATTTGGTGGTGTTATCGACGGTGTACTCTTCCACTTCGGTACGATGCGCGGCATTCCACGGATCGTATTTCTCGACGTTGCCGTCAAACACGCGGGCGAACACCTGCTGATAAGCGGGCAGCAGCCAGCGCTCCAGCGCGCCAGAATCGGTGTGTGCGCCAAGTCCTTTCGAGGTGGTTCCCGGCGGGCGGCGGCGGATGCGGTCAGGGTAAATCACGCTCACGTCCGGGTCGAACCACTGTTTACCGTTGCTCTCAAATGTCCATAAACGGTTCAGGAATGACTGTACCTGCGCCATCTCTTCACTCTGGCGCGCCTGCATTTGCGCCTGAGACCAGTAGATCGGATAAATCTCCGGACGAGAGGCCGTTAAGGTGCCGAAGAAGTTATCGCCGGGTCCTTTGTACACCTCGTCAAATTTGTTCAGATCGAGGTAGTCGAGCATCGACTGATCCCACGCCAGCGCCTGCTCGCGCGGGAAGTGGCCTTTGATCACCGCGCAGCCGCGACGTTTAACGGCTTCGCGCTGTTCGGTGGTGATCGTGCCGTTTTTCACGTCGGCAAAAGGGATCACTGGCCAGACGGTTTCGCCTTTGTTTTTGAGAGCGTTGATTTCCGCCACGCGGGTGGCGATTTTATCGCTGAGCCGGTCGAACAGCGCCTGCACGTCGCCGATCTGCGCGCGTAATTCACGTTTCATCTGACGGATTGCCGCTTTATGGTCCGCTGGCAACGTTTCGCTGGTAAAGGTCATAACTGCCTCGCATCTTTCATTCGAAAGTAAAGGTGTCTACAAGTGATACTTTAAGTTAAAAAAAAGTTAATGCAAGTTTAAAACCTTGACGGGTGCCACAGGATGGGAAAAGAGTGAGAGGCCGGAGCGAGGCTCCGGCAGGTAGGGGGATCAGGCGTCGAACAGGGAGTGCGCGTCGAGCACGGCCTGAATCACATTCAGCGCGCCCTGATGGTTGTTATCGTCGGTAGTGTAACGGCTGACCTCTTTAATGCTGTCCGCCGCGTTGCCCATCGCAAAGGAGTATTTCACCAGCTTCAGCATTTCCGCATCGTTGCCGCTGTCGCCAATGCCGACGCACGCCTGAGGTGAGACTTTCCAGCGTTTAAGCAGGCGGCTGATGCCGTTGGCCTTGTGCAGGCCGGGGATAATCAAATCGACAAAACCGAAGCCGCTGGTGACCGGCTTCATGATGCCGTCCAGGGAGACATGCAGTTTATCAACCAGATTCGGGATATCGCTGTCCGGCAGGTTCAGGGAGAATTTAAACAGCACGTCGTCAATTTCGCGGTAATCGCTGATGGGTTTTAAGCGATGGTAGTGTTTCGACATCAGCTTCACGAACGCTTCTGGTGCTTTATCGCTGACGTACGCGCTCTCCAGCCCGCAGGCCACAAAGTTCAGCCCTTTGTCTTTTAGCAACTCGCCAATGACGATTTGCGACTCATGACGCGTCAGTTCGCCGTGGAAAATCTGTTCGCCGTGATCGAAGACCAGCGCGCCGTTTTCCGCGACGAAGGAGATCTGATCTTTCAGCTCCGGGAAGAAGGAGATGAGCTGGTAATACTGGTTGCCGCTGGCGACAACAAATTCAATGTCGCGGGCTTTAAGCTGCTCAAACTGTGCCTGGAAGCGGTCACGATCGTACTGCTTGGCATCATCAAGGAAAGTTCCGTCCATATCGGTGACGATAACTTTTACGGTCATACTGTGCTCCTGGGTCACTGCGTTTGAAACATTCTAATAACAAGGTGACGGGGAGCACAAATTTAATTTCGAATGAAAGTCAGAAAGCCGGGTGGCGGCTTCGCCTTACCCGGCCTACGGGGGGACAATGTAGGCCCGGTAAGCGAAGCGCCACCGGGCGTTTTTTTACAGCGTATGCTCAGTACGGGCAATAATATCGTCCTGCGCATCTGGCGACAGGGCAGTGAAGAACGCCGAGTAGCCCGCCACGCGCACCACCAGGTCACGATACTGATCCGGGTGTTTCTTCGCTTCCAGCAGCGTTTCGCGGGAGACGATGTTGTACTGAATGTGCCAGCCTTTATGCACCTCGAAGAAGGTGCGCAGCAGCACCATCAGCTTCTGGCGATCGCTGTCGTTTTCCAGCGTCGAGGGGTTCAGCTTCTGGTTTAGCAGCACGCCGCCGAGAATCGCTTCCGTCGGCAGTTTACCCACGGAGCCAATCACCGCCGTCGGGCCGAGGTGGTCGGTACCGGAGGCCGGGCTTGCCCCTTCCGCCAGCGGGGTGTGGGCTTTACGGCCGTCCGGCGTTGCCATGGTTGCTGCGCCAAACGGCACGTTTGCGGAGATAGACGACGTGCCCGCATAGTAGTTACCCCCAATCGGGCCGTGGCCGTAGCGTGGGTTATGGTACTGCTTCAGCTCTTCAATGTAGGTTTCGTAGGCACGGGTCAGCAGCAGGTCCACGCTGTCGTCGTCGTTGCCGTACTTCGGCGCGCCGTTGATCAGGCGCTGGCGCAGCTGCTCGTGGGTCAGCCCCTCGAAGTCATCCGCCAGCGCCGCCGCCAGCTGTTGCTGACCGATAACGCCCTGGTCAAACACCAGCTTCTTCACCGCTGCCAGGCTGTTGCCGAGGTTGGCGATCCCCACCTGTAGGCCGGAAACCCAGTCATACTTCGCGCCGCCCTGCTTAATGCTTTTCGCGCGTTCGATACAGTCGTCCACCAGCGCCGAGCAGAGAATATCGTGGACGTTCTCTTCCAGCATGGTGTCCACCACGTACTCGATCTCAATGGATTTGCGGGTGTAGTAGCGGATCTGGTTATCCCACGCCGCCATGACCTCATCAAAATTCCCGAAGTTACCGGCAGAAAGCGCTTTTTCCTGCGGCAGGAACACCTGGCCGCTGGTGGCGTCGCGACCGCCTTCCAGCGCCGCCAGCATCACGCGGGCGAAGTTGATAAAGCTCATGCCGGTGCAGCGATAGCCCCACTTGCCGCCGACGGCGGTTTCGATGCAGCCAATCGCCGCATAGTCATACGCGTCCTCTCGTTCCACGCCGAGCTTGATAAATTCCGGGATGACGATTTCATCGTTGTTAAACGCCGGCATCCCGAAGCCGCAGCGGATCACCTGCACGCAGGCGTCGAGGAAGTCGTTGCTCATGCCCGCGTGGTAGCGCACGCTCAGGTTCGGCTGGGTGGAGCGCAGACGGCCGCAGGATTCGAGAATGGCGTAAGAGAGCGGGTTGACCGCGTCCATCGGTTCACCGTTGACCAGCTTCTGGCCGCCGATGGTGACGTTCTGATACAGCGGGCTGCCCGCAGAGGCTTTGGAGTGCGAGCCGGAGCGGATTTTGTTCACTTCCAGCAGCTTCAGCCAGCAGCTGTGCAGCAGCTCAATGGCGTGCTCGCGATCCAGACTCTGGTCCAGCTCCACGTCGCGGCGATAGTACGGGTAAAGGTACTGGTCCATACGGGCAAAGGAGACGGAGTGACCGTTGGACTCAATTTGCAGGATTAGCTGAATGAAGTAGCACAGCTGTAGCGCCTGCCAGAAGGTTTTTGGCGGCTCGTGAGCAATCACGTCGCAGTTTTCCGCCATGGCCAGCAGCTCGTCGCGGCGGCTGTCGCGGGTTTCTGTCGCGGCCATTTCACGCGCCAGGTCGGCAAAGCGTTTGATGTGCAGGCTTACGGCTTCCAGCACGATATCAATGGCTTTCAGGAACTGATCGCCGTGCAGATCGTCCAGCACCGTCAGGTTGATGCGCGACCGGCGCTCGGCCACTTTCGCGCGCAGGCCGTCGAGCCCTTTCTCCAGCACCAGCGGGAAATTCACCGCCAGGTGCGCGTCGCCGGAGGTCATGTTGCCTTCGGCTTTGATGATGCCGGTTTCCAGCAGGCCTTTCTGCTCGTCGGTAAACATACCGTAGCAGCGATCCTGCACCGTCTGGCCGCGCCACCACGGGCAGATCGCATGCAGGACGCGCTTGTTCTCTTCGCTGACCGCGAAGCCCGCACCCGGACGGTCCGCCAGATCGTCAATCTCTTTCTCAATCCAGGAGACGGTATATTCCGGGAAAATCGGCGCGGCGCGCACTTCGCTTGCCTGGTTACCGATAATCAGCTCGTCGTGTTTGATCCAGATGGTGCGTTTTGCCAGGTGATGCGCCAGCGCCAGTGCGCGACGTACCGGGATCGGCTTGTCCAGATGCTGCTGATACATTTCGGTATAATGCTGTGCGCGCTCGGTACAGACCGGCGGCTTAACGATATGCACCAGCGCCGTTTTGTGCGCCTTAATGCGCTCGCTGAGGGTGTTGAGATTCAGGGTTGTCATAGGTTTATCCTCGTAAGGTCGCGGTTAACCCTTTCTGGCAGGCGTACTGCTGCGCAAAGTCCAGCAGGGCAGGGTTATCCAGCGGTTTGTCAGGGGCAGAGTAGGGTTGGCCGAGCAGGGTGTATTTGTTCATGCCCAGCGTGTGATACGGCAGAAAATGAATATCGTGAACGCCGAGTTCGTCGGCGGCGAAATTGGTAATGGCGGTAACCGACGTTTCATCGGCGTTAAAGCCCTGGATCAGCGGCACGCGAATGGTGATTTTTTTCCCGGCGGCAGCCAGGCGCTTCAGGTTGTCCAGGATCCGTCTGGCTGAGCCATCGGTCCACTGTTTGAATACGTCACTGTCCACATGCTTCAGGTCCGCCAGGAACAGATCGACATACGGCAGTGACGGCTCGATATAATGCCAGGGGACGTGAAGGCAGGTTTCAACGGCGGTATGAATGCCTTGTTCATGGCTGGCTTTAAATAGGGCATGTGCCAGCGCCGGGTTCATGAACGGCTCGCCGCCGGAGAGGGTGATCCCGCCGCCGCTGCGGTCGTAGAAGGGCTTGTCGCGCAGCACGGTGGCCATAATCTCCTCCACCTGCTTCTCTTCACCGCAGACGGTAAGCGCCTGGGTCGGGCAGCAGTCGGTAAGGGCAGTGAGCGTCTCGTCGTTAAGCTTCTCACGATGAATGACCAGCCCGTTCAGCGCGCGTTCAACACACCCCGGCGCGGCCTGCTGACACAGGTCACAGCCGTCCAGGCACAGGCGGGCATCAAACAGGACGTCCCGCGTGCGGGAGCGGCTTTCCGGGTTCTGACACCAGCGACAGCCCAGCGAGCAGCCTTTCAGGAATACCACGGTTCGAATACCGGGACCGTCGTGGGTGGAGTAACGCTGTATATTGAAGATCATTTTCTTGCCCTCGAATTACATATGAAGATTAAATTACTTTCGAATGAAAGTTATCTTGATATGGGTCAATTCCTGAGCAGGTTTTGCTGTGATAGGGTAAGTGCAGGCTAATTTTGAGGGTGACATCATGGAACTTTATCTCGACACATCTGACGTTGCGGCAGTCAAAAAGCTGGCGCGTATCTTCCCGCTGGCGGGCGTGACCACTAACCCAAGCATTGTGGCGGCGGGTAAAACGCCTCTGGAAGAGCTGCTGCCCGCGCTGCACGACGCGCTGGGCGGCAAGGGCCGGCTGTTCGCTCAGGTGATGGCGAAGACCGCCGAGGGAATGGTGGAAGACGCACGTAAGCTGCGCGCGATAATCAATGACCTGGTGGTGAAAGTGCCCGTGACCGCTGAAGGGCTGGCGGCGATCAAAATGCTGAAAGCAGAAGGGATCCCGACGCTGGGTACGGCGGTGTACGGCGCAGCACAGGGGATGCTCTCCGCACTGGCGGGGGCTGAGTATGTGGCTCCTTATGTGAACCGCGTGGACGCGCAGGGCGGGGACGGGATCCAGACGGTAGTCGAACTGCAACAGCTGCTGACCCTGCATGCCCCGCAGTCAAAAGTGCTGGCGGCGAGCTTTAAAACCCCGCGCCAGGCGCTGGACTGCCTGCTGGCAGGGTGCGAATCCATCACGCTGCCGCTGGACGTGGCGCAGCAGTTTATTACCTCTCCGGCCGTGGATGCGGCAATTGTGAAGTTTGAGCAGGACTGGCAGGGGGCGTTTGGGCGGACGTCTGTCTGATGCTGTTGCCGGGTGGCGCTAACGCTTACCCGGCCTACGTTTGCATCGCGGTTGCCGGGTGGCGCTGACGCTTACCCGGCCTACGCTCGGGCCGTTGTAGGTCGGGTAAGGCGAAGCCGCCACCCGACTTTTTTATTTGCTGCACACCTCACACCCCGGGTTACGCATCAGCTTCATCTCGCGGAACTGGCAGGTCATCGCGTCATACATCACGATTTTACCCGCTGCGGGCGTGCCGTAGTGCGCCAGCACTTTGATCGCCTCCATCGCCTGCAAGGAACCGATAACGCCAACCAGTGGCGCCATCACGCCCGCCTCGACGCAGGTCAGCGCATTCTCGCCAAACAGACGGCTCAGGCAGCGGTAGCAGGGCTCTCCTTCAGCGTAGGTGAAGACGGTGATATGTCCCTCCATGCGGATGGCCGCGCCGGAAATCAGCGGCGTTTTACGGGCAAAGCAGCCCGCATTGAGCTGGTTGCGAATGGCGACGTTATCGGTGCAGTCCAGCACCAGGTCATGCCGTGCAATCTGGGCAAACAGCGCGTCGTCATCCAGCATCGCGTCAATCAGGGTGAACTGAACGTTGGGGTTAATGCGCGCCAGCGCCGTGCGTGCTGATTCCACTTTAGGCTGACCGACCGTCGCGTCGCTGTGCAGCGTCTGGCGTTGCAGGTTGGACACCGACACGGTGTCGAAATCCAGCAGCGTCATGCGGCCGACACCCGCCGCAGCCAGGTATTGCGTCGCTGCGCAGCCCAGCCCGCCCAGGCCCACAACCAGCACGCTGGCCGCCTTGAGCGCTTCCTGGCCCTCGAAATCAAACCCGCGTAGCACGATCTGGCGGTTATAGCGCATCATCTCCGGGTCGCTCAGTTCCACCGTCATGTCAGCCTCCGAACAGGTGGTTAAAGCGTTCCACTTCAACCCATTCGCCCGCCTCAACGTGGCCGCGATCGCGCTCCAGCACGATAAAGCAGTTACCCTGACTGAAGGAGCTAAAGATGTGCGAACCCTGATGCCCGGTGGTGCTCACCTCCAGCTCGCCGTCGGCGTTGCGCGCCAGAATGCCGCGCTGGAAATCGAGACGGCCCGGTGATTTTTTGAGGCGCGTTGCCGCCCGCACGCGCACACGCTCCGGCAGCGGGCTGGCATTGTTGCCTGAAAGCTTCGCCAGCAGCGGGATCACCAGCTGGTAGAAGGTCAGCGCGGCAGAGACCGGGTTACCCGGCAGGCCACAGAACCAGCTGTGCGGAAGTTTGCCAAACGCGAACGGTTTGCCCGGTTTAATCGCCAGCTTCCAGAAGGCGATTTCACCCAGCTCTTCAAGCAGGGTTTTGGTGTAATCCGCTTCGCCAACCGATACGCCGCCGGAGCTGATCACCACGTCGGCAGAGGCGTCAGCGTCGATAAACGCCGCGCGCAGTTTTTGCGGATCGTCAGGAATGATACCGAGGTTAATCACCTCGCAGCCCAACTGCTCAAGCATCAGGTGCACCGCCAGACGGTTGGTGTCGTAAATCTGCCCCTCGTTCAGCGGCTGACCCGGAAGCTGTAGCTCATCTCCCGTGGAGAACACCGCCACGCGCACTTTGCGGACCACGTCAATCTCCGCGATGCCAAGCGATGCCAGCACCGGCAGTTCGGCGACCGTCAGCTTTTGCCCGGCGGCAAAGACCGTTGCGCCCAGGGTAATGTCTTCCCCGATGTGGCGGATATTCTGTCCCGCTTTGACGCTGGCGGTAAAGCGCACGCCGTCGTCCGTTTGTTCGGTCTCTTCCTGCATCACCACGGCTTCACAGCCCTTTGGCACCGGTGCCCCGGTCATAATGCGCACGCAGGTGCCCGCTGGCCACTCACCGTTAAACGGCTGCCCGGCAAACGCTTTACCTGCCACCGGCAGCGGCTGACCCGTTTGCAGATCCGCCAGACGTACGGCATAGCCGTCCATCGCCGCGTTATCGAACCCCGGCACGTTCAGCGGCGAGACGATATCGCGCGCGGCAATACGGCCAAAACAGCGCACAAGCGGCAGTGTCTCAACGTCGTGCAGTGGAGTAATGCGGTCAAGCATCTGCGAGAGTGCCGTCTCAAGCGGCATCAGTCCGGCGGTAAAATCCATGGTGGGCTCCTGCGGAGTAACAACGAAAGCGCTCATTATGGCAGAAAAGTGCGGCTAACTGTATGACCCGATGGGTGTACGCTTTACATCACAGTTGCGTCTTTCTATATTCAAAAATCATCTGAAGATTCGTCGACGATAATGATATTTATAGAAAAAGCAGCCAGCCAGGCTAATGGGTGATGCGAAATGAGTAAAGCGGTTATCGCAATTCATGGCGGTGCCGGGGCAATCACCCGTGCACAGCTCAGTCCCGAGCAGGAGAAGCGTTATATTGATGCGCTGAACGCCATTGTGGAAACAGGCCAGCGGATGCTGGAAGCGGGCGACAGCGCGCTGGACGTGGTGACCGAGGCGGTACGTCTGCTGGAGGAGTGCCCGCTGTTTAATGCCGGTATTGGCTCGGTCTTTACGCGCGATGAAACGCACGAGCTGGATGCCTGCGTGATGGACGGCGTCACCCTGAAGGCGGGCGCGGTAGCGGGCGTCAGCCGTCTGCGTAATCCGGTGCTGGCCGCGCGTCTGGTGATGGAACAAAGCCCGCATGTGCTGCTGGCCGGGGCGGGGGCGGAAAAATTTGCCGTCGAGCACGGGATGGACACGGTCTCGCCCGATCTTTTTTCCACCGAGGAGCGTTACCGGCAACTGCTGGAGGCCCGTACAGCGGGGATGACGCAGCTGGACCATGCCGCGCCGCTCGATGAACGCAGTAAAATGGGCACGGTAGGCGCGGTGGCGCTGGATAAAGCCGGTAATCTCGCCGCCGCGACGTCGACAGGCGGTATGACCAACAAACTTCCCGGTCGCGTCGGCGACAGCCCGCTGCCGGGGGCCGGGTGTTACGCCAATAACGCCACCGCGGCGGTGTCATGCACCGGCACCGGCGAAGTGTTTATCCGCGCGCTGGCGGCCTACGACATTACCGCGCTAATGGATTACGGCGGATTAAGCCTGAGTGAGGCCTGCGAGCGGGTAGTGATGGAGAAACTGCCGGCGCTGGGCGGGATTGGCGGCTTAATTGCGGTGGATCGGGAGGGCAACGTGGCTCTGCCGTTCAACAGTGAAGGGATGTACCGGGCGTGGGGGTATGCCGGCGATGCGCCCAGCACAGGCATTTATCGTGAATAAGGGGGCATTGCGTGCCGCACCGTGAAGAGCTGGACAACTGCGAAGTGCTGGCTGTCCACCAACTGAATATTGCGTTTCAGGAAGAGCGGCAGTTCATCCCCGCAGTACAGAATTTATCGTTTTCGCTCAGGCGCGGCGAGACGCTGGCGATTGTTGGCGAATCAGGTTCCGGTAAATCCGTTACCGCGCTGGCGCTGATGCGTCTGCTTGAGCAGACGGGCGGGCAGGTCACCAGCGAGCGGATGCTGTTGCGCCGTCGCAACCGTCAGGTTATCGATCTCAACGAGCTGAGTGCGTCCCAGATGCAGGGGGTGCGCGGGGCAGATATTGCGATGATTTTTCAGGAGCCGATGACCTCCCTGAACCCGGTTTTTCCGGTGGGCGAGCAGATTGCCGAATCTATCCGCCTGCATCAGGGACTGAGCGGTGATGAGGCGCTCAACGAAGCAAAACGGATGCTGGAGCTGGTGCGTATCCCTGAGGCGCACGCGATTTTGTCCCGCTATCCGCATCAGCTTTCCGGCGGCATGCGCCAGCGGGTGATGATTGCGATGGCGCTGTCGTGCCGTCCGGCGGTGCTCATTGCGGACGAACCCACCACGGCGCTGGATGTCACCATTCAGGCCCAGATCCTGCAACTGATTAAGGTGTTGCAGCAGGAGATGGAGATGGGGGTGATTTTCATCACCCACGATATGGGGGTGGTGGCGGATATTGCCGATCGGGTGCTGGTTATGCATCAGGGCAATGCCGTGGAAACCGGCACGGTGGAGCAGGTCTTTCATGCGCCGGTGCATCCTTATACCAAAGCGCTACTGGCGGCGGTCCCGCGTCTGGGGGCCATGAATGGCAGTGATTTTCCGCGCCGTTTTCCGCTGTTCTCACAGACCGAACAGGGCCAGCAGGAAGACGAAACCGAGCAGGATACGGTGGTTCCCGGCAGGCCAATCCTCGAAGTGCGTGACCTGGTGACCCGTTTCCCGCTGCGTAGCGGGATCCTCAATCGCGTGAAGCGCGAAGTGCATGCGGTTGAAAACGTCAGTTTTGATCTCTGGCCGGGCGAAACGCTGGCGCTGGTGGGGGAGTCCGGCTGCGGTAAATCCACCACCGGGCGGGCGCTGCTCAGGCTGGTGGCGTCGCAGGAGGGGAGCATCACCTTCAACGGTGAGCGCATCGACACGCTCCCTAACAGTAAATTGCAGGCGGTGCGCCGGGATATTCAGTTTATATTCCAGGATCCTTATGCGTCGCTCGATCCGCGCCATACGGTGGGGTACTCGATTATGGAGCCGCTGCGGGTGCATAACCTGCTCGACGGTGAAGCCGCGCAGCGCCGCGTCGCATGGCTGCTGGAGCGCGTGGGCCTGAAGCCGGAGCATGCCTGGCGTTATCCGCACGAATTTTCTGGCGGTCAGCGTCAGCGTATCTGCATTGCGAGGGCATTGGCCCTCAATCCGAAAGTGGTGATTGCGGATGAGTCCGTGTCAGCGCTGGATGTCTCTATCCGCGCGCAAATTATCAATCTCCTGCTCGATTTACAGCGGGATTTGGGCATTGCGTTTCTGTTTATCTCCCACGATATGGCGGTGGTGGAGCGGATCAGCCATCGCGTGGCGGTGATGTACATGGGGCAAATTGTTGAAATCGGCCCCCGTCGGGCGGTGTTTGAAAACCCGCAGCACCCGTACACCCGCAAGCTGATGGCTGCCGTACCGGTTGCCGATCCTGAGCATCGTCACGCCCAGCGCGTGCTGTTGCAGGACGAAATGCCGAGCAATATTCGTAAACGGGGCGAAACCCTGGAGCGCGTGGCGCTGCGTGAGGTGGGACCCGGTCATTTTGTCGCACCACCGCGTCAGGGCAATGCATTCTCGCGGTTATAACTTACAACAGGCAGGAGAACACAATGGTTCCTTTTGTTGCTCGTAAATGGCTGCTGGCCGCGAGCGTGGCGGCTGCGCTGGCCGCCGCCCCCGCGTTCGCGGCGAAAGATGTGGTGGTGGCTGTGGGGTCTAACTTCACGACCCTGGATCCGTATGATGCCAACGACACTCTTTCTCAGGCGGTGGCAAAATCCTTCTACCAGGGGCTGTTCGGCCTGGACCGCAAAATGAAGCTGAAAAACGTGCTGGCGGAAGGCTATACCGTGTCGGACGACGGGCTGGTCTATACCGTTAAGCTCCGTACCGGCGTGAAGTTCCAGGATGGCACCGACTTCAACGCCGAGGCGGTTAAGGTCAACCTGGATCGTGCCAGCAATCCGGAAAACGGTCTTAAACGCTACAACCTGTATAAAAATATCGCCCAAACCGAGGTGGTTGATCCGGCGACGGTGAAGATCACCCTCAAAGAGCCGTTCTCGGCGTTCATCAATATCCTGGCGCATCCCGCGACGGCGATGATTTCCCCCGCCGCCCTGAAAAAATACGGCAAAGAGATTGGATTCCACCCGGTGGGGACCGGACCGTACGAACTGCTCACCTGGAACCAGACCGATTTTGTGAAGGTGAAAAAATTCGCCGGATACTGGCAGCAGGGGCTGCCGAAGCTGGATACCATCACCTGGCGGCCGGTAGTGGACAACAACACCCGCGCCGCAATGCTGCAAACCGGCGAAGCGCAGTTTGCCTTCCCGATCCCGTACGAACAGGCGGCGCTGCTGGCGAAAAACAGCAAGCTGGAACTGGTGGCCAGCCCGTCGATTATGCAGCGCTACATCAGCATGAACGTCACGCAGAAACCGTTTGATAACCCGAAGGTGCGTGAAGCCATCAACTACGCCATTAACCGCCAGGCGCTGGTGAAGGTGGCCTTTGCCGGCTACGCCACCCCGGCGACGGGCGTGATGCCGCCAACCATTGAGTACGCGCAAAGCTATCAGCCGTGGCCTTACGATCCGGCGAAAGCGCGGGAACTGCTGAAAGAGGCGGGCTATCCGAACGGCTTTAGCACTACGCTGTGGTCGTCGCATAACCACAGTACCGCGCAGAAGGTGCTGCAATTTACCCAGCAGCAGTTGGCGCAGGTGGGCATTAAAGCCAGGGTTACGGCGATGGATGCCGGACAGCGAGCGGCGGAAGTGGAAGGCAAAGGACAGAAAGAGAGCGGCGTGCGGATGTTCTACACCGGCTGGACGGCTTCAACCGGAGAAGCGGACTGGTCCCTGTCGCCGCTGTTTGCTTCCCAGAACTGGCCGCCAACGCTGTTCAATACCGCGTTCTACAGTAATCCGCAGGTGGATAAAGATCTGGCCGATGCCCTGAAAACCACCAAACCGGAAGAGAAAGCACGCCTGTACAAAGAGGCGCAGGACATTATCTGGAAAGAGTCGCCGTGGGTGCCGCTGGTGGTGGAAAAACTGGTCTCAGCCCACAACAAAGCGCTGACCGGTTTTTACATCATGCCGGATACGGGCTTTAGCTTTGATGACGCGGATTTGAAATAAAACTCATGCTGAATTATGTGTGTAAACGCCTGCTGGGGCTTATCCCGACGCTGCTGATTGTGGCCGTGCTGGTGTTTTTGTTTGTCCATATGCTGCCCGGCGATCCGGCGCGTTTGATTGCCGGACCGGAAGCGGATGCGACGGTTATTGAACTGGTGCGTAAACAGCTCGGTCTTGATCAGCCGCTGTACAGGCAATTTCTGCGTTACATTGGCAATGTCCTTCAGGGCGATTTCGGCATCTCAATGGTGTCGCGTCGTCCGGTGTCGGAGGAGATTGCCAGCCGCTTTATGCCTACCTTTTGGTTAACGATTGCCAGTATGAGCTGGGCGGTTGTCTTTGGCCTGGGCGCGGGGATTGTCGCCGCCGTCTGGCGCAACCGCTGGCCGGATAAGCTCGGTATGGCGCTGGCGGTCACCGGCATCTCTTTCCCGGCGTTTGCGCTGGGCATGCTGCTGATGCAGATTTTCTCCGTCGAGCTGGGCTGGTTGCCGACCGTCGGGGCCGACACCTGGAAGCACTACATTCTGCCCTCTATGACGCTAGGCGCGGCCGTTGCGGCGGTTATGGCCCGGTTTACCCGCGCCTCGTTTGTCGACGTGCTGAGCGAAGATTACATTCGCACCGCGCGGGCAAAAGGGGTGAGTGAGAAATGGGTCATTCTGAAGCATGGTTTTCGTAATGCGATGATCCCGGTGGTCACGATGATGGGGCTACAGTTCGGCTTCCTGCTGGGGGGCTCTATCGTGGTTGAGAAGGTCTTTAACTGGCCGGGGCTGGGGCGCCTGCTGGTCGACTCGGTCGATATGCGTGACTATCCGGTTATTCAGGCTGAAGTCCTGCTTTTCTCGCTGGAGTTTATTCTTATCAACTTAGTGGTGGATGTGCTTTACGCCGCCATTAACCCGGCCATCAGGTATAAGTAAGATGCGATTACTGAACTGGCGTCGCCAGGCCATTTTAAACGCTATGCCGGGGATCAGGCCGGACCATATTCGCACCCCGTGGGTTGAGTTCTGGCGTCGATTCCGTCGTCAGCCCGTCGCTATGGTCGCCGGGTTGTTTGTGTTACTGCTGATCCTGGTGGCGATTATCGCCCCCTGGATAGCCCCGTTTGATGCGGAAAACTACTTCGACTACGACCGGCTGAACGATGGTCCGTCGATGATGCACTGGTTTGGCGTGGACTCGCTCGGGCGCGATATATTCAGCCGCGTGCTGGTAGGGGCGCAGATCTCACTGGCGGCCGGGGTCTTCGCGGTGCTGATGGGCGCAGCAATTGGCACCGTGCTGGGGCTGGTGGCCGGGTACTACGAAGGCTGGTGGGACCGCATCATCATGCGTATCTGCGACGTGCTGTTTGCCTTTCCCGGTATTCTGCTGGCGATTGCCGTGGTGGCGGTGATGGGCAGCGGCATGGCGAACGTCATTATCGCCGTGGCGGTATTCTCGATTCCCGCTTTCGCGCGTCTGGTACGTGGCAACACGCTGGTGCTGAAGCAGCAGACCTTTATCGAGTCGGCGCGCAGCATGGGAGCCAGCGATGCCACCATCCTGTTCAGCCATATTCTGCCGGGAACGGTCTCGTCTATCGTGGTCTATTTCACCATGCGCATAGGCGTGTCGATTATCTCGGCGGCCAGCCTGTCGTTTCTGGGGTTAGGGGCACAGCCGCCGACGCCGGAGTGGGGGGCGATGCTGAACGAGGCGCGGGCGGATATGGTGATTGCGCCACACGTGGCGATCTTCCCGAGCCTGGCGATTTTCCTGACCGTGCTGGCGTTTAACCTGCTGGGGGATGGGCTGCGCGACGCGCTGGATCAGAGGATTAAGGGGTAGTGCAGTGAAATGTGCCGGGTGGCGGCTACGCCTTACCCGGCCTACAAAAGGGAAGCAGGGTGTTTAAACCCGGCTACCCCACAGGTCATACTCATCCGCGTTTTCAACCTTCACGCGAATAATATCACCCGGCTTAACCTGTGTTTCGCCGTTCAGGTACACCGCGCCGTCGATTTCAGGCGCATCCGCCATGCTGCGGCCAATCGCGCCTTCTTCGTCCACTTCGTCGATAATCACCAGAATTTCGCGGCCCACTTTCTCCTGCAAGCGTTCAGCAGAGATCTGCTGTTGCAGCTGCATAAAGCGGTTCCAGCGCTCCTCTTTTACCTCTTCCGGTACCTGGTCCGCCAGCTCGTTGGCCGTTGCGCCTTCAACCGGGCTGTACTTGAAGCAGCCGACGCGATCCAGACGCGCCTCTTTCAGGAAGTCGAGCAGCATCTGGAAATCTTCTTCGGTTTCACCCGGGAAGCCGACAATAAAGGTGGAGCGCAGGGTCAGATCCGGGCAGATCTCACGCCACTGCTTGATGCGCGCCAGCTGGCGATCCACGGAGCCAGGACGTTTCATCAGCTTCAGAATACGCGGGCTGGCGTGCTGTAGCGGGATATCCAGATACGGCAGGATTTTGCCTTCCGCCATCAGCGGGATCACATCGTCAACGTGCGGATAAGGGTAGACGTAGTGCAGGCGCGTCCAGATCCCGAGCTTAGCCAGCTGCTCGCACAGGCCGACCATGCTGGTTTTCACCGGCTCGCCGTTGTGGAAACCGGAGCGGTGTTTGACGTCCACGCCGTAGGCGGAGGTGTCCTGGGAGATAACCAGCAGCTCCTTCACGCCCGCGTCGGCCAGGCGTTTGGCTTCTGCCAGCACCTCGCCAATCGGACGGCTCACCAGATCGCCACGCATCGACGGGATGATGCAGAAGGTACAGCGATGGTTGCAGCCTTCGGAAATTTTCAGATACGCGTAGTGGCGCGGCGTCAGCTTCACGCCCTGTTCCGGCACCAGGCTCAGGAACGGGTTGTGCTTTGGTTTAGGTACGTAGTGATGAACATGTTCCAGCACCTGCTCGTAGCTGTGCGGGCCGGTGATCTCCAGCACTTTCGGGTGCACTTCGCGGATCTGATCCACCTTCGCGCCCAGGCAGCCGGTGACAATCACTTTGCCGTTTTCCGTCAGGGCTTCACCAATGGCTTCCAGTGACTCCTGGACCGCGCTGTCGATGAACCCGCAGGTGTTGACGATCACCATGTCGGCGTTGTCGTAGCTTGGCACCACGTCATAGCCTTCAGTGCGAAGTTCAGTCAGGATGCGTTCGGAGTCCACCAGGTTCTTCGGGCAGCCGAGGGAGACAAAGCCGATTTTCGGCGGGTGCGTAACATTGCTCATAGGTTAAAAATTCATCAATTATGGAGTTATCAGGGCGGGATTTTACAGCGTATCGCGGGGGATTTATACACTCTTGATGGCGCAGTTGAGGCGGGCAATCGTTGTAACATTGTAAAGAATGTTAATCAGTTATCGTTTATTGATCTCAGGCATTACATTGTACAAAAAATGACCTTATCCTTAATAAGGTAACATGGCTGACAGGGGAGGAAATAGCATGTCCGTTGACAGACTGAAACGCGATCTGCTTAACAAGCTGATCAACGCCCGAATCGACCTGGCCGCATATCTGCAACTCCGCAAGGCGAAAGGGTATATGTCAGTCAGCGAAAGCGAAAATCTGCGTGATAACTTCTTTGAACTTTGCAATTTCATGCGTGAAAAAGCACCCATCCTGAAAGCGCACTGCGCTGAAAGCGAATTAGTGGCGCTGCGCCGCGCCGCCGAGGTGCTCTCCATCGCCGGGGTCTGTTTGATGAACGGACGTCACGACTGCCCGAATTTTATTGCCGTTAACGCGGAGAAGCTTGAAAACTGCCTGACCACGCTCGCGCTTTGCATCATGTGTCTGAACAAGCCGGAAACGCTTGCCCGGCACTGAACCCGGGGGAGGCAACTCCCCCTTCTGATTAAGCTTTTGTAAAAGTGGTAACGCACCCGGGAACAGTGGCTAATCTTTAAGCCATATGTCGATAAAGGAGTGCGTTATGCCTCGATCCTCGCTGATTTTCCTTCCAGTCTTGTTATTCCCGCTTTCACTGCTTGCAGCACCTGAGACGGTTAAGGTCGACGTGCTACAGACAAAACTGGATCACCCCTGGTCGCTGGCGTTTCTGCCAGATAACAAGGGGCTGCTCATCACGCTCAAAGACGGGCAGCTTAAGCACTGGCAGGCTGGAAAAGGGCTCTCCGATCCGATTGTCGGCGTGCCGAAAGTGTGGGCGAGCGGCCAGGGCGGACTGCTGGACGTCGCGCTGGCCCCGGATTTTGCACAGTCACGGCGGGTCTGGCTCAGCTTCGCCGAGGCAGGTAATGATGGCAAAGCGGGTACCGCCGTGGGCTACGGGCGGTTGAGCGATGACCTTTCGCGCATTGAGGGCTTCCAGGTGGTGTTCCGACAGATGCCGAAGCTCTCTACCGGCAACCACTTTGGCGGACGGCTGGTGTTCGACGGCAAAGGCTATCTCTTTATTGGCCTGGGTGAAAACAACCAGCGCCCGACGGCGCAGGAGCTGGACAAGCTTCAGGGCAAGGTGGTGCGCCTGACGGAGGACGGAAAAGTGCCGCCGGATAATCCGTTTGTGAACACCGCCGGTGCGCGCCCTGAAATCTGGTCCTATGGTATTCGCAACCCGCAGGGGATGGCGATGAATCCGTGGAGTGACACGCTGTGGCTCAACGAACACGGACCACGCGGTGGGGATGAGATCAACATTCCTGAGAAGGGCAAAAACTACGGCTGGCCCCTGGCGACGCACGGGATCAATTACAGCGGCCTGAAAATCCCGGAAGCGAAAGGCGAGCACGTTGAGGGCACCGAAAAACCGCTGTTTGTCTGGAAAGTTTCGCCCGCCGTCAGCGGCATGGCGTTCTACAACAGCGACGTCTTCCCGCAGTGGAAAAACAAGCTGTTTATCGGCGCGTTGAAGGAGAAAGACGTCATTGTGCTGAGCGTGAAGGGCAATACCGTGACGGAGGACGGACGCATTCTGGGCGATAAAGATCAGCGTATTCGCGATGTGCGCGTCGGGCCGGATGGCTATCTGTACGTGCTGACTGACGAGACGGACGGGCAGCTGCTGAAAGTCAGCCCGTCCGGGTCGTAATCAGGTCACCGGGATCATCACCACGTTGCGATACGCCGGGCGCTCGCTAAGCTGCTGGATCCAGCGCTCCAGGTGAGGGCGCGGGGTCCAGTTGAGACCCATGTTAGTGAGGTTCCAGACGAAGGGGGCGACGGCGATATCACCCACGCCGAAGGTGTCGCCGGAGAACCAGGTGTGCTTCGCCAGTTCGTCGTCCATCATCGCGAACAGGGATTCGCAGGCGTCCTGGGCGGCATGAATGGCGGGATAATCACGTTCGGCTTCCGGCGTGCGGATCAGCCCCATCAGGATCACCCGGTGCGTGGGGGAAAGCGTCTGGTTTGCCCAGTCCATCCATTTTTCGCCCTGCGCGCGCCGGGCTGGATTTTCAACCCACAGCCGACCCTGGCCGTACTGCGCGGCGAGATAACGCACGATGGTGTTGGACTCCCACAGCGTGGCGTCTGTCTCGTCATCGCGCAGCAACGGCACCAGTCCGTTTGGGTTCATCGCCAGATAGTCGGCGTCTTTATTCACCCCGAACGCCATGCCAGCCATGATTTGGTTGAACGGTAAATCCAGCTCCTCCAGCGTCCAGAGCACTTTCTTCACGTTAGTCGAATTGTTCCTGCCCCACAGCGTAATCATATTTACTCCCGATGAGATGTTAATCCGAGTCAGCTTTTCGCCATGGTGAGATAAACCTAACAATTACGCAACAGATGCTAAAAAAAACGCCGCAATCAAAGCGTATCTGAATGTTATTGCATAAACTTTAAAAACTTTACCTGGAACAGGTTTCTTTGAACGCTGTAGTGCGCTATTACTCATCGCTTCTTGCGACACGGTGATTGTGACGTGATTTTTAGAATGGACACTCGGGTGGCATTTATGACGCAAAAAACTTCTTCTCTGCGCAGCCTGGCGGCAGGCTCGGCGCTGCTTTTCCTTTTTGCCCCAACGCTCCATGCGGCGGAACAGACGGCGCCCGAAGCGCCGCCTGTCGATGCGCGCGCCTGGATCCTGATGGATTACGCCAGCGGGAAAGTGCTGGCGGAAGGTAACGCCGACGAAAAACTCGACCCGGCGAGCCTGACGAAAATTATGACCAGCTATGTTGTCGGCCAGGCGTTGAAAGCGGGCAAGATCAAGCTGGATGACATGGTCACCGTCGGCAAAGATGCCTGGGCGACGGGTAACCCGGCGCTGCGCGGCTCGTCCGTCATGTTCCTGAAGCCCGGCGATCAGGTCTCCGTTTCCGATCTGAATAAAGGGGTCATTATTCAGTCGGGAAATGATGCCTGTATTGCGCTGGCCGATTACGTCGCAGGCAGTCAGGACTCATTCATTGGGTTGATGAATGGCTACGCGCAAAAACTGGGTCTGACCAACACCACCTTTAAAACCGTTCACGGCCTGGATGCGCCCGGTCAGTTCAGTACCGCGCGCGATATGGCGCTGCTGGGCAAAGCGCTGATCCATGACGTGCCGGATGAGTACGCCATCCATAAAGAGAAAGAGTTTACCTTCAACAATATCCGCCAGCCTAACCGTAACCGTCTGCTCTGGAGCAGTAACGTTAACGTGGACGGCATGAAAACGGGGACGACCGCCGGGGCCGGATACAACCTGGTGGCTTCTGCGACGCAGGGCGACATGCGCCTGATCTCGGTGGTGCTGGGGACGAAAACCGACCGCATTCGTTTTAATGAATCCGAAAAACTGCTGACCTGGGGTTTCCGCTTCTTTGAAACCGTCACGCCGATTAAGCCGGACGCCACCTTCGTCAGCCAGCGCGTCTGGTTTGGGGATAAAAGCGAAGTGAACCTGGGGGCAGGTGAAGCGGGTTCTGTCACCATTCCACGCGGTCAGCTGAAAAACCTGAAAGCCAGCTATACCCTGACCGAGCCACAGCTGACCGCGCCGTTGAAAAAAGGCCAGGTGGTCGGGACGATAGATTTCCAGCTTAACGGCAAATCCATTGAGCAGCGTCCGCTGGTGGTGATGGAAGCGGTGGAAGAGGGCGGCTTCTTCAGCCGGATGTGGGACTTTGTATTAATGAAGTTCCACGGCTGGTTTGGCAGCTGGTTTAGCTAGGTTTTTGCCGGGTGGCGCTGCGCTTACCCGGCCTTCGTTCGAGCCGTTGTAGGCCGGGTAAGGCGAAGCCGCCACCCGGCACAACCTCAATACATCAACTTCACCTGCTGCGCCTTTGCATACGACATCAGCTCGTCATCCGGGCGGCAATCACTGACGATGGCGTCAAAGCGCGACAGTTCCCCCATCCTTGCCGGACGAACCTTGCCAAATTTACTGTGATCAACCACCAGCACATGCTGCTGTGCGGCGTTGAGCGCCCACTGTTTCACCGGTAACTCTTCAAGATTAAAACAGGTTGCCCCCTGTTTCACATTCACACCCGCCGCAGAGTAAAAGGCGATATCCGGACATACATTGCTCAGCGTGTCCTGAATATTCAGCGGCTTGAAGATGGCGTTGCTGGCATGAAACTCGCCGCCGCACAAAATCACCCGGCACGCCGGTTTCTCCTGCAAGGCCAGGAAGGTGTTTAGCGAATAACAGACGGCGGTAAAGGGAACGGTGCTGTCGATGGCCTCGATGATCCACGGGGTTGTCGTACCGCAGTCAAAAAACAGCGTTTGATGCGGCTGCACCAGCGAGGCGGCGAGCCGCGCGGCTTTGCGCTTCTCTTCCACCAGGCGTGTTTTTTGATCGCTTAACAGATAATGGCTGGCGCTACGCGGCTCCAGAACAATATACCCGCCAAGCAGCACAACGGGGGCGCTGTCGCTGTTCAGATCGCGACGAATGGTCATTTCAGACACGCCAAGCAGGGTAGCGGCTTCCTTAAGATGCAGCTTATCGCTGCGCTTCAGCGCCTGAAGCAGCTGAGCAATGCGGTCATCGCGACGTGTTTCCATAGATCCTCGGGCTAAAAAAGTGAGCCCCCGCAGGGCGGGGGCTCAAGTGTAACCTGACGGACCGGGGTTAGTCACGTATCCAGCCTTTGCGGATCGGAAGGGCAAACAGAACGCGATAGGCCTGTGATAATCCACGATAAAGCGCCGGACCAAAGAGGCTCCACAGGATGGCTGCGCTGACGCAGCCCATCAGCCCCACCAGGAAACCGCCGACCATATCCAGCGGCCAGTGCACGCCCAGGTAGACGCGGGACCAGGCGATGGCGACCGCCACCCCCATCAGCACCATGCCAGACCACAGGCGATGCCAGAACAGGAAGGCCAGCGCAAAGGTGAAGATCACCGTGCCGTGATCGCTCGGGAACGAGTCATCCGGCGCATGGTGCAGGAAGTTGTAGCCGACGCGATCGACAAACGGACGATCGTGCGGGAAGGCGTGGCCCAGCACGTAGCTTGCCAGCACGCTCACGCCGATCGACATCGCCATTTTGATCACCAGATGGCGCTGGGCGGTGACCTGTGTACGAGGTCCCCATAACCAGAGGATCACCGCCAGCGCCGGTACAATGCTGATCACATCTTTCGCAATGAAGGTGGCGAGATCGATCATCCATTCCGGTGATGCTGGCGTGGCGTTGAGCAGGTAAAACAGTTCGTAGTTCAGATTTTCTAACATAATCTCGTTACTCTTTAGCAAACCAAGTGGAAACCAGCCCGTAAACCAGCACCTGGGAAAACCAGACCCACCACCCGGCCCACAGGTTGTGAGAGAAAAAATGCGCGCCGCGCATGACCTGCCCGAATCCCATCAGCAGCCCCATAACAACGCCTAACGCGACAAAGGACCATGCCAGGCGCGGACGTTCACGCCAGAAGGCAAAAAACAACCCCATCACCATAAACCCGCTTGAGGCGTGGCCGCCGGGAAAGCAGCGTCCCGGTCCGCTGTCTGCCGGAACGGCGCTGAACAGGGGATACGAGACGGCTTTGCCGCCATACTCCACTAGATCCCACGGACAGCTGTGGTGGCTTATGCTTTTCAGCACCCCAACTACCAGCGCCCCCAGCCCTATCAGAAGCGCGGCCGTCACCAGCCGGGCATTGCGTTTGTAAGCGCCGTAAATCAGCGATGCGGCAGCCAGCGCAATGGTCACATATTTCGCCAGCCGATGGTTCAGCAGATCCAGCAGCGGGTTTTGCTGTAGCGGGAAATGGTGCGTCGCCGCGTCATACCAGAAGCCGGTTATCCATCGGTCAAGCGATTCATCGCGCGAAAGCCAGGTAAAAAGCAGCGCAAGGACGATCAGCCCGAAAAGCTGATAACCATAAAAGCGGGCAGGCAAACGGTAAAGGCTTTTTGTCTTATTTGTCGGTAACTTAGATAATTCTGAAGGGCTGACGGCGTGTGTCATAGTTTCGGTCAATAACGTGAAATAGCACTATCATAGGGAGGGCAACTTAAGGAAACCTTAAACAACAACGATAAGTGCTTTATTTCTGTGTTTTCACGTGATTATGCTATCTCAGATAGCGGCAATTCATTACACTCATCGCGATTTTTTCATACTAAAGAGATTGCATGATAAACCGTTCTTCTTCCGGTAATCGTCTGGGTCGTCAGGCGTTACTTTTTCCTCTGTGTCTGGTGCTTTACGAATTCTCTACCTACATCGGCAACGACATGATCCAGCCAGGCATGCTGGCTGTGGTTGAGCAGTACAACGCAGGTATTGAGTGGGTACCTACATCCATGACCGCCTATCTCGCGGGCGGCATGTTTTTACAGTGGCTTTTAGGGCCGCTGTCGGATCGTATTGGCCGCCGTCCGGTGATGCTGACGGGCGTGGTGTGGTTTATCGTCACCTGTCTCGCCACGCTGCTGGCGCAGAACATTGAGCAATTCACGCTGCTGCGTTTCCTTCAGGGCGTGAGCCTGTGCTTTATTGGCGCCGTGGGCTACGCCGCTATTCAGGAGTCGTTTGAGGAGGCGGTGTGTATCAAAATTACCGCGCTGATGGCGAACGTGGCGCTGATTGCGCCGCTTCTTGGGCCGCTGGTGGGAGCCGCATGGGTCCACGTCGCGCCATGGGAAGGGATGTTCGTCCTCTTTGCCGCGCTTGCGGCCATCTCTTTCTTTGGGCTGCACCGTGCGATGCCGGAGACCGCCACCCGCCTGGGCGAAAAGCTCTCGCTTAAAGAGCTGGGGCGTGACTATAAGGCGGTGCTGAAAAACGGTCGTTTTGTCGCGGGCGCGCTGGCGACGGGCTTTGTCAGCCTGCCGCTGCTGGCGTGGATTGCCCAGTCGCCGGTCATTATCATCAGCGGCGAACAGCTTAGCAGCTATGAGTATGGCCTGTTACAGGTGCCGATTTTTGGCGCGCTGATTATCGGTAACCTGGTGCTGGCACGTCTGACGTCGCGCCGCACCGTGCGTTCGCTGATCATTATGGGCGGCTGGCCCATAGCGGCAGGGCTGATTATCGCGGCGGTGGCGACCGTAGTCTCGTCCCATGCGTACCTGTGGATGACGGCGGGGCTGAGCGTTTATGCGTTTGGTATTGGCGTGGCGAATGCCGGCCTGGTGCGCCTGACGCTGTTCGCCAGTGAAATGAGTAAAGGCACGGTGTCTGCCGCGATGGGGATGCTGCAAATGCTGATTTTCACCGTCGGTATTGAGGTGAGCAAGCATGCCTATGCTTTCGGCGGTAACGGACTGTTCAGCCTGTTCAATCTCGCAAACGGTGTGCTGTGGGTAGGGCTGATGGTGGTGTTCCTGAAGGACAAACGCGTCGGAAACGCCCTGCAACCGTAACCCTTATTCCCTCTCCCTCAAGGGAGAGGGGGCCGTCTGTGCAGGCATTATTTTGTGGGGAACCCTTAGCCCTGTGGGAGAGGGTTAGGATGAGGGCACCAGAGCGCACGGAATCAATTAAACGGCGCCTCCCCGTCCAGCACCCTATCAATTACGTCCAGCACCCCTTCGTCATTATTGTTCGGCGCTTCATAGCGGGCCACCGCCTTAATGTGCGGTCTGGCATTGGCCATCGCGAAGCCATACCCTGCCTGGCGCAACATCTCCACGTCGTTACCGCTGTCGCCAAAGGCCACCACTTCACTGTCCTCAATGCCCCAGCGCGCTTGCAGGATCCGCAGGCCGTTAGCTTTGTGTACGCCGGGGATAATCAGGTCGATACTGCCGTGTCCCGTGGTCACCGGCACCATGATGTCGCCAAGCTTCTCATGCAGCAGCGCCTGAATGCGCGGAATTTCGTCGTCAGAGACGTTTAGCCCGAATTTGAAGAAAATATCGTTGAGGTTGTCAAAGCTGCTGACGCTTTCAAGGCGGTGATAGTATTTTGCAGCAATCTCTTTGAAGAGGTCGTTATACGTTTTCAGCGTGTAGGCGCTGTTTTTTCCGCAGGCAATTATCTCTATGCCGGGCACGTCGTTTAACAGGGTGGCGACGGTCAGAAAATGCTCTTTCGACAGTTCGCCGTTAAACACGTCTTCGCCCGCATCCACCACCCAGCCGCCGTTTTCGGCAACGAAGGCAATTTCATGGGCGATCTCCGGGAAAAATGAGATCAGCTGGTAGTACTGGTTTCCGCTGGCGACCACAAAACGGATGCCTTGCGCTTTCATGCGCGCGTACTGCGCCAGAAAACGCGCGCGGTTATAGGTTTTCGCATCGCTCAGGAAGGAGCCATCCATGTCGACTGCAATCAGTTTAACGCTCATATCCCTTCTCCATTGACGTTGTTTCTGCTTCCGGTTTTGCCACCGCTCGCGCCACCAGGGCGGCAATAATGACTAACCCTAATACCACCAGCATCGCGCTGCGTAACCCGTAGTGCTCACCGAGGAATCCAAGCAGCGGCGGGCCCACCAGGAAAGCGAGGTAGCCCGTGGTCGCCACGACGCTCACGCGCGTCGGCGCGTCGGGGCCGGTATCGCTGGCAGCGGAAATGGTCAGCGGGAAGCCAAGGGAGGCGCCCAGTCCCCACAGGATCACCGACACGCCGGCAATCCAGTCCACATCCACAAAGATAATCATCGCGATGCCCAGCCCACCCAGCAGGGCGCTGGCACGGACGACAGCCACGCGGCTGTAACGGTCGATAAACCAGCCCCCGGTAAAGCGTCCGACGGTCATGCCGAGCGTAAACCCGGCGTAAATCAGCGAGCCGGAGGTGGGGCTAAATCCGTGCCCGTCCACCATCAGCAACGGTAGCCAGTCGTTGGCGGAGCCTTCAGCAAACGCCATCGCCAGCACCACCACGCCAATCAGCATCAGCTGGAAATCGCGATAGAAGGGCAACCCTTTTGCCGCAGACTTCTGTTCGTCCGAGGCATTTTGTCCTGTGCCTGCGGGAATAGCCCTGATGCCGGTGAGGATCGGGATAATACAGACCAGCGCCGCGAGTAAAATGTGCACATTGGCCGCAATGCCCAGCGCCGTCAGCGCCATCCCCACGCCCGCGCCTGCCAGCGTGCCGAGGCTGTAAAAGCCATGCATCATCGGCAGCACCGTTTTGTTCATCGCCTGTTCAACGGCGGCCCCCTCGACGTTAATGGCCACTTCCGCCGCACCAAAGCTGCCGCCAAATACCATCAGCCCAAGGGCAAACATCAGCGGCGAGGCGAACCACAGCGCCACGCTCAGACCGAGCATACCTACCACTGCGCAGCACATGGTGGTGCGGATCACTGCGCGCGTGCCAAAGCGCTTCACCAGCCAGGCCGAGCAGAGGATGCCGCTCATCGAGCCAATCGACAGGCCAAACAGCACGATCCCCATCTCCGCAGTCGAAACGGATAGCGTATCGCGGATTGCCGGGGTGCGCGTTGCCCAGGAAGCCATCAGCAGCCCGGGGATGAAGAAGAACATAAATAGCGCCCACATGCGCAGATGCAGGGCTTTGCGAGGAGAAGTTAGCGTCATTGGGATCAGCACCAGAAGTACAACAATAGCGACAACACTAGCAACTTTGTGTACATTTGTACATAAACCGGATGAGGATTTTATGAGCAGACCACCGAACGACCCTAACCGCCGCGAGAAGATACTCCAGGCGACGCTGGACACCATTGCTGAGCACGGTATTCATGCCGTCACGCACCGCAAAATTGCCACCTGCGCAGGCGTGCCGCTGGGGTCGATGACCTACTATTTCGACGGGATGGAGTCGCTTCTGGAGGAGGCATTCACGTGGTTTACGCAGCAGATGTCTCAGCAGTACCGGGATTTCTTCGCGGGGGTTACGGGGCGCGAGAGGGCGTGCGAGGCCATTACCACGCTGATCCACAGTTCAGCCGTGACCACGCCACACAATATGGCGCTGATGTATCAGTTATACGCGTTTATGCACCGCAGCGCCGCGCTGAAAACGGTGATGCAGGACTGGATGAAGATGAGCCAGGCTACGCTGGAGCAGTGGTTTGATCCGGCCACCGCCCGCGCGCTGGATGCGTTTATCGAGGGGATGACGCTGCATTTTGTGACCGATCGGTCGCCGTTAACCCGGGAGGAGATCCGGGTGATGGTGGGGCGAATTGCAGGCGAGGATACCGTCTGATAGCACTCGCCCCGGCTACGCTTACTGTCGGGAGATTTTTTTCCCGCTGGCGTCAACGACGACTTCGCCATCTTCCTTTGTAAATGCCCCTTTTTGCGCGTCCGGAAGGATGTCGAGAACGACTTCAGAAGGACGGCACAGACGGGTGCCCAGCGGTGTCACCACAATCGGACGGTTAATCAGGATGGGGTATTGCAGCATGAAATCGATAAGCTGGTCATCGGTGAAATTTCCCCCGGCAAGGCCCAGTTGCTCATAAGGCTCGACGTTTTTGCGCAGCAGATCGCACACGGAAATCCCCATGTCTGCAATCAGCCTGGTCAGTTGATCGCGTGACGGCGGGTTTTCCAGATAGAGGACAATCTCTGGTTCCGTACCGCTGTTGCGGATCATCTCCAGCGTATTGCGCGACGTGCCGCAGGCCGGGTTGTGGTAGAGGATGATATGGCTCATATCCGTTACTCATTACAGTGTGAAGGAGAGACGTAGCGCCTGCCAGAAACATCTTTGACTGCATTATATCTGTTTTTATGGATATGTTGTGGTCAGCTCGAGCCAGGGAGCCGGTTTTTCATCTTCATGCACGTATCTTCCCGCAGGCAGTTCCAGCTTTTATCGATAAGGGTTGCCGCCCATGCAGGCATGTTGGGAGAGAAACGTTAGTGGATCCATTTACCCTCACGACGGTCGATAACCTGCCCGGATTCGCGCAGCAATGCCATATGGCGGGAGACCTTCGGCTGCGGCTTGTTGATGGCGGGAAAGAAGCAGAGAGTACGAGATGACCTAGCGTATCATTAGTATGCTAGGTCATTTTATGAAGACGATATTTTATGCGACAACTAACTCATCATTTTCTACAAATTCTGCGTTGCGTTCATTCTCAATAGCTAAAGATTCTCTGTATTCCTTTGCTTCTGCAAACATCGTCCATTGTGCATCAATATTCATTTTTTGAATTGCAGATTTAATATCTTTAATACCAATATTAAAGAACTCTTTACGTGAGTTAACTTTATTTACCTGTTTATCATTAAAAACCTTGTGAAGGTGATTTTCAAGTGAAGGGGCATCATCACTGTAAATCATTGCATGCACATCGAATGAGAATGGGACGCTGGCATCCCCAAGCTCACGAACTCGATCAAGTGGTTCAAGTCGGCGTGTCATTCCAATCTTATAAATGTTTTCGCCAAAGGAGCCGATGTTACTGATCACATATACATGACCTGAGCGTGTTTGCTGCGCCATCGAAATGGCTCGCTGATTTTTGGCTTCAGCTTCTTCGTATTTAATTTGTAGTTCAGCTAGTTTCTCTTCGAGGGCTAAACGTTGTTCTTCACCTGCGAGCATCAGTTCTTTAGTCGCTTTCTCAATGGCCTGTTGAATTGCTTTTTCTTCTTTTTCTGCTTCTTTAATCGCTTTTTCGTACTCGCGGCGTGCTTTCTCTTCTTCACGCAATTGCTCTTTGATTCGTCTTTGTTCTTCTTTTTCTTCAAGCATGATTTCATTTACAGCCACTCCCCATTTAAGTTCATTGAGACGGGCCTGTAAGTAGATATCAGTGATCCTTGCGGATCTAAAGGCAGAGCCATTAAAATTCACAAGTTCAAAGGCATCTTTAATTTCTTGTAATAATTTACCATAATTGTTATGTCTAATTTTTGAAAGGGTGCTATCAACCTTTCCATTAAAAGCATCTAGTACAAATTTTATTGCGGTGTTTCGTCTGTTAGATTCAACATACTCACAGCTTGCCGCTTTGCTTGTTTTGATAAGAGACTTGGTTAACTCTTTGGCTTTTTGCAGTTCTTTCCCCGCATCCGTAAATTCATAATTGTCTGCTAGCTCGTCCAAAACGCTTCTATTTGGAACTATCCATTCATCACCGTATCCTTCAATTTTATTTTTCATTGAGTTAGCCACAGCCTGGTAAGTCTCTGCGAACTCTTTCGCCTCATATGCAGAACCGGCGATTTCTTTTGCTCGGTTCTCTGCATCTATGATTATTTTAATGGCATTGTCGTTTGCATTGGATATCAACTCGTCGGCTCTACTATTAGCATTATCTAATTTTTCTTTGGCTTTTAAACGAGCGTTACGGGCTTCTTTAGTGATGATGGTAGCTTCATTGTTGGCATTGCTAATCGTTAATCGGGCATGGTTATTTGCTTCTAAAATAATGCTTGAAGCTTTAAGTTGCGCTTCATTAATTTTGTTTCTCGCAATCGAATCCGCTGTTTTAATTTTTTTCTCAGCTTCGAGAACAGCGCTATGCAACTCCTCATACTGCCACAGCGAAGCTGCTTTTCCTTCCAGCTCAGAGTGTTCGCGAATAGCCTGGGCTAAAAGCTCCTGGTTTTCACTTAGTTCATGCGAAAGAGTGATATTTTGATGGTTCAGCTTTTCAACTTCCACCTTATGCTGTTTGTTCTTCTTGAGCAGAATGACAGCCAGTATTGGGGCGGATAAGACTAATAGTAAAACCACAACGAGAAATAAATCCATTTCAAAATCCTTTAATTCTATCAGTGTTAAACTAGTGTGCTCCATAGTATGCAGCAAGTTTGAAAATTGAAAAATTAGCCCAAAACGTTTTCTGATGTATAAATATTGAACGTGGTTTTGGGACAGTTAGTCTAACAGAAAAGATCCCACTCTTTTTGATCAAACAGTGCACAATCGACTTATTTATGTTGGTTATTTGATGTTCAATGAAACGGCTTTAACGTATTTTGATCTCCTTAAGTGAAACATTGAGTATGCGGGTAGATATCCAAAAATAAGTGTCACACCTATGCGGTATACTTTATGTAAACTCATACCCCGCGGGTAAATTCCGCCTCGTACAAACACCATTAATGTTTGCATACTAAATGATAGTTTGGAGTGATAGGTTGCATGACCATACATTCTCATCTGAAAACTGCATGAACAATCAATCTAATGATTTTGACAGGCAATTTGCACCGGCGATCTATCAAGTTACTGCGCTGCCAATCTCCTTTTGAAACCTCTCTCATCAGCAATCTCCATCAATCTTGCCTGCGCAGCAGCCTTACTTCGCATTCCTGAAAGCGTCATTTTAAAGTCATGAGCATTTCCCTGGATATTTAATGGTAAGGAAAGCGATGCGATCAGCGTGTCTTCAAGTTCCCAGGGCGCTTCAGCAGGGAGCCAGTGAACTTTGGCATTGTTTTCCATCCAGGCATCAAGCCACTGCTCGCCTGAATGCGTAAATGTCATTCTGGAGCCAGATCCAACGCGGCGCAGGGGGAAACTACTTACACTGCTTAATAGCACGCCAAGTGTGCGCCTAAGCGTGGAGCCAGCTGCATTACCGCTGTAATGCGTTTTGATACGTGTTCTTAAATTTGAACGGCTGTTAGGTTTCCCTCGTTGGTCGGGTGAAATACCTACATAAAGCAGCGTGTACGCGTCATAGGTAATACAGCCATCGGTCGGCACACCTGGCGGGATTTCCTTGAACCACCAGAAGTAGACACCATTCACTGGCGGAACTGAAGATGGTTTACCCATGACTTCCACTCGGCTGTAGATTTTCTCGGGATAAAAATCGAACATGTGGCTTTCCTTACTGACCTTTTTCCTGATTTTATTCATTTGCTGCCTGAGTGCGATGGTTTTGTTGAGCAAGACAGGGAAAAGAGTGAGGGTAAGCGGATTTTTGGTCTGATAGGCATTCGCGCTAGCGTACAACATAAGAATGCGTGGTTGTAATTAGTTGGTTTTCTGAGTCATAGAATTTCAGGCAACAAAAAACCCATTTATGTAAACGGGTTAATGAAAACAATAAGTTAGATTAAAAACAATAAGTTAGGTTGGTGGTCAGTGGTGGTTATTACGGGGTAATGCCAACCGCTGCCGCCACTTTGTCGCCACTTGGCAGCGTTGCCAGAGGATTGAAACGGAGCGCCGTTTCCAGATGATCCGGTGCCAGATGTGCGTAACGCATAGTCATTTTTATATCGTGGTGTCCGAGAATTTTTTGTAAGGCCAGAATGTTTCCACCCGACATCATGAAGTGCGCCGCAAACGTATGGCGCAGAACGTGTGTGAGTTGACCGCGAGGGAGCACGATAGACGTTTTTTCCATCACGGATAAAAATTGAAAATAGCAGTCTGTGAAGAAATTGAACCCATCAAGCGCCATGATCTCTTCGTAAAGCTCTTTACTGATAGGGATGCTTCTGTTTTTCTTCCCCTTCGTTCTGACAAAGGTAATTCGGTATTTGGTCACCTGTGAGCGGGTAAGATTTACGGCTTCACGCCAGCGTGCGCCTGTGCTTAAGCATATCTTAACTACCAGTGCCAGAATTGGGTCCTGACGTTTGCAATCAGCCAGCAATTCAACAATCTGCTCATGGGTAAGCCATGCCATCTCTTTTTCTGCGATGGTGAATTTTCGCATGTTCTCCAGTGGGTTCGGATACGACCATTCGCCCAGACGGGATAGTTCGCTAAAAACACTACTTAGATAGCTTTGCTCCAGGTTAATGGTGACCGGGCTTGCTCCTTTCTTCCATTTCTCGCTGAAGTAGATCTCGCCTGTCAGGCGTTTATCTCGATAGTGGGCAAACATTTTAGAGGTGAGATCGGTTGCAAGAGGATTGCCCAGAGCGTCAACCATCAACAGCAATTTGTCATAGACATGCTGCCCAGCTGTCAGAGATTTACCATGGAGTTTGAACCATAGCTCAACCACGTCTTTCAGTGTTCGACGATCCACTGATTCACCCAGCCAGGGCTTTGCTTCGGTTTCTTCCATCGTGTGGCGCTCAAAAGCCAGTGCTTCGCCTTTGGTGGCGAATTGTTTACGCACACGACGCCCACTTCGTCCGGCGGGGTAACATTCGCAAAGCCATTTCCCAGTGGTGAGTTTTCGTACTGCCATAAAAAATGCCCTCCAGTAGAGAGCATTTTTACTGTATGTATAACCAGTGTCAATGTATGAAATCCTACGACCATACATCTCACTGAAGCCATAATGAAGTTGGCTATTCTTTTTGCTATGTGAGCATGTAACTTTTGCGGTTAACCTGCGGCTCATTTTTATTTTAGACGCAGATATAAAAGCAAAAGTTATCGTGAGTTTTTAGTACAGATTTTTTTGGATTTACTAATAGTTCCATCATTGCAAACAAATTTTCCATCGGAGGTACAGTGAGAGACACCTCCCTTTTTCCCAGAACAAGGATAATTTTTAGCATAGGTAGTTAGTGGGCTTAATAACAAAGAGCATGATAAAACCACAAAAAATACTTTACCAAGCATAGTTTCCTCCCGGTATTATCTAACATATTTAACTGTTAAACTTATAATTTTACCAATTATTTCAATGTCTTCTATCTTACATTCGAAGGCTCTGTTTCCACCCTCGACGAAGATTCTTCCACCGGGTAAACGAGTAATGTCACGGATCGTTACTTCGCCATCAATACTTATTACCCATTTACCATCACGTATGTCATCAAATTCTTTATCACAAATAAATTCAGAATTGTTATCTGTGATGACAAAAGGTTTTTTAAACGTAGAGGGTAGAAATCCCTTATCAAAAATATAAAAACCGTCTTCACGCAAGGCACCATCAGATAATACATATTTAGCAACTTCCATAGTATTTGTATTACCTGAAGTTTGCTTTGAACCATGTCCGGTTGTGAGCCAATTAAGCGAGGTGCCCGTTTCAAGGGCGCACTGGATTACCCATTCTGCTGGGAATGAGTCACGCATGTAGCGTGTGGCGAGTGTACTTTTAGAGATTCCTAAATGATCGCACAACGCCTGTCGAGTCTTGAATCCATAAGCTTCTACCATGCGCTCTATGGCGCCTCGTCCGCCTTTCTCCAAATTCATGGTCACTCCAAGTGAACTTTTATCTTGACGATTTCACTGTGCGATCGTATGTTTATGGTGTTCACAAAATACAAACGATCCGTATTCGTCCTGATTAATCATCATTAAACGAGGAATGTTGCATCATGAGACCTAACATTTCAATCACTCTTACCACGCCTCATGTGACTATTGAACGCTATAGCGAGCTGACAGGGCTATCCATCGATACCATCAATGACATGTTGGCTGATGGACGCCTTATCCGTCACCGTCTGCGCAAAGATAAAAAACGCGAAAAAGTGATGATCAACATAGCAGCAATGACCGTTGATGCGCTTTCAGAATGCAATCTAAACCTTAATTAGTTCGATTCTGAAATACATCAGAGGCATTGACCATGTTTGATTACCAAGTTTCCAAACATCCACATTTTGATGAAGCCTGTCGTGCATTTGCACTGCGCCACAATCTGGTGCAACTGGCAGAACGTGCAGGCATGAATGTGCAGATTCTGCGGAACAAGCTGAACCCAGCTCAGCCTCATTTATTAACCGCACCAGAAATCTGGCTGCTTACCGATCTGACTGAAGATTCAACGCTGGTAGATGGTTTTCTGGCACAGATTCATTGTCTGCCATGTGTACCGATTAATGAGGTGGCAAAAGAGAAACTGCCACATTACGTCATGAGTGCAACCGCAGAGATCGGGCGTGTTGCTGCAGGTGCGGTGTCTGGCGATGTAAAAACCTGTGCCGGTCGTCGTGATGCTATCAGCAGCATTAACTCTGTAACACGACTGATGGCGCTGGCTGCTGTTTCATTGCAGGCCCGTTTACAGGCTAATCCTGCGATGGCGAGTGCAGTTGATACCGTGACTGGCCTCGGTGCTTCATTCGGTTTGCTGTGAGGTGCTTATGCTGACGAAAGAACCATCATTTGCATCGCTGCTGGTAAAACAAAGCCCGGCAATGCACTACGGTCACGGCTGGATCACGGGTGAGGATGGAAAACGCTGGCATCCATGTCATTCACAAGATGAATTGCTGTCTGAATTGACCACGAGGAAACGGAGAAAGTCCAAATGTATGCGGCAGAAAGTGAAGTGGTTTATCAGTTTCGTTACAGAGGGGAGAGTTATTCAGTACCTGAAGATGATTTGCTCTGTTGCTATCCGTCATTGTCGGGAGATGGCAGTTACTTTTTCACGTTAAAGGATGGGACGTTTTTACGGGGAGAGCAGGTTAAAGAGACGATACGAAAAAATGTATCTCCTCTTGAGCGTTACCGTAAGAACAAAGAACGATAGCTGCGTTTGGGGAATATGAAGTATGGCAATTAATGGCGCTGCAGCAACTGTTCCATTAAGCCCAGGTGAACGCCTGAATGGACTTAATCATATTGCGGAATTAAGGGCGAAAGTATTTGGCCTGAATATTGAGTCAGAGCTTGAGCGGTTTATTAAAGATATACGTGATCCACGGGATGTTAATTATGAACGAAATAAACGAGCACTGGCTGCTATATTCTTTATAGCAAAAATTCCAGCTGAACGTCATAGCATCAGCATTAATGAGCTGACCACTGACGAAAAGCGGGAGTTGATTAAAGTAATGAATCATCTTCGTGCAGTGGTGAGCTTATTTCCCAGACGGCTAGCCATGCCGAATTAACCAATTAATGAAATTCATGGCGTAAACCCGCCGGGCATTCCTTTATCTAAATTCAGGAGAATTGATTATGCGTAATATTGAAACCCTCTCGACTAAAACCGGACCGGATGACGCAGGACTTAATATTTTACTGACAGAGGCTCGTCTGGAAGAACGTCGGGCAAGAGCTGAAGCAATGGCAGCTCGCCTTGATAGCCTTGCGTGCCATATCACATCCCGCCAGCTAAACCACGTTGAAGCGGCTGAACTGCTGCGTGTGGCAGCTGAAGCAATCCAGAACGAAGCGCAGGAGATCCACTAATGGCTGATGCAATGGATCTCGTACAGCAGCGCGTTGAAGAAGAACGCCAGCGTCATATCCGTGCTGCCCGTGCCAAAACGCCGGGCGTGTCCCGCGTGCTTTGCATTGAGTGTGAAGCGCCAATTCCGCCAGCACGCCGCCGTGCCATTCCGGGTGTGCAGCTTTGCATTACCTGTCAGGAAATCGCAGAGCTGAAAGGCAAACATTACAACGGAGGTGCTGTATGAGCACCATCCTGAAATGGGCGGGAAATAAAACCGCCATTATGTCCGAACTGAAAAAGCATCTTCCTGCTGGCCCGCGACTGGTTGAACCTTTCGCGGGTTCCTGTGCAGTGATGATGGAGACGGAGTACCCCAGCTATCTTGTTGCGGATATTAATCCTGATTTAATCAACCTCTATAAAAAGGTTGCTGCTGATTGTGAATCGTTTATATCTCGCGCCAGAGTTTTATTTGAGATCGCAAACAGGGGGGTGGCTTATTACAACATAAGGCAGGAGTTTAATTACTCAACTGAAATTACTGATTTCATGAAAGCGGTATATTTCCTGTATCTCAATCGTCACGGTTACCGTGGTTTATGTCGCTATAACAAGAGCGGGCATTTCAACATTCCCTACGGTAATTATAAAAATCCGTATTTCCCTGAAAAAGAAATTCGCGCATTTGCAGAAAAAGCCCAGCGAGCAACGTTTATCTGCGCCAGCTTTGATGAAACGCTGGCGATGTTGAAGGCGGGGGATGTGGTGTATTGCGATCCGCCGTATGACGGTACGTTTTCCGGCTATCACACTGATGGTTTCACTGAAGATGACCAGTATCACCTGGCATCCGTTCTTGAACATCGGTCATCAGAAGGACATCCGGTCATTGTTTCTAACAGTGATACATCCCTGATCCGTTCGCTGTATCGCAATTTTACTCACCACTATATCAAGGTAAAACGCAGCATCGGTGTGGCAGCTGGCGAGGGTAAATCAGCAACAGAAATCATTGCTGTTTCCGGGCCGCGCTGCTGGGTGGGATTTGATTATTCGCGTGGCGTGGATAGTTCTGCCGTGTACGGAGTACGTGCATGAGCCATGCCGATATGAACAACTGCTGCGGCTTTAACGAGGCTGCCGCAGCGTTCTCATGGAACAGCCCGAAAAAGGCCATTAACCCTTATCTGGACCCGGCGGAAGTTGCGCCGGTTTCTGCGCTTTCAAACCTGATCGCTCTGTACGCTGCCGATAACGAGCAGGAACACCTGCGCCGCGAGGCACTGAGTGATCAGGTCTGGGAGCGTTATTTCTTTAATGAATCCCGTGATCCTGTCCAGCGCGAAATGGAGCAGGATAAGCTCATTAGTCGGGCAAAGCTGGCGCATGAGCAGCAGCGTTTTAATCCAGATATGGTCATTCTGGCGGACGTCAATGCCCAGCCTTCCCATATCAGCAAGCCGCTGATGCAACGTATTGAATACTTCAGCAGCTTGGGCAGGCCAAAGGCTTATTCCCGCTATTTGCGTGAGACGATTAAGCCATGTTTGGAGCGACTGGAGCATGTACGCGACAGCCAGCTATCTGCATCTTTTCGTTTTATGGCAAGCCATGTAGGGCTGGACGGCCTGCTGATTCTGCCTGAAATGAGTCAGGATCAGGTGAAACGCCTGTCTACTCTTGTCGCTGCGCATATGAGCATGTGTCTTGATGCCGCTTGTGGTGATTTGTACGCCACCGATGATGTTAAGCCAGAAGAAATCCGCAAGACATGGGAAAAGGTGGCAGCAGAAACCCTGCGACTGGATGTTATCCCGCCTGCGTTTGAGCAACTTCGTCGGAAAAGAAACCGCCGTAAACCCGTGCCCTATGAACTCATTCCGGGTTCGCTGGCGCGTATGTTGTGCGCCGATTGGTGGTACCGGAAATTATGGAAGATGCGTTGCGAATGGCGGGAAGAGCAGTTGCGTGCTGTTTGCCTGGTCAGCAAAAAAGCATCTCCCTATGTCAGCTATGAAGCCGTGATGCATAAACGTGAGCAGCGCCGTAAGTCGCTGGAGTTTTTCCGTTCTCATGAACTGGTGAACGAAGACGGCGACACGCTGGACATGGAGGATGTGGTAAACGCCAGCAGCAGCAACCCGGCGCATCGCCGCAATGAGATGATGGCCTGTGTTAAAGGTCTTGAGCTTATCGCAGAAATGCGCAGTGACTGTGCCGTTTTCTACACTATCACCTGTCCGTCGCGTTTCCATTCCACGCTCAATAACGGCAGACCAAACCCGACCTGGACAAACGCGACGGTAAGACAAAGCAGCGATTATCTGGTCGGCATGTTTGCTGCATTTCGTAAGGCTATGCACAAAGCCGGGTTGCGCTGGTATGGCGTGCGGGTGGCTGAACCGCATCATGACGGCACAGTTCACTGGCACCTGTTGTGTTTCATGCGCAAAAAAGACCGCCGCGCCATTACTGCATTGTTGCGTAAGTTTGCCATCCGTGAAGACCGCGAGGAGCTGGGCAATAACACGGGGCCACGCTTTAAGTCTGAGCTGATAAACCCGCGCAAAGGTACGCCAACAAGCTACATCGCGAAATACATCAGTAAGAACATTGACGGGCGTGGTCTGGCTGGCGAGATCAGCAAGGAAACGGGTAAATCCCTGCGTGATAACGCTGAATACGTTAATGCCTGGGCGTCTCTGCATCGTGTTCAGCAATTCCGCTTCTTTGGCATTCCGGGGCGTCAGGCTTACCGTGAACTGCGATTGCTGGCTGGTCAGGCGGCAAGGCAACAGGGGGACAAAAAAGCAGGTGCGCCGGTACTGGATAACCCGCGCCTTGATGCAATCCTGGCTGCTGCTGATGCTGGTTGTTTTGCCACCTACATCATGAAGCAGGGCGGCGTACTGGTTCCCCGCAAATATCACCTCATCAGAACTGCTTATGAAATCAACGAAGAGCCGACCGCCTATGGCGATCACGGTATTCGTATTTATGGCATCTGGTCACCCATTGCAGAGGGCAAGATCTGCACTCATGCGGTGAAGTGGAAAATGGTTCGTAAGGCCGTTGACGTTCAGGAGGCGGCAGCCGACCAGGGCGCTTGCGCCCCTTGGACTCGTGGCAATAACTGTCCCCTTGCTGAAAATTTGAACCAACAGGAGAAAGATAAATCAGCTGATGGGGACCCCAGAACGGACATTACCAGCATGGATGACAAGGAGTTGCACGATTACCTGCACAGTATGAGCAAAAAAGAGCGCCGGGAACTGGCAGCAAGGTTACGCCTGGTGAAACCGAAACGGCGTAAAGACTACAAACAGCGAATTACAGACCATCAGCGACTGCAGCTCGTGTATGAGCTGAAGTCCAGAGGATTTGATGGCAGCGAGAAAGAGGTCGATTTACTCCTTCGCGGAGGCAGTATTCCGTCAGGAGCAGGCCTGCGTATCTTCTATCGGAACCAGCATTTGCAGGAAGATGATCAGTGGCGGAACCTGTATTAATTACGCGGGTTAACAATTCGTGCTCTTAATAATACCAGACATATCAGGCTGATGAACGTAAAAAAACGTTTTACATCAGTAAGATTATTATATACTGTAAATATAAACAGTGGTTATGCATACAGCATTGCGTGTGGTGTCATAGGAGGAAAGATGCAGGACTATTTTTTGGAGTCTTTGAAGCTCCAGCGCATTGATTTTTTTCTTAAGCTTGTAGCGGCTAGTGAGTGTAGTGATGAAGAGAAGGGGCTGGCTCTGCAGTGGGTTTCTGAATTGACTGATGAACTCATGGCAAAAATCAGAACCCACGAATACAACCGCTCAATGGATGTCATCAGCTGAGGTGACTTTTATGCGCATTGAAATAATGATCGATAAAGAGCAGAAGATTAGCCAGTCTACCCTGGACGCCCTTGAATCCGAGCTTTACCGCAATCTGCGCCCCCTGTATCCCAAAACGGTAATTCGCATTCGCAAAGGTAGCTCTAACGGTGTGGAACTAACCGGACTGCAACTGGACGAAGAAAGAAAACAAGTGATGAAAATTATGCAGAAGGTGTGGGAAGACGACAGCTGGCTGCATTAAGAAACGTTGCTGGCGTCAGTAATTAATTCTGACGCCAGCACGTTGAACAGCAATTAAGTCAAGGTGTTAGTTAAAAAACACCTTATAAGCCATCTATGATTGAAGAGCAATCTTTCTCAACGTATCAAATACAATTTTTGTAAAATTATTTTCATTTTTAACGTCAATGTAAGCAAGAGCGTTATTAGTAATTTTAAGTTTACCAGAATACTCTAATGAATTAACGGAGCAAACAAGTTTGTCAATTCTTATTTTCTTCCCCTCTAATTCTTCTTTATAATATTTTCTAAGGTCACTGCTGCCAATTATTTGCATTTTAGCTGTAGCGTAATCAGCGACTCTAACTCTAGAAATATCCAGCTGTGTTAGATTTATATTCACATTTGAAGATATTTCGTTGAGCCAATCCATCGGATTTATATCAATCTCTTCTAGGCTAACGCCTAAGCCAAGATTTCTGACTAAGGCCTGTGAAAACGGTTTTAACGTTCGCGGAGGGTTAGTAAGTTGCATTATAGGAAGAGTATCTAAAGATACACTGAAATTAGTAGTGCGGTATTCGACTCTTTCTACGATAGTTTCGCTTCCGTCAAAATTAGAAACTTGATCGTGATAAATAATACGCTCAACAAAGCGTCCATGTGCAGAATCATGACGTATTTTATCAAAAATAAACCCTTTCCCCTTATCCTCGGTAAAAGAATCAAGAGAAAGACGTTTAACAGCTTTTTCAAATTCAAGCCGTATGTTTAATTTGAGCCACTTAACCTTCTTCATGTTCGTTTACCTCTGGTCCTATTATTATATTATAGGCATTTTCAGCGGCTGACTCAATTAATTCACTAATATGTCTTTTCTCTTGTGCCGTTGCCGCACGAATTGTCACATTGAATCCGTCTTCTTTTTGATTATTTATCCCTTTAATTTGATAGGCAAAGTCACAGCAATTTTCAGAGTCTTTGAAAAATGCTTCAACGTTAATTCTGTCACCAACTCCACTTGTCGGTTTTGAAGACCATGCGATACGGCCTATATAATAACCTTTCTCGTGTAGTTGAGAAAATATAGGCGAACTATTAACACCTTCACCATTCAAAACAGCTTTCTTGACGAATCCGGTATCGATTGTTTCTTCTTTGTCTTCATCTTCACTTGCGTCAATACTGCGATTTAATTCTACTTTCGTTACATCATCAGTCTCATAACCATGTAGTCCATTCATTAACTCTTGAAAGAACTGGCTTCGCAATGTAGGGTCAGTGATTGCCATTAAAGAAATTTCAAAACGTTCAATAGGCTCAGATTTGATTTTAGACAGCTCGTTTTGCAGACCCTCAATAACTTTTTTTGCCTCAGGATTCTGTGGCATACGTACTTCAACCTTGTCAACACCAGGGCGAAGTTCTATTATGACATTCCGTTTATCTATTTGACGCAGAGCGGTTTTAGATAAGTCTATTTCTTCATAGTTATATTCTACTGTCAGAGAACCATCTTTTTTCGCTACGATATTCAAGCTTTGCCCTTTACTGGGTGAACATGTTTTTTTCAATGCTTCAGCTGCGCTCTTTAATTCGGCCTGATTTGTTGTGGTCTGAAAACTCACACTGGTAATGCTTTCTCTTGGATCATATGTTTTGACCATCTTTTTTATATGCTCTAATTCATTAAAACCATGGGGGAGTTTTGATATTTCCTCGATAAGTATTTCCTTGTCGAGTTCTGGTGATAAAAAAACACCTCTATTTAGCAATAATTCATGTAATTTTGCAGGGGTTATTCTTTTATGATGCAAAGCATCATAAATATTCTTGTCAGTCGCAAAGTATAATTTTTTAGCCATTATCGTTGCTCCATCCCAATTTTTTCAAGATTATATTCAACTACAACTTTGTCTGTCTTTTCGAAGTCAAATTTAAGAAAAAGTCTTTCATCCTCACCTAACAGCCAGTCTGTACTGTATTTCTTTTTAGCTTTTTCAAAATGATGAATAGCATTTTCATTTGGATGGATATGACAATGACGTAATAAAATTGGTTTGCCTTCAGTGAGTATCTGATAAGTTGATAGCATGTCAAAAAAGTACACGAATTCATCTAATGAATCACCGGGTTGATTGTAATAAACAACATACCCTTCTGGGATATCTTTTTTAAGCCAGCTAAAAGCCTCATGTTTAATTATGATGTATGGCGATGTTAATAATTCAATTGTCGCAGGTGTTGTTTGGTTGATGGGGTGTTTTATTCTTGTTAAAGAAAGATCTGGGTAATAGTAAGTAAACTTATCAGGCTGTGGAAGTTTTCCAGAGCCTATTAATTTGGTTATGTCAGAGGATATATTTATTAAATCAGATATTTTATAGGGGTCAAGTAAGTGTAGTTTTATGTTTGGAGGACAATTTATAACGGAATGATCTAATTTTTTTGTAATATTTTCATAGAAATCTTTATCATATAGATTATCATGATTATACAAAAATAACAAACCTCTTACATTATAACCTAAAGAATCATCATGAACGTATTTCAATCGCCACTCTTTACTTACATTCGCACACTCGGTAGCTAAAGCAAGTGAGGTTAAGGCACCTTCGACCATTTTTTTACCAATAGATCCCTCCGCATAGCTCTTTAGATCTGTATTGAGATAGACCATTTCCTCTTCATAAGGGTCTGTGTAGAAAAATACAACATCACTTGGATGGGTTTTCTTGGAATGTACCTCTTGGCAACATTCCCAATTCATGTCCGCTCTAGCGGCGCGATCCCATTTGAATACAGAGAAAATATCATCAGAAATTTTACCTGCGACTCGTTGTATAGCCGAAGTTTCTCCACCCATTTTATAATCGCTCCTTTAAAATTGCTGTGGCAATCTGCCATTAAATCCATCTGATTTGATGTGTAATCTAACCGTATGGTTTGTATGTGTTTGTTGCATGACTATAGCGCATGAAAATGCATGATCGCAAAGGGATCGTTTATGTCTAGGCACTCCAGTTCTGGAGAGACTTTGAAGAGTTCATGCGATTGCATGAAAACCACTATGTGAAGTGAGCAGGCGTGGCGGGGATACGAGCGCGCGCATTGAGTTAAAATTTCTTGAGTTGATGAAAATAAGATGTATTTTAATTTGGCACAGAAAAACCTAATAACTCACAAGGATAATGATAATAATGCAAATAGTTTCCATCATAAATTATAAAGGTGGCGTTGGTAAAACAACAGTTACGTCTAATTTAGCCGCTGAATTAGCATTCCGAGGAAAGAATGTTTTAGTTCTGGATATGGATGCTCAGGCAAGCCTGACATTTTCGTTTCTAACTCCCGATTATTGGGATGAACATCTTAAAAATGAAAGGACCATTAAAAACTGGTTTGATTGTATTAGTCAGGGAGAGCAAACAATGCCTCTTTCGACTCTAAGAGTACGACCTGAACCTGTTAATAGTAGATTTGATAGAAAAGGTGGATGTTTGGATTTAATATCTTCCCACCTCGGGTTGATAAATGTTGATCTTGAGCTTGCGACTCTTCTAGGAGGGGCTAGCCCCAGTCAAACTCAAAAAAAATATCTTAAAGTTCATGGTAAACTTAGAGAGGAACTTCAAATACTAGCTGACGAAATGAATTATGATGTTGTTTTAATTGATTGTCCACCTAACTTTAATATCGTAACAAAAAATGCTTTGATTGCATCAGATAAGATTTTGATACCAGCAAAACCTGATTATTTGTCAACGCTAGGTATTGATTATTTAAAAAGAAGCGTAGATTCTCTAGTTACAGACTATAATTTCTATGCCGATAAAGATGAAGATTATGAAAGGGTATCTCCTGAGATTCTCGGAGTAGTTTTTACTATGATTCAAATTCATTCAGAACAACCTATTGCCGCGCAAAGACAGTATATTGCGCAGACAAAACGTCTAGGTGTTCCCGTATTTGATGCTATTTTTAGGGAGAATAAAACTATCTTTGCTGATGCCCCTAGAGATGGAATTCCTGTAGCATTAATTGGCTACTCGCATTCAACTCACTCTTCTATTGTAGGAGAGATTGAGGATTTTGTTGATGAATTCCTTCAAAAGATTGGAGAATAAAAGTGAGTAAAGCTAAAACTTTAACTGTGCTATTTCGTGAATTACAAGATGCAGTTCTTGAACTCAATGAAGGGGAATTGGAAAAAATTATTTCGGGCGAGTATCAATTCGTCCTTAAGGTAGTTAAAAAACGTAATAGTACTGGTGCAAAGATAAGTTCAGTAGATAATTTTAGCTATAACGAATTGCTTGTTTTACTTAACCAGTGTGAGTCAAGAGAACAAGGTTGCGAGCTTTTGTCGCGTGAGCTTAAGACTAAATCTGAGTTTGAAAAATTCGCTCGTCATGTCGAGGTCGCTGTAATGAAAAGCGATAAACTCGAGAAAATTAGAGATAATATTATTGAGTCGACAGTAGGTGCTAAACTCCGTTCTGATGCTATTCAGAATAAAAAGTAATTAATAGCCGCCAATTTGGCGGCTATTTGTCATAGTTCATAGTTCGTAAAATTAATGACATTTTCGCCAAGCCACCTATTTAACTCTTCTAATCGTTTCTGAAGAGGCAATAGTTCATTACGTACAAAAACCTTACTAGCCTTCTCCACATCCCCAAAACCCCCAACATTATTCGGCATAATCCCCATCATTTGTGGCGGCACACGATGCGCAGCCATCATGTCATCCCGGCTCACGTTCTTGATATTCAGAAACTCATCCTTCGCCGCGACCTCTGACAACGGGATAATCTGAAGCCCGTCCTTTTTGCCGTTAGGCGAGTACATAAACAGGTTGCGGAAGTTACCCGGTCCTTTGGCGCTTTTCATCGCGTTGCGGAGGTTGTTCACGTCCTCCTGGTTCTGCGCGGCATCGGTCATGTACATGATGAAGCCAGCATGACTGCCGTTTATGTAATACTTTCGACGGAACAGCGTGGCGGACTCATTGAGCAGGGCGGACGGAATAGCAGAAAGATAGCCGGGCAGGCCATAGATCTCCTGATTTATGTCCGGTTCCATCAGATGGAAAATGCTGCCTTTCGTGAACTGATACGGCTGCGTGGTCATGCCGTATTGCACAAACCAGTAGGTATCCAGGTCTAACCCGCGTCGGGTGTATTTGGCCAGTGCAGGCTCAAGGGCGATAACTTCACCGAATCGGTTCGTGCGTTTCTCAAGGTAGGCGTTACCAAATACCAGATAGTCTTGCACAAAACGTGAAAAAGCCTGCTGGCTGAGCAGCGGGTGAGGGATATAGGTGCTGGTCAGAATGTTGCACTTTACTGCAATCGGTGAGCTGTGGTGTACGGCGGCGCGGAAGGTTCGCGCCAGTCCGTCGAAACTCACAGGCGGCTCATACCAGCGATCCATCTGTACGCATTCCACATAGTCCAGCAGTTCACGACGGTCCAGAACAGGAACGGGATCGCCGAAGCTGAATGCTTCGGCTGAAGTCTGGCTTTTATGCTGGATCTGATTCATCGCCGCTACGCGGTTTTTTTTACTCTTTCCCATCAAAAAATCTCCACAATATTGCTGGTATTGGCAGACTCGCCCTGCAGCGGTTCGTTAAACAGTGCGTGCATTGTTGCCCATGCCAGATCCGCATGGCTGGCTTCTTCGCTGCGGCTGGCTTCATAGGTCGGACGGTTGCCGCTGGCGGTGGTGGCGCGACGGATTGCCATAAAGGACTGCGCTATGTCGGTGTGTCCGGCGTCAAACTCCAGACGGCGGTGGCTGATAATGTCGTAGGCCTTGAGTACCAGGGCGTTTTTAACGTTGGGGTTGTAGACAAACTCCCGCACGGCAGGAAAGAACGCTTTCACGTTCTCGTAGACACCGTGACCGACGCCGGTCGAGTCGATGCCGATATAGGTCACGTTGTACTGCTGCGTCAGTTTTTTAATGGCGTCAGCCTGGGCGCGGAAGTCCATCCCGCGCCACTGGTGTCGCTCCAGAATGCGGAACTTGCCGCCCGGCACGGTTGGCGGTGCCACCACCACGCACCCGGCGCTGTCACCGTTCTGCGTGCCTTTCGCCGGGTCGTATCCGATCCAGACCTCGCGCCAGCCAAACGGGCGCAGCGCCAGAGCCTGAAAATCGGTCCAGACTTCCCAGCTGTCCACCATGCACGCCTGCAATTCGCTGAGCGGGAACACGGACGCGAGATCGTCCACGAACTCGCACATCAGCAGGTTCTGGTATTCGTCAGGGCTGTACTCCATGCGCAACTGGTCAAGGTCGAACAGGTTACAGCCGCCGCGCACCGCATCTTCCACGGTGACTATCTGGCGGTATTGCCCGTCTGCGCACAGCAGGCCGGGGGCCAGATTGCTGTGGGACAGGTCGATGTCCACCTTATCGGCTTTGTTGCGCCCACGGTTGAACAGCGCACCGGACCAGAACGGATAAGCACTGTGTGTCAGACTGGATGGCGTGGAAAAATAGGTCTGTCGCCATTTCTTGTGAATAGCCATACCGGAAGCCACTTTGCGCAGCTCCTGGAATTTCGGTATCCAGAAATATTCATCCAGATACAGGTTGCCGTGGTAACTCTGGGCCGTGCGGGCATTGGTGCCGAGGAAGTACAGCGTGGCCCCGTTAGGAAGCACCATCGGATCGCCTTTCAGCTCCACCTCCACTTCTTTGGCGAAGTCGATGATGTACTGCTTAAAGACGTGGGCCTGTGCCTTGCTGGCGGAAAGGAAAATCTGGTTACGCCCGGTTAGCAGGGCGTCAATCAGGGCTTCACGGGCAAAATAGAAGGTCGCGCCGATCTGGCGTGACTTCAGCAGGTTGCGGATGCGGTTGGTTTTTCCGGCTTCCCACCAGTGGCGCTGGTAGTTGAACATGGAGGAATGGAAGATTTCTTCCAGCTTCTCAATCTGTTCATCGGTGAAAACGTTCTTTTCCGGCTGACGGCGCGGGCCTTTGTTGCGGTTGGCGACGTTAGGGTTTAAGTCGGCTTCGTTGCCGCCATTGTTAAACTTGCCGATCCGCGCATGGCGCTCCGACTGGCGCGCCAGCAGGTCAATCTCTTTGAAATCTTTCCCTTCTTTGTGCTCCTTCATAATGAGCTGGCAGTAGCGTGCGGCGGTGGTGAGCTGCATCTGATCCAGCGGCCCATAGTCACTCCACTTGTCGCGTTTTTTCCAGCTGTGAACGGTTGCAACTTTCTCGCCCAGCATTTCAGCAATGCGGGCTACGCGGTATCCCTGAAAGTACAGCAGCATGGCCTGCCGACGGGGATCGAGATCTGCGGGTGTCAGTGTGGTGTTCATGGCACAAACCTACAGCCTTGAATGAAGGCTTTCCCCGCCTGCGGTTTGTGTGGTTGTCGGTACAAATACCGCGCATTGTTTCACTGCCCCTATCACCGCAACCATAAGGCTCCAGTAAGTTTTTTCTAACGGAGCACGGCTCATGACAGTGAAAGCAAAGCGTTTTCGCATCGGGGTGGAAGGTGCCACCACCGACGGACGCGAAATCCAGCGTGAATGGCTGGAACAGATGGCAGCCAGCTATAACCCGGCGGTGTATACCGCGCTGATTAACCTTGAGCACATCAAGTCTTATCTGCCGGACAGCACCTTTAACCGCTACGGCAAGGTGACGGCGCTGTTTGCTGAAGAAATCACGGAAGGTCCGCTGGCAGGCAAGATGGCGCTGTATGCTGACGTTGAGCCAACGGAGTCCCTGGTGGAACTGGTGAAAAAAGGCCAGAAATTATTCACCTCTATGGAAGTCAGCCCGAAGTTCGCTGATACGGGCAAAGCCTACCTGGTCGGCCTGGCTGCCACTGATGACCCTGCCAGTCTGGGTACGGAAATGCTGACATTCAGCGCCAGTGCAGCCCATAACCCGCTGGCAAACCGCAAGCAGAATCCTGCCAATCTCTTTACCGCTGCAGAGGAAACGGTGATCGAACTGGAAGAAATCCAGGACGACAAACCGTCCCTGTTTGCCCGCGTCACGGCGCTGTTTACCAAAAAAGAGCAGTCCGATGACGCCCGGTTCTCTGATGTGCATAAGGCCGTGGAGCTGGTCGCCACTGAGCAGCAAAACCTGAGCGCACGCACCGAAAAATCCCTGTCTGAGCAGGAAGAACGCCTGTCTGAGCTGGAGACTGCCCTGCAGGCACAGCAGACCGCCTTTAACGAACTGGTGAATAAGCTGAGTCATGAAGACAGCCGCCAGGACTACCGCCAGCGTGCAACAGGCGGTAACGCCCCCGCTGACACTCTGACCAATTGCTGATGGAGCACAAAACCTGATGAAGAAGAATACCCGCTTTGCTTTTAACGCTTACCTGCAGCAGCTGGCGCGTCTGAACGGTGTGGCAGTTGAAGAACTGTCCAGCAAGTTCACTGTGGAGCCGTCTGTGCAGCAGACGCTGGAAGACCAGATCCAGCAGTCCGCCGCTTTCCTGACGCTGATTAATGTCACCCCAGTGACTGAGCAGTCCGGTCAGCTGCTGGGGCTGGGTGTTGGCAGCACCATTGCCGGAACCACTGACACCACCGCGAAAGAGCGTGAACCTGTCGATCCGACGCTGATGGTCGATGTGGAATATAAATGCGAGCAGACCAACTTTGACACGGTGCTGACCTACGCGAAGCTGGACCTGTGGGCGAAGTTTCAGGATTTCCAGGTGCGTATCCGTGACGCCATCGTGAAACGTCAGGCACTGGACCGCATCATGATCGGCTTTAACGGCGTGAAGCGTGCGAAAACCTCCAACCGTAGTGAAAACCCGCTGTTGCAGGATGTAAACAAAGGCTGGCTGCAGAAAATCCGTGAGGATGCACCGGATCACGTCATGGGCAGCACCACCACGGGCGGTGAAACCACACCGAGCGCGGTGAAAGTCGGTAAAGGTGGCGAATATGCCAACCTGGACGCCGTGGTGATGGATGCCGTTAATGAGCTTATCGACGTGGTCTACCAGGACGATGACGATCTGGTGGTGATTTGCGGTCGTGAACTGCTGTCTGACAAGTATTTCCCGCTAGTCAACAAAGAGCAGGAAAACAGTGAAAAACTCGCTGCCGATATGATCATCAGTCAGAAACGCATGGGTGGCCTGCAGGCCGTGCGTGCGCCGTTCTTCCCGCCGAATGCACTGCTGATCACCCGTCTGGATAACCTGTCCATCTACTGGCAGGAAGACACCCGCCGCCGTTCAGTTATCGACAACCCGAAACGTGACCGGATTGAAAACTTTGAATCCGTTAATGAAGCCTATGTGGTTGAGGACTACCGCTGCGCCGCACTGGTGGAAAACATCCAGATTGGTGATTTCAGCGCCGCCGCAGCCGAAACCGGAGCGTAATCCATGAGCCTGAGTCCCGCACGGCAGCATCGCCTGCGCGTTCAGGCTGAACAGGCCGCCCGCGAGGGCGGCAGTGTTCGCCACGCATCGGGCTATGACCTGATGCTGCTGCAACTGGCGGAAGACCGCCGCCGTCTCAAGGGCGTTCAGTCCACGGTCAAAAAAGCGGAAATCAAGGTGGAGCTGCTGCCGAAATATGCCGCCTGGGCGGAGGGAGTCCTGGCTGCCGGAGGCGCTCAACAGGATGACGTGCTGATGTACGTGATGCTGTGGCGCATTGATGCCGGAGATTATGCCGGGGCGCTGGAGATCGGGCGTCATGCCCTGCGTCATGGCTGGGTGATGCCGCTGGGTAACCGCAATGTGCAGACCGTGCTGGCAGAGGAAATGGCAGACGCGGCACAGAGCGCAATGCTTGCCACTACCGGGTTTGATGCCGATCTGTTGCTGCAGACGCTGGAGCTGACAGACGGTCTGGATATGCCGGACCAGTCACGGGCGCGTCTGCATAAAGCGATTGGCGCTGTCCTGAGTGAAAGCAATCCGGCTTCCGCCCTTAATCATCTCAACCAGGCGTTACAGCTCGATCCCCGCTGTGGCGTGAAAAAAGACAAACAGCAGCTGGAGCGCAGACTGCGCAATGACAGCCGCTGACAGAACGTGCCCCCGCGCACGGGCGGCACGGGGTGGCGAAAGGCACTGCCACATCAAAACCCCGTCCACCGCCCTCTATTTCAGGAGAAAGCAGCATGAAGTTTGTTGCGCCAGAACAGGCACCGGAACAGGCGGAAATCATCAGGAATACGCCGTTCTGGCCTGATGTGGACTTGTCGGAGTTTCGCAGTGTCATGCGCACTGACGGCACGGTGACGCAGCCGCGTTTAAAGCAGGTTGCGCTGTCGGCAATTTCGGAGGTCAACGCAGAGCTGTATGAGTTTCGCAGACGCCAGCAGATGCTGGGGTATGCCTCGCTGGCAGAGGTTCCGGCAGAACAGCTGGACGGGAAAAGTGAGCGCATTCAGCACTATTTCAACGCGGTTTACTGCTGGGCACGCGCCATGCTCAACGAACGATACCAGGACTATGACGCCACGGCGTCTGGTGTGAAGCGAGGCGAGGAACTGGCGGAAGCCAGCGGTGATTTATGGCGTGACGCCCGCTGGGCCATCAGCCGGGTACAGGACGCGCCGCACTGCACAGTGGAGCTTATCTGATGAAAGTGCGTGCGCATCAGTATGACACGGTGGACGCGCTTTGCTGGCGTCATTACGGGCGCACGCAGGGTGTCACGGAGCAGGTACTGAAGGCAAATCCGGGGCTTGCCGAATACGGCCCCTTTTTACCTCACGGGCTGCAGGTGGAGCTGCCGGACATTCCGACTACCACCACCGTGCAGACCGTCCAGCTATGGGACTGAATTATGACGCTTGAGCGAATCAGCGCCTTTATCACGTACTGCATCGCCGTTGTGCTGGCCTGGCTGGGCGATTTGTCCATCAAGGATGCCTCAACGCTGGGCGGCCTGATGATTGGTGTGCTGATGCTGGCTATCAACTGGTACTACAAACACAAAGCCTACCAGCTTCTGCGCGACGGGCAGATCTCGCGGGAGGACTATGAATCCATCAATCGTTAAACGCTGCCTTGTCGGGGCCGTGCTGGCTATTGCTGCCACGCTGCCGGGTTTTCAGCAGCTTCACACCTCCGTGGAGGGGCTGAAACTGATTGCCGATTACGAAGGCTGTCGTCTGCAGCCGTATCAGTGCAGCGCGGGCGTCTGGACCGACGGCATTGGTAATACATCTGGCGTCATTCCCGGCAAAATTATTACGGAACGACAGGCAGCTGAAGGGCTGATCTCCAACGTGCTACGAGTGGAGCGGGCGCTGGAAAGGTGTGTGAAGCAACAGCCGCCGCAGAAGGTGTATGACGCTGCGGTGTCGTTTGCCTTCAACGTGGGAACGGGCAATGCCTGCAGTTCCACGCTGGTGAAATTACTCAATCAGCGGCGCTGGGCAGATGCGTGCCGACAGTTGCCGCGCTGGGTTTATGTGAAAGGTGTTTTTAATCAGGGGCTGGATAACCGCCGTGCGCGGGAGATGGCCTGGTGTTTACAGGGAGCAAACTGAAATGAAAAAGAAATTAATCAGCGGGCTGTTTCTGATGTTATGGATGGCGTTGTTAATCGCCGCAATGGTGTATCCGCAGGGGATTTTTCCGGTACTGGCAGCGTCCGGCGTTTGGGTAGCCTGTTTGCTGACATGGGCGGTAATTCCGGTAGCACTGGCTGTGTTAATTAAGAATGGCCCGCTTTGGCAGGAGTTGAGGGCATCTTTGCTGAAGACAATTACCCGAAAAGAAAACGTATTTATCAGCTGGGTGATGCGATTGCTGATTGTCGTCAGTCTCGCCTGGACGGGGTGGGCTATTACCCTGGTCTTTTATCTACTGACCGTTATTGCCTTCTGGATCACCCGTAATCAGATGGCGCAACAGGTAGCAGCATGAACCGGTTGCTGCTGGTTGTGCTGACGTTATTACTGGCGGCGCTGGGCTGGCAGACGTGGCGGCTGGCTGATGCCAGCCAGACCATCAGCACGCAGGCAGACGAGCTGCAGAGCAAAAGCCAGGCACTGGCAAAGAGCAACAGCCAGCTTATCAGCCTGTCCATTCTGACTGAAACCAATAACCGGGAGCAGGCGCGGCTCTATGCCGAAGCAGAACAGACCAGCACGCTGCTGAGACAACGACAACACCGGATCGAGGAACTGAAACGTGAGAACGAGGATTTACGCCGCTGGGCTGATACTCCTTTGCCTGCTGACATTATCCGGCTGCGGAAACGTCCGGCACTCACCGGAGGTATGGCTTACCGTCAGTGGTTGTCCGCGAGTGACGCCGTGTCGGCTGGATCAGGCAACGCCGCGCACTAACGGTGATCTGAACGCGTTGCTGGATGAAACGGAGGCCGCCTGGGCGGTCTGTGCAGACAAAGTGGACATGATTATTGCGTGTCAGGAGCGAAACAGTGAACAAACCACAATCCCTGCGCCACGCCCTCAATAAAGCGGTGCCTTATGTCCGCAATAACCCGGACAAACTGCATCTGTTTGTGGATAACGGTTCGCTGGTTGCCACGGGGGCCAGCTCCATGTCGTGGGAGTACCGTTACACACTGAACGCGGTGATTGAGGATTTCAGCGGCGACCAGAATCTGCTGATGGCCCCGGTTTTGCTGTGGCTGAGGGATAACCAGCCCGATGCCATCAATAACCCGGCGTTACGGGAAAAGCTATTCACCTTTGAGGTGGATATTCTGCGCAACGATGTCTGTGATATCAGCCTGAACCTGCAACTGACGGAACGTGTGCTGGTCAGCACTGACGGCAGTGTGTCGAGCGTTGAAGCTATAGCGGAACCTGATGCACCTGAAGAAATGTGGACGGTGAAACGTGGCTGAACTGCAGAAGGTGGACGACTGGCTGAGTGCCTTGCTGGCGAATCTGGAACCAGCCTCGAGAAGCCGCATGATGCGCCAGCTGGCGCAGGAACTTCGCCGGACACAGCAGCAGAATATCAGGATGCAGCGCAACCCTGACGGCAGCAGCTATGAACCGCGACGGGTAACAGCACGCAGTAAAAAAGGCCGTATCAAACGTCAGATGTTTGCAAAGCTGCGCACCACAAAATACCTGAAAACTGCCGCCAGCACCGACTCTGCCAGCGTGCAGTTTGAAGGCAAGGTGCAGCGCATTGCCCGCGTTCACCATTACGGCCTGCGAGATCGCGTCAGTCGTAAGGGACCGGAGGTGCGTTACGCAGAGCGTCGCCTTCTGGGTGTAAATGATGATGTTGAGGCAATGACCCGCGACATGATTCTGCAATGGCTGGCGGGGTGATCTTTGTATCAGCACTGATACAAGTTGCAGCACTGCCGCCTTTCTTCCCCTGATGGCAACCTTTCCCTATGAACGCACAATTAACCGAAATCATGCGCCTTATCACCAACCTGATCCGCACAGGGGTAGTCACCGAAGTGGACAGGGAAAACTGGCTTTGCCGGGTGAAAACGGGCGAGCTTGAAACCAACTGGATCAGCTGGCTGACGCTGCGTGCCGGGAATGCCCGTACATGGTGGCGACCATCGGAAGGTGAGCAGGTGGTGCTGCTGAGTCTGGGCGGCAATCTGGAAACCGCCTTTGCGCTGCCCGCTGTCTATTCGAATCAGTTCGCACCACCGTCGACGTCGGCGGACGCCTGCGTGACAGAACATCCTGACGGTGGCTGGTTTGAATACGAACCCGCCACCGGGCGCTGGTATGTCAGGGGCATCAAATCAATGGTCATTGAGGCTGCTGACAACATCACCATGAAAACCAGTGAGTTTGTACTGGAGGCTGACCGCACGCGCATTAACAGCGAAGTGGTGATCAATGGTGGCGTTACCCAGGGCGGCGGAGCGATGAGTTCTAACGGGATCGTGGTTGATGCGCATCAGCATACTGGCGTCCTGAAAGGCGGCGATACAACCGGAGGCCCGGTATGACGCTTTATAGCGGGATGAACAATACCAGCGGCAAAGTCATTACTGATATTGATCATCTGCGCCAGTCGGTGCGGGACATTCTGCTGACACCGCAGGGTAGCCGTATTGCCCGCCGGGAATATGGTTCCCTGCTGTCGGCACTGATAGATCAGCCACAAAATCCGGCATTACGCCTGCAGGTCATGTCGGCAGTGTATGTGGCGCTGAGTCGCTGGGAGCCACGGTTGACGCTGGATTCCATCACCATCAACAGCAATTTTGACGGTTCAATGGTGGTGGAGCTGACCGGGCGGCGGAATAACGGTGTGCCTGTGTCCCTTTCCGTATCAACAGGAGCAGAGAATGGCAGTGATTGACCTTTCGCAGTTGCCTGCACCGCAGATTGTGGATGTGCCGGACTTTGAGACGCTGCTTGCCGAACGCAAGGCAGAATTTGTGGCGCTTCATCCGAAAGATGAGCAGGAAGCAGTGATCCGCACGCTGGAACTGGAATCTGAACCCGCCACTAAATTGTTGCAGGAGAACGCTTACCGTGAGTTGCTTCTGCGCCAGCGCATTAACGAAGCCGCGCAGGCGGTGATGGTGGCTTACGCGATGGGCGGCGATCTTGACCAGCTCGCTGCCAACTACAACGTGACACGCCTGACGGTGACGCCTGCTGATAATGATGCTGTGCCGCCCGTTGCAGCTGTGATGGAAAGCGATGAAGCGTTGCGCCTGCGTGTGCCTGCAGCCTTTGAAGGGCTTTCTGTTGCGGGGCCAACTGCAGCTTATGAATTTCATGCCCGAAGCGCCGACGGTCGGGTGGCGGATGCCAGTGCAACCAGCCCGGCACCTGCAGAGGTGGTGCTGACTGTCCTTAGCCGCGAAGGCGATGGAACTGCAGAAAAAGACCTGCTGGACGTGGTGGAAAAAGCTCTGAACAGTGAGAACGTCCGCCCGGTGGCTGACCGTCTTACGGTTCGCAGCGCAGAAATCATCCCGTATCGCGTGGAAGCCACCATTTTTCTCTATCCTGGACCGGAAGCAGAGCCGGTAATGGCAGCGGCAAAAGCCAGCCTGCAGAAGTACATCGCCAGTCAGACGCGTCTTGGTCGGGATATTCGCCGTAGCGCCATCTTTGCCGCCCTGCATGTTGAGGGGGTGCAGCGTGTGGAGCTGGCTTCTCCTCTGGCGGATGTGGTCCTGAACAAAACACAGGCGGCATCATGTACGCAGTGGAGCGTAACCAACGGAGGAACGGATGAATAGTCTGCTGCCACCGGGTTCAACACCACTGGAGCGCCGACTGGCGCAAACCTGCAGCGGGATTTCTGATCTGCAGGTGCCGCTTCGTGACTTGTGGAATCCGGCAACCTGTCCGGTCAGTTTCCTGCCTTATCTCGCCTGGGCGTTCTCTGTGGATCGCTGGGACGAGGGCTGGACAGAAAGCGTCAAGCGCCAGGTGGTGAAGGATGCTTTTTATATTCATCAGCATAAAGGGACCACCAGTGCCGTGCGGCGGGTGGTGGAGCCGTTCGGATTCCTGATCCGCATTATTGAGTGGTGGCAGACCGGAGAAACACCGGGCACGTTTCGCCTGGATATCGGCGTGCAGGACCAGGGCATCACTGAAGATACCTATCTGGAACTTGAGCGACTGATAAGCGATGCCAAACCATGTAGCCGCCACATGATCGGCATGTCCATCAATCTGCAGACCAGCGGCCCGCATTGGGTGGGAGCCGCCAGCTATCATGGCGAAGAAATCACGATCTATCCGTATATCAACGAAACGATTATTTCCGGTGGCACCGCGCATGAAGGCGGGGCGGTCCATGTTATTGACACAATGAGAGTGAATCCATGAGCACAAAATTTTATACCCTGCTGACGGATATTGGCGCGGCGAAACTTGCCAGCGCCGCCGCGCTCGGTGTGCCGCTAAAAATTACCCATATGGCGGTGGGCGATGGCGGTGGAGTATTGCCAACGCCGGACGCAAAGCAGACGGCACTGGTAAATGAGAAACGCCGGGCTGCGCTGAATATGCTTTATATCGACCCGCAGAACAGCAGCCAGATTATTGCCGAACAGGTGATCCCTGAAAACGAGGGCGGTTGGTGGATACGTGAAGTGGGCTTGTTTGATGAGTCCGGGGCATTGATTGCCGTGGGCAACTGCCCGGAAAGCTATAAGCCGCAACTGGCTGAAGGTAGCGGGCGCACTCAGACCGTGCGCATGGTGCTGATTACCAGCAGCACGGACAATATCACCCTGAAAATCGACCCTGCTGTAGTGCTGGCAACCCGCAAGTATGTGGATGACAAGGCACTGGAGCTGAAGGTGTACGCGGATGATCAGATGGCAAAACATCTTGCCGCACCGGACCCGCATTCACAGTACGCGCCAAAAGCCAGCCCGACATTTACCGGAACCCCCAAAGCGCCAACGCCAGCGGCGGGGAATAATACCACGCAGGTTGCGACCACTGCGTTTGTACAGGCGGCACTGACGGCCCTTATTAATGGTGCGCCAGCCACGCTGGACACGCTGAAAGAAATAGCCGCAGCCATTAACAATGATCCGAATTTCAGTACCACCATTAACAATGCGCTGGCACTAAAAGCACCGTTGTCGAGTCCGGCACTCACCGGAACGCCAACAGCCCCCACGGCGGCGCAGTCGGTCAACAATACACAGATTGCCACTACGGCTTTTGTGAAATCGGCGATTGCAGGAATGGTGGGTTCTGCACCTGCTGCACTGGATACACTGAACGAACTGGCGGCGGCACTGGGGAATGATCCGAACTTTGCCACGACAATGCTTAATGCGCTGGCAGGTAAACAACCGCTGGACAATACGCTTACCAATTTGAGTGGAAAGGATGTAGCTGGTCTTCTCACATACCTTGGTTTGGGAGAAG
>NZ_JBMKIA010000006.1:0-201740 GCF_049238215.1 Enterobacter cloacae complex sp. IR5441
CCGGCAAAACCATCGACTTACAGGCCATGTGATCCATATCTGAATGACAACCGCAAAGGTCTTGGCGGTGCTTCAAGGAGTGACTAATGACTCACGCTCACGACGACATCAGGGTTGGCCCTATGTGCCTTCCCTTCATTGGTAAAGGCTGGCTAATGCCCTGGGGTGAAGTGGTCAGCAATCCATTAAAGGCGCAGCGGCTCGCTGAGGAATATCGAGAAAGGCAGGAGGCGGCATGACAGCGAAATACTCACTTCTGTATGTCGATCCGCCATGGTCTTACGGCAACACCATCAGTAACGGAGCAGCCGCAGACCACTACACCACAATGAAGTTAATCGACATCAAGCGTCTGCCAGTGTGGGAGCTTGCCGCCGAAAATGCGGTGCTGGCGATGTGGTACACCGGCACGCATAACCAGGAGGCTATCGAACTGACAGAGGCCTGGGGCTTTACCGTTCGCACGATGAAAGGGTTTACCTGGGTGAAGCTGAATCAGAATGCCGAACTGCGCATCAACAAGGCTCTGTCCGAGGGTGAAGTCACCGACTTTTACGACTTCCTCGATCTGCTTAACGCCGAGACGCGCATGAACGGCGGAAACCACACCCGGGCCAACACCGAAGACCTGTTGATTGCCACCCGCGGCGCCGGGCTGGCGCGAAAGCACGCCGGAATTAAGCAGGTGGTATATAGCCCGCTCGGTGCGCACAGCGAAAAGCCGTGGGAAGTTCGCCACCGCCTGGAACTGCTCTACGGAGATGTGCCGCGGATTGAGCTTTTTAGCCGCAGCGCGGCGCCGGGCTGGCACCACTGGGGAAACCAGTGCGCCACCGCAGCGGTGGAACTGCTGCCCGGCTGCGCCATCGATGTTGTTAAGACGGAGGCCGCATGACGCCAGCAGCTTATTACAACGAAATCGACCCGTTCGCTGCCCAGTGGCTTCGGAACTTAATCGCAGGCGGCCATATCGCACCAGGCGAAGTTGATGAAAGGAGTATTGAAGATGTCACACCTGACGACCTGCGAGGCTTCACGCAATGCCACTTCTTCGCCGGAATTGGCGTCTGGTCTCATTCCCTGCGCCTCTCCGGATGGCCTGACGATAAACCAGTCTGGACCGGCTCCTGTCCGTGCCAGCCTTTCAGCGCGGCAGGCAAAGGAGATGGGTTTGCTGACGAGCGGCACCTTTGGCCTCACTTCTTCCACCTCATCAGCGAGCGCAGACCTCAGCATGTCTTTGGCGAACAGGTTGCAAGCGGTAACGCAAGCGCATGGTTCGACCTTGTACAAGCTGACCTGGAAGGAATGGGATACGCCTTCGGGCTTGTGCCGTTTACGTCAGCGGGCATCGGTGCTCCGCACATCAGAGAGCGAGCTTATTGGGTGGCCCACGCCTGTAGCGAACACGAATCCGCAGCCGGAGACGAAGCGTGGTCTGCAACACGTCTCCGGAGCGGCTCGATTGACGGGATGGCAAACGCCAGTGGCGAACGATTCAACCGGATCGACTCATTGCTACAGCGGAAAGAATCAGGACGGGACGCCGAAGGTCTGCCTGAAGCTGCCGGGATCGGTATTGCTAGCGGGTTGGGTAACGCCAACGTCACGCGACTGGAAGGACTCGGCGGGAATGACTGCGCAGCGGGACGGGAAGGACAGACTGGATCAGTTACCGAGGCAGGCTTATACATGCGGCCCCTTGAGGTTAACGGTTTTTGGCGAGATGCGGACTGGCTTCTTTGTCGAGATGGAAAATGGCGTCCAGTTGAACCCGGCACATTCCCGTTGGTTGATGGGGCTGCCGCACGCCTGGGACGTGTCGAGTCCGGGGTGGCAAGAGTGGCAAGCAGCAACCGCGTCGGCAGACTCAAAGGTTACGGTAACGCCATAAACGCACAGGCAGCGGCGGCATTCATCAGCGCCTATATGGAGTCAGCCAATGTTCAGGATAATACAGCCTAATACCTGGTATGCCGATCCCCACGGCGCGCCCTGCAAAATCCTCCGCGCTACCCACGAAGTCATCCACTACATCCGCAACGGCCGCACCTGCATTGCTAGCATGGGCCGCTTTAATCAGGATTTCGAGCCGCTGACCAAAGCAGAGGCCGAGCGGATCGCTGAAGAAATCGAAACAGCAGAACACCTGAAGAAGCTGCGCGCCCAGCGTGCGGCATGAGGAGTAATTATGGCAACAATGAAACAACTCGTTGAGTCAGAAATAAGTGACTTCTTTGCTATTTTTGGCAGCCCCGGCGAGCCGGTGACTATTGAGGAGGCGCAGAAAACGCTTCTCTCACGAATTTCCCCTTTACTCAGCACAGATATGGCATGGATCAAATGCGCCGAACGTCTTCCAGAAACACATGAACAGGTTTTGGTTAACGATCTCAATGGTGAGGGCGTGCTTATTGCCTGGCGGGCTGAATGGCAGAGCGTTTCCGGCCCCACAGGAAAGTGGCAGTGGGTTTTCCAGATCGAAGGCATTGAGCATGATGACGTTCGAATCGAAGAGTGGCTTCCATACCCATCCCCTTCAGCCTGACACAACTGATAGCCAGTTATGAGCTGGCTATTGGGTGCGAAAGCACTGCCTCGTAATCCCTTTTGCCCTCCACTGTGAGGGCATTCTTTTTGGGAGTTCACCATGCAATCAAACCCCATGACCTGGCTCATCGCCGCACTTATGGCGCTGGGTGCTCTCATCTCATTGCTTCACGAACCGGAAGGTGTGCAATGGCTGCTTTTAATGTGGGCGCATTAGTCCAGAAGAAGACCGGCGGTATACATGGCGTGGTGGATAGCCAACTGGAGCCGGAAGGCGATCATCCAAAAGCCTGGGTGCGTTGGGATGACGGGAATTATTCAGTGCACTCGGAAAACGAATTACGCTCGGCCACGCCAGACGGCCCGCGGTTTTATAAAAAGATGTCATAGGAGGGGAGATGGTTACAGCAGAGCCACTCACTGCGCAAAAGGCGGCAAAGCTCCTGAAGGTCTCACCAAGGACTGTCTATCGGCTCATCGACTCAGGCCAGCTCGCCGGGAAGAAGATCGGAAACAAATACCGCACGACCGACGTCGCCTGTATTGCGTATTTACATGACCCGCGCGATCCTGTTTCCGCGAGCGCGGGTGAACATAAAGGAGAAATTTTATGTCAATCACCCTCAGAGGCGGCATCTGGCACTGTCATTTCGTTACGCCGTCAGGGAAAAGAATTAGACGATCTCTTGGTACGGGGGACAAGAAACAAGCGCAGGAGTTGCACGACAAGCTGAAGGCAGAAGCGTGGCGGGTTGATAAAATTGGAGAGTTGCCGACGAGGACGTTTGAGGAATGTTGCATCAGGTGGATCCGCGAGAAGGAGCATAAGCGGTCCCTCGATGACGATAAAACCAAAATAGAATATTTCTTGCGGCATTTCTCCGGCCGGGATATTTCAACCATCACAGCTGATCAGGTTCATGAGGCTGTTTCGAAGATGGTCAACCGTAAGCATATTCAGGTCTGGGAGTCGCGCAGGGACGCGGCTATACGCCGGGGGAAGGAACCGCCTCCGTATGTTGAGAAGCCGGTAAGCCAGGCCACAAAGAGCCAGCACCTTTCGTTCATGCGATCTCTGTTCAAGGCTGCGGCAAATGACTGGGGCTGGATTAAAACGGCCCCGGTTATAAAAACCAAAAAGCCGATCAGCAAACGCATCCGATGGCTGACCAGGGACGAGGCAGAAAGGTTAATTGCCTGCATGCCGGAGTCGATAAAGCCGGTGGTGATATTTGCACTGGCAACCGGCCTGCGCCGCTCCAACATTATTGATCTGGAGTGGCAGCAAGTTGATATGCAGAGAAAGGTTGCATGGGTAAATCCGGAGAACGCGAAGGCGGGCAAGGCTATCGGCGTGGCTCTGAATGATACCGCATGCAGGGTATTAAGGGATCAGATTGGTAAAAGTTCAAGGTGGGTATTCGTTCACACGAAGCCATCAACGCGCCCGGATAAAACTGTCACTCCGGCGGTCAGGAAAATGCGTGTGGATGATAACAGCGCCTGGCGAATTGGCCTGGCAAAAGCGGGGATTGAGGATTTCCGTTTTCACGACCTCCGCCATACCTGGGCGAGCTGGTTAATCCAGTCCGGCGTTCCGCTGTCAGTTCTTCAGGAAATGGGAGGCTGGGAGTCAATCGAAATGGTCCGTCGATACGCTCACCTGGCACCAAACCATTTAAGCGAACATGCACGGAAAATTGATGCCATTTTTGGCAATCATGACACAATTACGACACAAGGAGAAAATCAGGCTGGTTTGAAACTGGCGTAAGTGCCTGATATTTAATGGCACGCCCTGTAGGATTCGAACCTACGACCTACGGCTTAGAAGGCCGTTGCTCTATCCAACTGAGCTAAGGGCGCACGGAGAAGAGTGTACTTCGCGGTGGTGAAACGCCTGGAATTATACGGTCAATGTGTAGTGAGTCAATGCCTTTTCCGCCTTCTCTGGCGATAATGACTAGCTGATTGTAAATACGGCTGTTTTTTCAACATTTATCCCTCTTTTACGGGCTGCGAAAAGGCTTAGCCGCTTTTAAGTAACGCCTGCTGTTTTCCTGTTTACTTCACCTTCACACTGTCCTGCGGTAACCCGGCCGCCTGGAGGCTGGAAGTGAACAGGACGACGGAGTGACAGCGCCAGACCAGACAGGTTTTCCCTCGTGCGTGCAGCACATCTCACACGATATTACAGGCATTAAGCTTGAACCCATTGTCGCCCTCTCATCTTCGCGCACGGTGGGGGCCGAAGTGCTCAGTGTGCTGTCGCCGCATCAGCAAAACGAAAGCTTTTTCCAGGACTGGTCCGCCGCCCGGGCGCTTATGCTGCTGGAAGCACAGATCGCCGCGTTAAAAAACCCCTTCCCCTGTGACAACCTTTTCATAAATTTGCCGATAACCGTTCTGACCATACCGGAAATGTTTCAGCGTTTACTGCAACTTAACAGCCCACCGCTGAACATTGAACTCGTGGAGCCTGCCTCGTTCTTTACACTCTCAGACCCGGCGCGTCTGAGGGTGAGTTGTGCGCTTCAGCAGTTGACCGCGCGAGGACACCGGATCTGGCTGGATGATATTGATGAAGCGTCAGGACAAGCATTTTTATCCTGCCGCCTGCCATTAAGCGGAATAAAAATCGATAAGATCGCTTTCTGGCGTTTACGTGAAACGCAGGCGCTGACACAGCTGGTCACCCTTTGTTCAAAAATCGCTGCGAATGTGCTTATTGAAGGCATTGAAACAGAACGGGACCGTACTTGCGCGCTTCATGCTGGCGCGCGCTTCGGTCAGGGATATTATTGGCCATCCTGGAGATGGCAGGAGGACTGAACGGTCATCGCCAAGAGGGAAGCTATGCGAATGACAGTGCGCCGTTACCGGCGTCGTCGGACAGGAAGTGATTCACTGGGTTCTACGCACTCGCCTTTTGCTCTCCCATTTTTTGATCGTCTCGAATATTTGAGCCAGTCAATCAACCAGACCCGCAAAACCGATGCTCCCTTTATCATTCTGGTCACACAGGATAATTTTTTCCGTTCCGGTTTACTGAGCGGGCAGTCGCCCCTGAGCAATTGCTGCGACTATTCCACGCTGGAAGCCGCCCTCAGTGATTTAAATCACTGGCCTTCATCGCGTCTGGTAATAGACATTGAGAGCCGCGCCTCGCCGCTCATCGACCTGCTGGACCGATTACGCCGCCACAGCCTGTTCGCCCCCTACCTGACACCCTACCTGCTCGTCCGCGCCGATGATTATGATGCTCGCCTGTTTTGTAAAGCGGCTGGCCCTTTTCATGTGCTTGAACGCCAGCTAACGGCGCTGGCTATGCAACAAACCTTGCTGGAAGCACCGTCACCGGCCGGCAACCGCAAAGAGTGGTTTTCACGGGATGAATGGCCGATCTTACAGGCGCTGTCGCAGGGGAGCTCCTTGCGGCAGATCGCGCAGTTACAGAACCGCCCCTACAGCCGCATTATTTACCGTCTCAGCTGCATCCTGGCGAAACTTGGGCTGAATCATCGTCATGAGTTGCTACATCTTCTCAACAACCTCTCAGATTTCACGTATTAACGTATTCAGTAACTTCTTAATTCCTAAAGACCTTTAGGAAATTACTTAGGATGTATGTTAAATTTTTGTGTTTTTTAACAAAACTTTCGATTTTATAACTATTCCTAATTCCAGGTCTTAAACCATGCGAAATGCTGCCGGTACGCTCAACGAGAGTGATTTTATCCATGCGTTAAGGTTCTGGCGCTTCAGTTAACAGGATGATAATGGTGTAAAAACAAGCGATTCACCTGTAAAAGAATGCGATGAGAGGTGAAGAAAACAGCAGATAGTACTGTTCTGTTGTTGGGAACGGCAATTTGCCAGGAGGCGTTTGAAACGGAGAGATGACGCACGAAATGGCGGATTTCAGGGATGGCAGGCAGGCGGGATGCTGGTTGTCACAGCCTGCTCGCTGTTAACATTCATTTAACATACAGTAAAATCGTTTATTTTTTGTTATTACATAAAGATGAAAGTGTGTGGTAAATGCAATATCAGGACATTTTTGCTAATTTTAAAAAGTTAGTGATTCAGATCCAGAACATAATAATCAGCAATATATGGATATTAATTTACAGGCTTTTCGGACAATACTTAAACGGTATAATAAGACGTGTTTGACACGCGAATAAGAAAAATCATTTTGCCATAACCAGCCTTATGAGATAACTGCGCTGAGGCATTGATATCACCACTACGTAAACAAGGATGCTTTCGCTCTTCCCAGGGACATTTACCGTACAAGGATCTGCGCAATTATCCTTCCGGCTTTTCGAGAGTTTTAACAAAACTCAGCATAACGCTTTTAACAATCTGAGGCATAAAAAATGAAACCGGCATCCGTTATCATTATGGACGAACACCCTATCGTCAGAATGTCGATAGAAGTCCTGCTACAGAAAAATAAAAACATCCAGGTCAAACTGAAGTCAGGCGACAGCCACGAGGTGCTTGACTGTATACGCAACCACCCCATTGACCTGGTCATTCTCGATATTGAAATGACGGGCACGGATGGGTTCGTATTACTGAAAAGAATCAGGAACTTAAATAAAGACATTAAGGTTCTTTTCCTCTCTTCGAAATCTGAAGCCTTCTACGCAGGACGCGCCATCCGCGCCGGGGCAAATGGTTTTGTCAGTAAGCGAAAAGATCTGGGGGAAATTTATAACGCGGTGGAAATGATCCTGACGGGCTATTCCTTCTTCCCCTCAGAAACATTGAGTTTTATAAACCACCTGGGCTCGCGGACGGGCGCCGCCGTGGATATGCCGTTATCGAATCGTGAAGTGACGGTTCTGCGATATCTGGCGAACGGATTATCTAATAAGGAGATTGCGGATCAATTATTACTTAGCAACAAAACAATTAGCGCCCATAAGTCTAATATCTTTTCCAAGCTGGGCGTGCAAAGTATCGTTGAATTAATTGATTACGCGAAGGCGCACGAATTACTATAATCCTACCCTCTCCCTGCAACATATAACCGTTACAGGGAGAGTGGATACGATTAATTATAATTAATCATGAAAGTTGCATCGGCGTCAGCCCGTCCCGGCTGCGGGTTATCCGCCGTGGCGATATAATTGGCATAAAACGACAGTTCGGCATTTCCCTGCGCATCTACCGCCACCGTCTGGCTGGTCTGCTGCAACGCGAGGCGCGTTTTATCCCGGTCGAGGATCTCTACGGCCACGTTGCTGGCCGCGCTGGCATCATTCAGCGCCAGCAGGCTATTATCATGCCCGTCCATCTTCCCCGTAAATGTGACCGAAGCCGCCCCCGGCGGACATCCGGTCAGCTTCAGGGTGAACGGTACAGGCTGCGTCCGGCTCCCCGTTGTGCGAAGCTGTTTCGTGGGCCAGGTGCCGAGCGTGACGGTTTTATTGCTGTCGTCCCCCTCCGCCACGCAGGTAAAATCCACGATATTGCCGTAGAGCTGAATGTTAATTTCCCCAAGCGCCGTCTCTGCGTGTGCAGGGGAGCAAAGCGCAAAGAGAGCGACGGCTAAATACCGCATTCCGTTTCGCATACCTGTTCCTTAGTCGTAGTCGACGCGTAAATAGCCGCGAGAGGTAAAACGCCCCTCGGCAGGTTTTTTACCGGTTACGCTGACGGGCCACGCGCGGATCCCCACCTGCGCCTGAGCGCTGTCGTCCAGACGGAACGGGATTTTGCTGGTCAGGTTGTTGGGCGTCAGCGGCACGCCATTACTGTTGGCAATCACAAAACCCACATCCGCGTTATCGGAAACCAGCGTACTGCCTGAAACCTTCTCCGCTTCAACACGCATCGTGAGCATGGCGTTCGCCTCGACGTTGGTGCATTTGATGCCGATGGTTTTGCTTTGCGCTGAGATCCCCTCCGGCTTATTCCCGATGCCTGCTTTACTGAACAGGGAGGCGCCGATGTCTCCGAAATCGAACTCCACCACATTCCCGGCATTAATTTCACAGCTCTGAGGTACCTGAATAGTCCCGCTGTAGCTGATGGTATAAACCGGCGTGGTGAGCGGATCCGAGGAGGTCGTGGTGACGTAAACCCGGAACATGGTCGCCCGGGGGATCACCACCATATTGATAAAGCGTCGGGTCACTTTAAGCCGGAAGACGAGGCTGGAATCCTGTACGCCAAACGGTTTGTTTTTAGACACATTCGGGTGGCTCCCCATCTGAATGTAGCTTTTGGGCGGATAAAACGTGCCAGCGTAGCTGTCGGTAATTTTCATCGCCCCGTCCAGATAGTCGTTTAGCTTCAGATACTGGTAGCCATCGCTGGTGCCCGTAACAGGGAAATCGGTAACATAGCTGCGCTTGGTGGTGTTCCCGGACGTTCCCTTAGGGCAGACGGCGTTGACGCCCACCCACTGGGACTTCTCGCTGAGCGTGACAATCTGCCCCACCTGGTTATTGGAGCTGTTAAATTTATCCGTCAGGTCGTAATACACCTCCGTCGGCACGCCATTTTCATTGACGCAGACCGTGGCGAAGGCCTCAGATAGCGGAAAAAACGCCAGCAGGGATAGCCCCAGATAATGGATTTTATTCACAGCGGATCCCCTTAAGTGTGATCGCCTGTTGCAGGCTTTGTTCTGGCAGGCTGTAGGGCGCACGACACTGGGACTGTTTCCCGTCTCCCCACTGAATCAGCAGTTCTCCGCTCAGCGGCAGCCCGCTCAGGTAAATCTGACCGTCATCTCCCACCATGCTGGTTACGCCGCTCTGCGTCTCACGCACCACCGCCCCAAACGGTACAGGCTGGTTATCACGCTTCACGGTGAGCAGCGCACGCACGCCGATGCGGGTGTCAAAACTGGCGCGCACCAGCGCACCGTTCGTCGGCACGACGCTGGAAACGTTATTTTCAATGTCGGTGTTGTTGCTCATGGTGTTGGTGTCGAGCGCCACGCGGTTGTAACGGTACACCGTGGCGTACGGCATCACCGCATAGCCACGCCAGTCTGTTTTGACGCCGGTCTGGTTTTCGACGCTCACGCCTGACGCGCCCGGCGCTTTGATCAAGACGTTGGTATCGCCCAGCGGCTGACTGAATGTGATGCCGTCTGAATGCCCTACCACGCCGCCGGAGAGCTGCCAGTTGAGGTCGTGCTGATCCCGGGCGTAGTTGTAGCCCACGCCCAGCGTGCCGTACGTTGCCTGCCAGTTAGCGCTGGCGCTGCCGCTGGCACCGTTATTGCTGGTGTGACCCTGCGTGACGCTGTAGTTCAGGTTACGATCCTGGAGCAGCGTTCCGCTGATCCCGGTCTGCCAGCTGGTATCACCGTCGCTGTTACGGCTGGCAGAGGCTGTGGCATAGGCCCGGTCGATCGCGTTATCGCGACGGTAGCCGTGACGGGTGAACAGGCTGAACGGGACGGAGACGTTGAACGAGGCGATCCGGTCGGTTCCGTCAATGCCGACGGCCTTGTTCCACGACCAGGATAAGGCGTAGCTGACCCCTTTCACCCCGCCCGCGTAGCCAAGCTGATACCAGACGTTGGATTCGCTGGTGCCCCAGTAACTCTGCTGGCTGCCCGACACGTACACCGAGCCGTAATCGCCGAGAGACTGGGAGATATTGAGCTGGAAACGCCCTTTTTTATTCAGCGTCAGGTTGTGATAGCTCTGCACGTCCGGCACGCCGTCATCGTCCTGATCGTCGCCATACTGGTAGCCTTCCATTGTGCGCCAGGCCACATCGTCGAGGGTGTAGAAGCCTTTGGTCGAGTAGCGATAGCCCAGCAGCTGGAAGTTGGTGCCGAATCCGTTAAGGGATTTTGCGTACAGGAACCGCAGGGACTGCCCTTCATGGCGGCTGTCATCGGCAAGCTGGCTGCGGGCATGGGTGAGATCAAGTGAAACCGCCCCCCAGTCACCGAGGTTTTTACCCGCGCCAATGGCGATGGCGGTATAGCGCGAGGCCAGCTGCGTTCCGCCGTACAGCGTGTAGCCGTCGGCAAGACCCGCAATCATCGTACCCTGAGTAAAGAACGGCGTGTCCTGCTCGCTGTTGCCGCTGCGATAGTCCCCTGCCACCAGATCGTATTTCCAGCGTCCTTCACGCTGGAGCAGCGGAACGGTGGAATACGGGACGGTGTAGCGCTGCTGGCTGCCGTCCTTCTCTTCCACCGTCACCTCCAGGTCACCGCTTGAGGAGGTCGGGTTAAGATCAGTTATCGCAAAAGCCCCCGGCTGCACATAGCTCTGGTAAATCACGTATCCGTTCTGGCGGATCACCACTTTGGCAGGGGTGCGGGCGATTCCGCGCACGGTAGGCGCGTAACCTTGCAGGCTGTCCGGGTACATACTGTCGGACGAATAGAGGCGACCACCGCGAAAACCAACGCTGTCGAAGACATCGTTACCGGTGTTGCTGTCGCCAAGCACCAGCTCGCTTTTCAGCGGGATGATCGTACGCTGCGCCCAGGTACCAATATTTTGCCAGCTGCTGTGCCGCTGGCCGTTGCTTTCGGTATAACGCCACGCGCCGTTATTGCGTAATCGCCAGGCGCCATAGTTCAACCCGCTTTGCAGGTTCAGATAGTAGCTGTCGTCGTCGCTGCCCCGGTTGCCGGTAAAGCTGTAGTTCAGCAGCGCGGCGGGGATGCCTTCATCCCACTGTTCAGGCGGAATATACCCGCGGGCGCTGTTTTGCATCGCCACCTGAGGCAGGCTGACGTTCAGGCGCAACGAGGCGAAGTTGAACGCCGTTTCGCTGCCCGGAATAGCCGTGGTGAGCGGAACGCAGGTATCGCCCTGCACGTTGCTCAGTTCCGGGAAGGCGGCGATATTGACGCCAAAGCGATCGAGCATCGCGCGCGTAATGCACGGCGACAAACCACCCGCGACCGGCGGCGTGTTGTCAGCTTGCTCAAACCGCACGTCCTGCGTGCCGATAAACTCATCGTTACGCCAGATATCGACGCGATAGACGCCCGGTGCCTGCTGGTGGCCTTTTTCAAAACGCGACAAATCCGCCACGTTCGCCGTGTCATCGGAGAGAAACGCCGGGTTAAAGTAGCTTTCGCCCCAGCCAGCGAGTGGCCAGAGCGTTGCCATCAGTGCCAGCGCAACCGGGCAGTAACGCCATTGAGTGTTCATCGCCCTGTCTCTGCTCACAGGCTGACGCTACGCGCCGGCGTAATGGCGCCATAGTCATTCACACTCTGCCAGGAGAGCGTGCCGCTCGCAGCGGCAGGCAGCACCTGCTGCGCCGAGCTTTTAGGAGCAACCATCAGGTTATCCAGCGTCTGTCCGCCGAGCTTCAGATTGACCAGCGTGACGTAATACGGCGAGGCATTGCTCACCTTAAGATGGTTGCCGACGCGCTCAAAACGCAGCTGTGAGAGCGCCTCTTCCGGCGGCATCGCCAGGTTAGCCGGGCGAACAAACAGCTTGATGCGTGACAGAATAGCCAGTTGCAGGACGTTGTTGCCGTCCTGATGTTTTTTGCTGACGGAGGGAATCGCTTTGACGTTCATGTAAAAGAGCGATTCGCGATCGGCAGGCAGCGCCGGGCCTGCGTAGATAATGCGCAGGGTGTTTTCGCTGGCCGGCTCGCTGACAAACAGCGGCGGCGTGACGGCAAAGGTTTTTTCCTTTTGCCCGTTGGCATTTTCTATCCACGCGTTAATTAAATAGCGCTCTTGTTTATTGCTGTTGGTGATCGCCAGCGACGTTTGTTTGGCATCGGCCGGATAAATAACGCGCGTCGCGCCCAGCGCAATTCCGCCGGACGCATTCGCGCTGGCAGAAACCATCATCAAAATAAAAGATAAAAACAGTCCAGGTTTAATCAGGGTGTTCATCACAACCGTACCTTTAATAATTAGTTCGCAGGCGTCAGGGATAAATCAACGTAAACCAGACATTCGACTGAATAGTGCCTGGTACAAGGTGTTCGGAAATTGCCCGGTAGCGGGCGCTGAAATGAAATACCAGCTCGCGGGTGTCAATGGGTAACCAGCTCACCGCCGTCGCGTTCGGGATGATCTGACGTTGCTGTTCGTCAAAAAGCGCCAGCCCGACACCACTGCTGACCGCATTTTCCCCCGGCCGCGATGTCGCCAGGAAAACCTGCGGGTCTTCTGCCGGTGTCACTCCCTGGAACTGGATCCCCACGGTGCGGGAGACGTCCACGCTACAATCCAGCAGACGTACGGTGAAAGGCACATTAACCGTGGAAAAGCTGCCGACGCCGGAAAAGGCGTTTGTGCGGTATTGCCCCATATCCACGCGCATATTCTGGCTGTCCGGGGCCACGGCGCAGCCGCCGTTAACCAGCTCTCCCCTGAGGTGTACTTTGCCGCCGTCTATGACCACGGTATGTGCGTTTACCGCTGAGGCAATCGCAAGGGCACACAGCAGTATCCCAGTCCTTGTCATCCTTCGCTCCCGGTATAGGCGATCAAAAGACCTCTTCCCTGAGGCCAGCCACATCCCTGTACTCAGGCATTACTCGTATTTCATTACGAATGTTGCGTCCGCGTTTGCCTGGCCTGGCTCGGTGGTCGCCGCCGTGGCTTTATAGCGCGCGGTGAAGTTCAGGGTGTTAGTCCCTTCAATCAGGTTCTGCGCCGCAGAGAAGGTGGCGCCGTCCGGGGTCAGCGTGGAGGATTTGCTGTCGAGGATCTCAATACCCACGCCCTTCGCGGAGTTGTCGTTATTACCGGAGCTTACCGCCAGCAGCGTTTTGTCGGTGGCGTCGATCTGGCCGGTAAACGCGACAGCAGCGGTTTTCGCTACCGCAGGATCGCAGTCGTTCAGTTCGATGGTGAACGGAATATTGGAGGTGGTGTCACCTACTTTAGTGAATTTCGCGGTACGGTACTGGCCAAGATTAACCGTCTGCTCTGAAGAGTCAGTATTCACTGAACACGCGGCATTCACTAATTCACCTTTAAAATGCACCGTACCACCGTTTACAGATACAGGCGTGGTAGTATCTTCTGCGTGAGCGGCACCCGCGACCAGGGCCAGAGTTGCAATAACAGTAGAAGCAATGTTGCTGAGTTTCATGTCTATTCCTTTAAAATGTAAATAACCCTTCCCGCGCATATTCGGGAATAAGAAATACGATCAATTAAAAAATTGAAGGCTTATTTCGGAGAGGACAAAGTAGCTCAGGAATTTATTTTGTAATATGTCAAAACGCTGCCATTTTGCCAGGTCACATCCTAATCACCTCTAAGAAATTGACCATGCCGTGAGAAGGGATTTTGCGGGACATCGATGAAATCTCGTAAAGGGTGACTGACAGCGGCGCTCGCTTCTGACAAAATACAGGCAATCCCTCCTTTCTAACGTTACAGACGGAATCTTCTCTCTGATGGCAGCAAAGATTATTGACGGTAAAACGATTGCGCAGCAGGTGCGCTCTGAGGTTGCGGAAAAAGTGAAGGCGCGTAAAGCCGCCGGATTTCGCGCCCCCGGGCTGGCCGTTGTGCTGGTTGGCAGCAACCCGGCTTCGCAAATTTATGTCGGCAGCAAACGCAAAGCGTGTGAAGAGGTGGGGTTCGTCTCCCGCTCTTACGATCTGCCGGAAACCACCAGCGAAGCGGAACTGCTGGAACTGATCGACACTCTGAATGCCGATAAAGAGATCGACGGCATCCTGGTTCAGCTGCCGCTGCCTGCGGGCATTGACAACGTGAAGGTGCTGGAGCGCATCGCGCCGGACAAAGACGTTGACGGTTTCCATCCGTATAACGTAGGCCGACTGTGCCAGCGCGCGCCGCGCCTGCGTCCGTGCACCCCGCGCGGCATCGTGACGCTGCTGGAGCGTTATAACATCGATACCTATGGCCTCAACGCCGTGGTGATTGGCGCCTCCAACATCGTGGGCCGCCCGATGAGCATGGAGCTGCTGCTGGCGGGCTGTACCACCACCGTTACCCACCGCTTCACTAAAAACCTGCGTCACCACGTCGAAAACGCCGATCTGCTGATCGTTGCGGTCGGCAAGCCGGGCTTTATTCCGGGCGAGTGGATCAAAGAGGGCGCAATCGTCGTGGACGTGGGTATTAACCGTCTGGAAAACGGCAAAGTGGTCGGCGACGTGGTGTATGAAGATGCCGCAGCGCGCGCATCCTATATCACTCCGGTCCCGGGCGGCGTAGGCCCGATGACGGTAGCAACACTGATTCAGAATACCTTGCAGGCGTGCGAGGAGTATCACGACGTAGAGGACGCGTAATCATGGCAACTTTTTCTTTAGGTAAACACCCGCACGTTGAACTGTGCGATCTGCTGAAGCTGGAAGGCTGGAGCGAAAGCGGCGCGCAGGCGAAGATCGTCATCGCCGACGGGCAGGTAAAAGTAGACGGCTCGGTGGAAACCCGCAAGCGCTGCAAAATTGTCGCGGGTCAGACCGTGAGCTTCGCAGGACAGAGCGTGACCGTGACGGCCTGAGCTGTCTGATGCCCGGTGGCGCTGCGCTTACCGGGCCTACGTACTGTCTCCGTTTGTAGGCCGGGTAAGGCGAAGCCGCCACCCGGCAATTTCTCTCACAATCCCCTCACACCCATCACGGTTAATTATCGATCAACTTCAAATAATCACTATTCCCTCTGGCGAAATGTGAAAATTAAGTTGCGCGATTTTCAGACTTTCCCCACGATAAGTAGAACGTTCTACTAAAACGTTCTACTTACAATAACAGCGCGAAAAAAGCGCTAATCGGGGGAAATCAGCATGAGCCTGATATCAGGGTTTGTTAAATCGCTGTCTAAGTTATCGATGATTGGTCGCGCCTTAATGCTGCCAATTTCACTGCTTCCCGCTGCGGGCCTGCTGCTGGCCTTCGGCGATAAGTTCCATCTGCCGCTGATGATGAACGCCGGCGGGGTTATCTTTGATAACCTGCCGATGCTGTTCGCCATCGGCTCTGCCGTCGGACTGGCTTCGGAATCCGGCATTGCCGCACTCTCTGCGGCGGTCTCCGTGTTTGTCACCAACATCACCATCAGCACCGTGCTGAGCATCACGCCGGAAATGGCCTCTCAGGGCGGCAAATACGCCATGGTCGTTGGCATTCCGACGTTGCAGATGGGCGTCTTTGGCGGCCTGATCTGCGGTATTCTTGCGGCCTGGTGTTACAACCGCTTCCACACCATGCAGCTGCCGGAGTTCCTCGGCTTCTTCTCCGGCAAGCGCTTTGTGGCGATTGCGACGGCGTTTCTGTCGTTCCTGCTCGGCCTGCTGCTGCCGTACGTCTGGCAGCATATTCAATCCGGGATCGACGCCCTGTCCGTGGTGGTGAACGGCGATAACCAGGCGGCCTCGACCTTTATCTTCGGGCTGGTGGAGCGCGCGTTGATCCCGCTCGGCCTGCACCATATCTGGTATCCCTCCTTCTGGTATTCGTTCGGGGATTACACTACCCAGGCGGGTCAGGTGATCCACGGTGACCAGACCATCTGGTTCAAGATGCTGGAAGAGGGAGTGAAATCCTTCAGCAGCGACACCTACCAGAACGCCGGGAAATTCATGCAGGGCGAGTTCCCGCTGATGCTGTTCGCACTGCCTGCGGCGTGTCTGGCGATGTACCACGAAGCGCACACGAAGAATAAGAAAATCGCGGCCGGTATTCTGTTCTCTGCGGCCCTCACCTGCTTCCTGACGGGCATCACTGAGCCGGTAGAGTTCACCTTTATCTTCGTGGCGCCGATCCTTTACGTCTTCAACGCCATTATGGCGGGCCTGGCGTACATGACCATGTACCTGCTGCATGCGCACATCGCCAAGTCGTTCTCGGCGGGCTTTATCGACTACCTGTCGTTCGGGATCCTGCCGTCGTTTAACGGCTATCAGACCAACTTCCTGAGCGCCATTATCATCGGCATTCCGATGGCATTGATCTACTACTTCACCTTCCGCTTCGTGATCCGTCGCTTCGACGTGAAAACGCCGGGCCGCACCGAAGTGACCGCCAGCGCGAATGACAAGTCCGATTCCGAACTTGCCACCGAAATCATCGGCCTGCTGGGCGGTGCGCAGAACATTGATTCCGTCGGCTCCTGCATCACACGTCTGCGTCTGGAAGTGGCGAAGAGCGAAGCGGTGGACCGGGACGGGCTGAACGGGCTTGGCGCGCGCGGCGTGGTGTTCGTTGGCGATAACGGAATACAGGTGATTTTCGGGGCCAGAGCACAGTTTATCGCCCAGACCATGTCCACGATGATTGGCAAATAATAAGATGCCTGAAGGAGGCGTCTCCTGTACGCTGGGGGACGCCTCTTATCTGGCTGATAATCGGGAAATTTCAGGGAGCGGTTTTGAAGAAAGTCAGCATCATTGATGTCGCAAAGCATGCGGGCGTGTCGGTTTCTACCGTTTCGCTGGTGCTGCGCCAGAAAGGGAAGATCTCAGAGGCGACGATCGGGAAGGTCAATGCCGCCATCACAACGCTGGGCTATGTTCATAACGTCGCCGCTGCCAATCTTCGCGCCAACACCTCCAACTTAATCGGCCTGATCCTGCGCGACTTCAGCGACAGCTTTTCCATCAAGGTGATGGCGAGCATCGTTCAGGAGCTGGAGAAACAGGGTTATATGGTATTTCTCGGTCAGCCGCTGAACGACGGCGAACATCTTGAGCGTACCCTGCTCTCATTTAAGCAGCAGGGCGTGGCGGGCGTCATCTACCTGGCGTCGGACACCCGCGCCGCCTCTCTTCCGGAACACATTCGTCACTGCCCGCTGCCGCTTGTGGCGGTTTCGCAGTCGTTGCTGGAAGAGAAATGCAACCTGGTGATGCGCGATAATCGCCAGGCGGCGAACCTGGCCGCGCGTTATCTTATCGAGCGCGGGCACCGTAACATCGCCTACATTGGCGGGCGCGACGGGTGCCGTATCCGCGAGCAGCGCCTGCTTGGTTTTCGCAGCGCGATGACGCAGAGCGGCCTGGTCTGGCGTGAGGAATATTCTCCCGCCTGCACCGATGACACGCAGGCGGCGGCCATGGCGACTCGTCAGCTGCTGGAGAAGAACAACACGATTACCGCCCTGCTCTGCCATTCACCGGACGCGATGATCGGTTCAATCTCAGGTATTCACCAGGTGGGGCGCACGGTGGGTAAAGACGTGTTTTTAACCCAGCAGGTTGCGCTGATTGGTTTTGAAGATATGCTCCACGTTAATCTCACGTCGCCGTCACTGACTTACGTTTCGTCTGCCAGCGAAGAGACCGGCCGCCAGGCGGCAGGGCTGATGATCCGCAGGCTGAAAGAGCCGGATCTGCAAACGCAGCGCATTACCCTCTCCGGGCAGCTTATCGCGCGGGAATCGGCGTAAAATCAGAATTTAGCACAGGTTTGCTGCGGCGAATCTGCTGCTATATTCCCATGATTTGCCATGGATAAATGCAATGCCTACCGTTATCACCCACGCTGCCGTACCTCTGTGTCTGGGCTTAGGTCTCGGAACCAAAGTCATCCCACCCCGCCTGCTGTTTGCCGGGATCGTCCTCGCCATGCTGCCCGATGCCGACGTACTGGCGTTTAAATTCGGTGTTGCCTACGGGAATATTTTCGGCCACCGCGGTTTCACTCATTCGCTACTGTTTGCCCTGGTGGTGCCGATACTCTGCGTGCTGGCAGGCCGACGTTGGTTCAGAGCCAGCCTGACGCGGTGCTGGCTGTTTTTAACCGTATCATTGCTGTCGCACAGCCTGCTGGATTCAATAACGACAGGCGGGAAAGGCGTCGGCTGGCTGTGGCCCTGGTCAGATGAGCGCTTCTTTGCGCCGTGGCAGGTGATCAAGGTCGCGCCGTTTGCGCTGTCGCGCTACGCCACGCCCTACGGGCATGAGGTCATTATCTCGGAACTGCTGTGGGTGTGGCTGCCGGGGATGGTGCTGATGGGGTTGCTGTGGTGGAGGCGGAGGTAAAAGAAAAGCCGGGTGGCGGCTACGCCTTACCCGGCCTACGGTCGTGATTTTGTAGGCCCGGTAAGCGTTAGCGCCACCGGGCGTTACGGACCTACTTACGACGCCAGGTGGTTCCCTGCGGGCCGTCTTCCAGAATAATGCCCATCTCGGTCAGACGGTTACGCGCCGCATCCGCCGCCGCCCAGTCTTTCGCCTGACGCGCTTCGAGACGTGCTTTGATCAGTGCTTCAATTTCCGCCACTTCACCGTCGTCCGCCTGCGCGCCGCTTTGCAGGAACAGGTCCGGCTCCTGCTCCAGCAGGCCGAGCACGGAAGAGAGCTTACGCAGATGAGACGCCAGCGCATTGGCCGCCGCCATATCTTCTGACTTCAGGCGGTTCACCTCACGCGCCATGTCGAACAGCACGGAGTAGGCTTCCGGGGTGTTGAAGTCGTCGTTCATGACCTCAACGAAGCGGGCCTCGAACGCCTCACCGCCTGCGGCCGGAACAGATTTATCGGTGCCGCGCAAGGCGGTATACAGACGCTCCAGCGCAGCGCGCGCCTGCTTCAGGTTCTCTTCGCTGTAGTTCAGCTGGCTGCGATAGTGGCCAGACATCAGGAAGTAGCGCACGGTTTCCGCGTCGTAATACTTCAGCACGTCGCGCACGGTGAAGAAGTTACCCAGCGATTTCGACATCTTCTCGCGGTCAACCATCACCATCCCGGAGTGCATCCAGTAGTTCACGTACTCGCCGCCGTGTGCACAGGTGGACTGCGCGATTTCGTTTTCATGGTGCGGGAACATCAGATCCGAACCGCCGCCATGGATGTCGAAATGGTTGCCCAGCTGCTTGCAGTTCATCGCGGAACATTCAATGTGCCAGCCCGGACGCCCTTCGCCCCACGGGGATGGCCAGCTCGGTTCGCCCGCTTTGGACATCTTCCACAGCACGAAGTCCATCGGATTACGCTTCACGTCCACCACGTCCACGCGCGCGCCGGCCTGGAGCTGGTCCAGATCCTGGCGGGAAAGCGCACCGTAGGTTGGGTCCGTTGGCACCGAGAACATCACGTCGCCGTTGTCCGCCACATAGGCGTGACCGCGCTCGATCAGCTTTTGGGTGATATCAATGATTTCATGGATATGGTGGGTCGCACGCGGCTCGCTGTCCGGGCGCAGAATATTTAAGGCATCAAAATCCTTGTGCATTTCGGCGATCATGCGATCCACCAGCGCGACAAAGCTTTCGCCATTTTCATTAGCACGTTTAATGATTTTGTCGTCGATGTCGGTGATGTTGCGCACGTACTTCAGGTTGTAGCCCAGGAAGCGCAGGTAGCGTGACACCACGTCGAACGCGACAAAGGTACGGCCATGGCCGATATGACAGAGATCGTAAACCGTAATACCACACACGTACATGCCGACTTCCCCGGCATGGATAGGTTTAAATTCCTCTTTTTGGCGCGTCATTGTATTAAAGATTTTTAACATCGAAGATTCCATGTAAACACGTGTGTGGATTGTTTGTTCCTTATAATACCCATAATTCGGAGTACGGTCAGCACACAATGCAAGGTGATCGTGTCCTGTGGTTATGCTATAACAAGCCCCTATATGTGACCCGAGCACGGGTCGACGCACCACAATAACGGAACAGGATGCAAAAATGGTTACTTTCCACACTAATCATGGCGATATCGTAATCAAAACCTTTGATGACAAAGCGCCTGAAACAGTTAAAAACTTCCTGGACTACTGCCGCGAAGGTTTCTACAACAACACTATTTTCCACCGTGTGATCAACGGCTTTATGATCCAGGGCGGCGGTTTCGAGCCTGGCATGCGCCAGAAAGAGACGAAAGAAGCGATCAAAAACGAAGCGAACAACGGCCTGAAAAACACCCGTGGTACGCTGGCAATGGCCCGTACTCAGGCGCCACACTCTGCGACCGCACAGTTCTTCATCAACGTAGCGGACAACGACTTCCTGAACTTCTCTGGCGAAAGTCTGCAAGGCTGGGGCTACTGCGTATTCGCAGAAGTGGTTGAAGGAATGGACGTGGTCGACAAGATCAAAGCCGTTTCTACTGGCCGCAGCGGTATGCACCAGGACGTTCCTAAAGAAGACGTTGTGATCACAAGCGTGACCGTCAGCGAGTAATTCGTGGCGACACTCTTTATTGCGGATCTGCATCTGCAAACAGAAGAACCGGCGATAACCGCCGGTTTTCTGCGTTTTTTACGCGGTGAAGCGAAAAGCGCCGACGCGCTGTACATTCTGGGCGACCTGTTTGAGGCCTGGATAGGCGACGACGATCCGAACCCGCTGCACCGTGAGATAGCTGCGGCCATTAAAGTGCTGGTGGATTCCGGCGTCCCCTGCTATTTCATTCACGGCAACCGTGATTTCCTGATCGGCCAGCGCTACGCCCGCGAGAGCGGTATGACGCTGCTGCCGGAAGAGCAGGTGCTCAACCTCTATGGCCGCAATATTCTGATCATGCACGGCGACACGCTCTGCACTGACGATACCGGCTACCTGGCGTTTCGCGCCAAAGTTCACACCCCGTGGATCCAGAAAGTGTTCCTCGCCCTGCCGCTGTTTATCCGCAACCGCATCGCCGCCAGAATGCGCGCGGGCAGCAAGGCCGCCAACAGCAGCAAATCGATGACCATCATGGACGTCAATCCGCAGGCGGTGGTGAAGGTGATGGAGAAGCATCGCGTTCAGTGGCTGATCCACGGCCATACCCATCGTCCCGATGTGCATTCCCTTATCGCCAACGGCGAGCCCGCCCATCGCGTGGTTTTAGGCGCCTGGCACAGCGAAGGATCGATGGTCAAAGTTACGCCGGAAGGTGTCGAACTGATCGCCTTCCCGTTTTAACGCCTCCCCGTCTTTTCGCTCATTTCCTGACCACGCAACCGTTTTCCTTGCCGGTATTACATGCTATTCTCTGTGCCCTCGAAAGCAGTGTGTTCCGCACCACAGGAGTTTTAAGACGCATGTCTTCCCGCAATAATCCGGCGCGTGTCGCCATCGTGATGGGGTCCAAAAGCGACTGGGCTACCATGCAGTTCGCCGCCGAAATCTTTGAAATCCTGAATGTTCCGCACCACGTCGAAGTGGTTTCCGCGCACCGTACGCCGGATAAACTGTTCAGCTTCGCCGAAAGCGCCGAAGAGAACGGTTACGAGGTGATCATTGCCGGTGCGGGCGGCGCAGCACATCTGCCGGGCATGATTGCCGCCAAAACGCTGGTGCCGGTACTGGGTGTTCCCGTGCAAAGCGCCGCGTTAAGCGGGGTGGATAGCCTTTACTCTATCGTCCAGATGCCGCGCGGTATTCCTGTCGGTACCCTGGCGATTGGTAAAGCAGGTGCGGCAAATGCCGCCCTGCTGGCCGCGCAGATCCTGGCGACGCATGATAAAGATTTGCACCAGCGTCTGGCGGAGTGGCGTAAAGCCCAGACCGATGAGGTGCTGGATAACCCGGATCCGCGGGGTGCAGCATGAAGCAGGTTTGCGTTCTTGGTAATGGTCAGCTTGGCCGGATGCTACGTCAGGCCGGTGAGCCGCTGGGTATTGCCGTCTGGCCCGTCGGGCTGGATGCCGAGCCGGAAGCCGTGCCGTTCCATCAGAGCGTGATCACCGCCGAAATTGAACGCTGGCCGGAAACCGCCCTGACCCGCGAGCTGGCGCGCCATAACGCCTTTGTGAACCGCGACGTCTTCCCGATCATTGCCGACCGTCTCACGCAAAAACAGCTTTTCGACAAGCTCGGCCTCGCGACCGCGCCGTGGCAGCTGCTTTCCGATAAGCGCGAGTGGGATGACGTGTTTGCGATGCTGGGAGACCTGGCGATTGTGAAGCGTCGCGTCGGCGGCTACGACGGCCGCGGGCAGTGGCGCCTGCGCGCGAACGACACCGCCGAGCTGCCGGACGACTGCTACGGCGAGTGCATTGTTGAGCAGGGCATTAACTTTAGCGGTGAAGTGTCGCTGGTTGGCGCGCGCGGGCATGACGGGCACACCGTTTTTTACCCGCTAACGCATAACCTGCATCAGGACGGGATTCTGCGCACCAGCGTCGCCTTCCCGCAGGCCAATGCTGACCAGCAGGCGCAGGCGGAAGAGATGCTCTCTGCCATCATGCATGAGCTGGGCTATGTGGGCGTGATGGCGATGGAGTGTTTCGTCACGCCGTCGGGTCTGCTGATCAACGAACTTGCGCCGCGCGTGCACAACAGCGGCCACTGGACGCAAAACGGCGCCTCCATCAGCCAGTTCGAGCTGCACCTGCGCGCCATCACCGATCTGCCGCTGCCGCAGCCGGTGGTGACCAGCCCGTCGGTGATGATCAACCTGATCGGCACCGATCTGAACTACAACTGGCTGAAGCTGCCGCTGGTGCACCTGCACTGGTACGACAAAGAGGTGCGTCCGGGGCGTAAGGTCGGCCATCTGAACCTGAACGATACCGACACGGACCGCCTGAGCGCCACGCTGGAAGCGATTGTTCCCCTGCTGCCGCCAGAATATGCGAGCGGTATTGTCTGGGCGCAGTCAAAACTGAAGTAAGTATCCCTCGCCGGGGAGTTGACCTTCCCCTTCCCCGGCGTACAATCCCCGCCCATTGCTGCTCAGTTTTCTTCTGGAACCACCATGAACGATGGAACGGACTATCGCGCGATCCTCGCGTCCGATACCCCTTTAATCGACGTTCGCGCGCCGATCGAATTTGCCCAGGGTGCGATGCCCGCCGCACTCAACCTGCCCTTAATGAACGACGACGAGCGTGCCGCCGTCGGCACCTGCTATAAACGCCAGGGTCCGGACGCCGCGCTGGCGCTCGGCCATAGCCTGGTCAACGGCGAGACGCGCGAGGCGCGCATCAGCGCCTGGCGGGAAGCCTGCCTGGTCCATCCTGAGGGCTACCTTTGCTGCGCGCGCGGTGGCCAGCGCTCACACATCTCCCAGGCCTGGCTGAAAGAGGCGGGAATCGACTATCCGTTGATCCGCGGCGGCTATAAGGCCCTGCGTCAGACGGCGATTCAGGTGACCATTGAGCAGTCACAAAAGCCGATGGTGCTTATCGGCGGCTGTACCGGTAACGGTAAAACGCTGCTGGTGAAGCAGCATGCGCAGGGCATCGATCTGGAAGGGCTGGCGCACCATCGCGGCTCGTCGTTTGGTCGCACGCTCACCCCGCAGCTCTCTCAGGCGAGCTTCGAGAATCACCTTGCGGTTGAGCTATTGAAAAAAGACGCCGCGCGCTGGGTGCTTGAAGACGAGGGCCGGATGATTGGCTCTAACCACCTGCCGGAGTGCCTGCGCGACCGCATGGCTGAAGCGCCTGTCGTAGTGGTCGAGGATCCGTTTGAGATCCGTCTTGAGCGCCTGCGCGAAGAGTATTTCGTCCACATGTGGGCCGACTTTTCTGCCGCCTACGGTGAAGAGGCGGGCTGGAAAGCGTACAGCGAATATCTGCATCACGGCCTGTACGCCATTCGTCGCCGTCTGGGGCTGCAACGCTTTGCGGAATTTACCGCCCTGCTGGATGCCGCGCTTGTCGAGCAACAGCGTACTGGCAGCACTGACGCGCACTTCAGCTGGCTTGTGCCGTTGCTGAAGGACTATTACGACCCGATGTACGGCTATCAGCTGGAGAAAAAGGCGGAGAAGATTGTGTATCGCGGGACGTACGAAGAAATTGCTGAGTGGCTCGATCGCTGAAAAAAGCCGGGTGGCGGCTACGCCTTACCCGGCCTACGCGCGCTTTTGTAGCCCCGGTAAGCGCAGCGCCACCGGGGAACAAACCACTTAGAAGTCGTAACGCAGACGCACCAGGTTCATATCGTCGCCCAGGTTGTCGGTGCTGGAGGTGAACACGTGTTCGTGTTCGAAGACGTTGCCGAATGGCTTGAACGCTGAAAAAAACCGGGTGGCGGCTACGCCTTACCCGGCCTACGCGCGCTTTTGTAGCCCCGGTAAGCGCAGCGCCACCGGGAAACAAACCACTTAGAAGTCGTAACGCAGACGCACCAGGTTCATATCGCCCAGGTTGTCGGTGCTGGAGGTGAACACGTGTTCGTAATCCACACGGAAACCGTAATCCAGCTGGAAGCTGATACCTACACCGTTGTCGATGCGCTGGTAGTTACGGCCATTCACGTACTCAATACGGTCGCCCATGAAGTACGGCTGGATGGATTTCACCGCATACTGACCAACCGGGAACTTGTAACCCGCAAAGTATTCAATACCCCATGCATCACCGGCGAAGTAGTCGTTAACGGACACTTTTTTGGTGGTCAGGAAGTTCTGATACCAGCCGCCGCCTGCGGAGAAGGTCCAGTTATCCGGCGTCCAGCTCAGGGCGGTACCAAGGATGTTCTGGTCGTAGGATTTGCTGTCGCCGTTGTCCGGGTTACGCATGTCCGCGCGGGTGTAGTTCCACGCTGCGCCCCAGGTCAGATCGGTGGTCAGGTGATAATCGATACCCAGAGAACCGCCGCCTTTACGCTTGTAGCGCAGGCCGTTGCCCGGCAGGTATTCGCTGTCTTCAAACAGGTAAGAGGCGTAGATGTCAGCATCGCCCACGGTTTTCTTGTACTTCAGCATCTGGCGTGAACGGTAAGAGCCGTCGTAGTCGCCATTGATCCCGTTACCTGGCGCCTGACCAATCATGTCGTAGTCCCAGATGTCGGTTTTTGCGCCCACCACGTCATAGTACACGCTGTTCTGCTGGCCGAAGGTCAGCGTACCCCAGGTGTCGCTCTTCAGACCGGTGTAGAGCATACGACGAGAGGTGTCGTGCGCGCCGTCGGCGTAGTGATGATCCCAGTTGAACTGCGCCGGAATGTTCACACCCAGCTCGTAGTAGCTGATCCAGCTGATGTCATCGAACAGGTAGTAATCCGCAGCGAAACGGAAGCGGGTGCCGCCGTCAAAGCCGTTGCGCTTGTAGCTGTTTTTGCCGTCATCACCGGTCATATTCTGGAACTGAGGACGAATGCTGCCGCCAACAGTGAAGTTCAGGCGGCTCAGCGGGTTACCCGCCTGCGGATCCTGTTTCAGAAGGGTGATTTCCGCCTGAGATGCGAAAGAAGCCAATGCCACTGCTGCGCCGATCGTTGTCGCCAGCGCTGTTTTTCTTATAGTCATTCTTTTTCCTTGATAGACACGCTGCTAAATATTTAGCTGGTGAATATTAACCGGAAAAATTCGGGCTGTGTGGGCGGGTTTTTAATGTTTTGTGCTACTAAATGCAGGGGCATTAACGATTTGTGCCGTTAAGCGATGACGCACCAGCAGAAATGCCGGTGCGTCATCATCACGTCAGTAAACTAGCTGACAAACTGGCGGAATAGCGCTTTACCTTTCAACAGCCGGGTTCCGAGCCAGCCGCCGCACAGGGACAGCAGCACGGCGCCGCAGACGGGCAGCGTGAGCCACAGCCGCCAGTCGGGCTCCCACGGGAAGTCGAAGACTTTGCTCTGGAGTACCGCCAGCGCGGTTTCCGCCCCGATGGCCGCCACCAGGCCCGCCACCAGACCGAGCAGGGCAAATTCGCTCCACAGCGTGGCGCGCAGCAGCCGTTTACTGGCTCCCAGCGTGCGGTAGACCACCAGCTCCTGATGACGCTGACGCATGCCCACCTGCACCTGCGCCAGCAGCAACAGCACGCCGCAGACGGTCACCAGCACTACCATCACCTCCAGCGCGCGGCTCACCTGCTCCAGCACCTGCCCGACCTGTTTGAGGATCGCGCCGATATCCAGCAGGCTCACCGTCGGAAATTCCCGGTTAAGCTGCGTCAGCATGCCGTTGCCGTTTTCCCAGCGGAAGCTGGTGAGCCAGCTCTGGGGCTGTCCGTCCAGCGCCCCCGGCGGGAAGATGAAGAAGAAGTTTGGTCGCAGGCTTTCCCAGTCCACTTTACGCAGGCTGGTAACTTTGGCGGTGAAATCCTGGGTATCACCGGTGAAGGTCACGCTGTCGCCGAGGTTCACGTTCAGGCGTGTCGCCAGCCCCTCCTCCATCGACACTTCCCCCGCTTTCGGCGGCCAGGTGCCGGCAACGATCGGGTTATGGTCCGGACGTTTCGCCTGCCAGGTCAGGTTGAGTTCGCGATTGAGCGATTCATCCTTATTTCCCTCCGTCGACTGGCCGTTGATCTGCGTCAGGCGGGCGCGCACGATCGGATAGAACGATTCCGGAATAATGTGATGCTCAGACAGGAAACCCTTCAGCGGCGTCACCTGTTCAGGAGCAATGTTGATCAGGAAATAGTTCGGGCTTTCCGGCGGAAGCTGTTGCTGCCAGCGATCCAGCAGATCCCCGCGCAGCACCAGCAGAAGCGCCAGCAGCATAAACGACAGCGAAAATGCCGAGAGCTGGCTGAGGGTAGACCACGGCTGGTGCAGCAGTCGGTTAACCGCTAACCGTATGGGGAGTGATTTAACTGTCAGCTTTCTCAGGACATTAAGCAGTATCCAGCCCACTACGCCGCACAGCAGCGCCAGCACCACCGCGCCCGCCAGCACCGCCCACAGCAGCTTACTGCCGCCCATCAGCCAGGCCAACAGCCCGACCGCCACCGCAATAATCACCGGCAGATAGAACTTCAGCGGCCAGACGCTGGCCACCACATCGCGGCGCAGCACGCGCAGCGGCTGGGTGGCGAGCAGCAGCCGGTACGGGCGTAACCCCACCAGCAGGGAGATCGTCGTCATCGCGCCGATGGCCCACAGCCACGGCCAGAGGCTGGCAGGCGGTAATGCGGCGGGCAATACCGGTTTGAGCAGCACCATCAGCAGCTTTTCAAACAGCAGCCCTATCGCCCCGCCGGTCAGAGCCGACAGCGCCAGCACCATCAGCCACTGGCCGACAATCAGCTTGCGCAGCTGCGCGCGGCCCGCGCCGAGGGTTTTGAGGATCGCCACCAGATCGTAACGGCTGCGACAGTAGTGCCCCATCGCCACGGCAACCGCCGCAATGGCAAGCAGCAAGGTTAACAGCGCCGACAGCAGCAGGAACTGCTGGGAACGTTCGAGGGATTTGCCGAGCGCCCCGTCATCCTGCTCCAGCCCGTACCAGCGGTGTTCCGGCTTGAGCTGCGGCAGGAGCCATTTTTCGTACGCCTCCAGCTGCGCAGGCGTCCCGCCAAACTTATACCGCCAGGTGACACGGCTTCCCGGCTGGACGGCGTTGGTTTTCGCCACATCAGCGGTGTTCATCAGCAGGCGCGGCGCAAGCTGGAACGGATTAAATCCAGAGTCGGGCTCCTGCACCACTTCCCCGGCAATTTTGAGTGTCGCGTCGCCGACGTCGATACTGTCGCCGGGTTTCAGGTTCAGCAGCGCCATCAGTCGCGATGCCAGCAGGACCGTACCGGCCGTCGGTTTTAGCCCCGGCGGGCTGGTTTGTAAGTCACCATACATCGGGTAGATGTCATCCACGGCTTTTACGCTGGCAAGCTGCGGCGTGTCGCCCGCAAAGGTCATAGTCTGAAAGGTGATCTGCTCCCCTACCTTCAGCCCCTCTTTGCGCGCTTCCTCAATCCAGCCCGGCGGCACGGGGCGAGAACTTTGCAGAGCCCGGTCCCCGGCCATAAATTCCCGACTCTGCTGGCTAAGCCCTTTCTCCATACGATCGCTGACGCTACCGAGCGCCAGCACGCAAGCCACCGCCAGGCTCAACGCCAGCCAGACAATCAGCAGCGAGGGCGAGCGCCACTCGCGCCAGAACCAGCGGGCAATCATGCTTCCTCCTGAAGAATACCGTTCACCAGCCGCAGGCGGCGGTCGCAGCGGGCGGCCAGCTGCGGATCGTGGGTAACCAGAATCAGCGTGGTGCCGTGCTCGCGGTTGAGGGAAAACAGCAGATCGGCAATCTTGTCTCCGGTTTTACGGTCAAGGTTACCAGTGGGTTCATCGGCAAACAGCACTTCAGGGCGCCCGTTAAACGCCCGCGCCAGCGCCACGCGCTGCTGCTCACCGCCGGAAAGCTGTGCCGGAAGATGGTCGAGACGTTTTCCCAGCCCCAGCTGTTCCAGCAACGCCTTCGCGTGATCGCGGCTTTCACGAGTATTGTCACCACGCAGCAGGCCGGGCAGCTCAACGTTTTCCAGCGCGTTCAGCGTCGGGATCAGCATGAATGACTGAAAGACAAACCCGATATGCCGGGCACGCAGCGCGGCCCGGGCCTCTTCATCAAGCGCGTGCAGGGGCTGGCCGACCAGGTTCACTTCCCCACTACTGCCATCGTCCAGACCAGCGAGAATGGCCAGCAGCGTGGACTTACCGGAACCGGATTCACCAATCAGGGCGATGGTTTCGGCACGTTTGACAACGAGTTCAACTCCGGTGAGGATGGAAAGCTCGTGTTCTCCCTGACCGACGGACTTCTTAAGACGATGAACTTCAACAATGTTTTCCGCTGGCATTTGCCCTTCCTGTTTTTGATGCTGATGACCTTCCGCGCGGCGGCTGCGGACACGTTATTGATTCTGGGCGACAGCCTGAGCGCGGGCTATCGTATGGCCGCCAGTGCGGCCTGGCCCGCCCTGCTCAATGATAAATGGCAGTCCCGGGCGTCTGTCGTGAACGGCAGCATCAGCGGCGATACGTCGCAGCAAGGCTTATCGCGCCTGCCTGCCCTGCTTAAGCAGCATCAACCGCGTTGGGTGCTGGTTGAACTAGGCGGTAATGATGGTTTGCGCGGCTTCCAGCCTCAGCAAACGGAGCAAACGCTGCGGACCATTTTGCAGACCATTAAGGCCGCCAATGCCCAGCCGCTGCTGATGCAAATTCGCCTGCCCGCCAACTACGGCCGTCGGTATAATGAGGCGTTTAGCGCGATCTATCCTAAGCTTGCCAAAGAGTTTGATATTCCGCTGCTGCCATTTTTCATGGAAGAGGTCTATCTGAAACCCCAGTGGATGCAGGATGATGGCATTCACCCCAATCGCGATGCCCAGCCGTTCATTGCCGACTGGATGGCAACCCGGCTGGCTCCTTTAGTAAAACATGACTCGTCAAACAGCTGAGAACCTGACAGGTAAAGTTATGCAAAAATCGGTCTTAATAACAGGATGTTCCAGCGGAATTGGCCTTGAAAGCGCCCTTGAACTGAAACGCCAGGGGTTTTGGGTACTGGCAGCCTGCCGCAAACCCGAGGATGTCGAACGCATGCGAGGGCTGGGATTTACCGGCATTCTGCTGGATCTCGATTCGCCAGAGAGCGTAGAGCAGGCCGCCGATGAGGTTATCGCCCTGACCAACAACCGTCTTTACGGTCTGTTCAACAATGCGGGCTACGGCGTGTACGGCCCGCTACAGACTCTCTCACGGGAACAGCTGGAGCAGCAGTTCTCCGCAAACTTTTTCGGGGCGCATCAGCTTACCATGCGCCTTCTCCCCGCCATGCTGCCGCACGGCGAAGGGCGCATCGTGATGACCTCCTCGGTCATGGGCCTGATCTCCACGCCGGGCCGCGGGGCTTACGCCGCCAGTAAATATGCGCTTGAAGCCTGGTCCGATGCGTTGCGCATGGAGCTGCGCCACAGCGGTATTAAGGTCAGCCTGATTGAACCGGGCCCGATCCGCACCCGCTTTACGGAAAACGTTAACCAGACGCAGGCGGACAAACCGGTCGAAAACCCCGGCATCGCGGCGCGTTTTACGCTTGGGCCAGAAGCCGTCGTTGCCAAAGTGCGCCACGCGTTTGAGAGCGATACCCCTAAAATGCGCTATCCGGTCACGCTGGTAACCCATGCCGTCGGCTGGTTGAAACGCCTGCTGCCGGGGCGGATGATGGACAAAATTTTGCAGGGTTGAGTTGAAGCGACGACGCTTACCCCCATGTAAAGAGTAAACCGATAAAAGAGAATGCCGCATGTCCGTACAGAATATCGTCAACATAACTGAAGCTAACCTGCAACAGACGCTCGAACAGTCAATGACTAAACCGGTGCTGTTCTACTTCTGGTCTGAACGCAGCCAACACTGCCTGCAACTGACGCCGGTCCTGGAAAGCCTTGCCGCGCAGTACAACGGTCAGTTCATTCTGGCGAAGCTGGATTGTGACGCCGAACCAATGGTGGCTTCCCAGTTTGGCCTGCGCGCGATCCCAACCGTCTACCTGTTCCAGAACGGTCAGCCGGTGGATGGCTTCCAGGGGCCGCAGCCGGAAGAGGCGATCCGCGCCCTGCTGGATAAAGTTCTGCCGCGCGAAGAAGAGCTGAAAGCGCAGGAAGCCATGGCGCTGATGCAGGAAGGTAAGTACGACGAGGCGCTGCCGCTGTTAAAAGACGCGTGGCAGCTGTCGAACCAGAACAGCCAGATTGGTCTGCTGCTGGCAGAGACCCAGATTGCGCTGCACCGCCCTGAAGACGCGGAAGCCGTGCTGAAAACGGTGCCGATGCAGGATCAGGATACCCGTTATCAGGGTCTGGTGGCGCAGATTGATCTGCTGAAACAGGCGGCCGATACCCCTGAAATTCAGCAGCTTCAGCAGCAGGTTGCGGACAACCCGCAGGATGCCGCGCTGGCAAGCCAGCTGGCGCTTCAGCTTCATCAGGTGGGGCGTAACGAAGAGGCGCTGGAGCTGCTGTTTAGCCATCTTCAGAAGGACCTGGGCGCCGCAGACGGACAGGCGCGGAAGATGTTCCAGGAGATCCTGGCCGCGCTGGGTACCGGTGACGCGCTGGCGTCGAAATATCGTCGTCAGCTGTACGCGTTGCTCTACTAGCAAAAAAATGCCCGGTGGCGCTAACGCTTACCGGGCCTACAAAAGCCGATATTACCCCGTCTTTTTCAACTGCGTCACCACCAGCTGGTGGCGCGCGTTGTAAAACTTCCGATAGGTCAGGTAGCAGGCAATGATGGTGGACAGGCTCGCCGTAGAGAGCAGCATAAACGTCACCATAATCTGGTACTTAATCGCTTTTACCGGATCGATACCGGCAAAAATCAGCCCCGACATCATGCCCGGCAGGCTCACCAGACCCACCGTTTTGGCGGAATCCACCGTTGGGATCAGCGAAGAGCGAATGCTGTCGCGGATCAACCGCGCAGAGGCCACCTTCGGCGTCGCGCCCAGGCTTAGCTTCTCCTGAAGCTGCTGCTGTTCACTGCTGAACCGTTGCCCCAGATTGTTGTAGCACAACCCGACCGCCACCATCGCATTGCCCGCAATCATCCCGGAAATGGGGATCACCTGCATCGGCGTAAATTCTATCGAGCCGGAGAGTACCAGTACCGCCAGCGTTAACGCGGTCCCGGTAGTGATGGCGATCAACGACGAAATGAACGCTTTATCGATGTATTTACTGCGTTTCTGCGCGTTCCATGCCGCGTTAAAGCAGATAAACAGCACCATCAACAGGGTCAGCACGGCATGATTGACGTTGAAGATGTATTTCAGCACATAGCCGACGATGATGAGCTGAATGACCGCGCGGGCGATACTCCAAAGAATATCTTTTTCCAGCCCCAGCTTTTCCCGGTAGCTGACCACAATCGCCACCAGCACCAGGACCATCGACAGCGCCAGCGATTCGTTGGTTATGTTATGTTCACCCACGATGAGCCTCCTCCATTTTCCCGCCCTGCGGCCTGAGCGTGATGACATCATCCGCATGGGTAATTTCATTTGAATCATGCGTCACCCACAGCACGGCAATATTCTGCTCCCGGGCGTAGCGATGGATAATGTCATTGACGTTGCGCTTGTTAGCGTCATCCAGCGCGCTGGTGATTTCGTCCAGCAACAGCGCCTTCGGCAAGAATTGCAGGTTACGGATCAGCGAGACGCGCTGCTTTTCCCCTCCCGACAGTTCGGCGATCGATTTGGTCAGCGTCTCCGGCGAAAGCCCGAACCGGGTCAGATCGTCGGTAAACTTTTTTGGATCAGGCGTTTGGTTGCGGATGTGCCAGGGGAAAACCAGATTGTCGTACACCGTGTCGCCAAACAGGGACGGCGTTTGCACGCAGTATGACACCTGCTGGCGATAGCTTTCCGGTGAAAGCGTGGCGATATCTTTTCCTGCAAACAGGATGGTTCCCTCCGTTGGGCTCAGTAGCGAAGCCACGATTTTCAGGAGGGTGCTTTTGCCGCAGCCGGAGGGGCCAGTTATCAGTTTAAATTCGCCCGGAGAGAGACAAAAATCGACGTGCTGAAGGATGGTGTTATCACCCACACGAAAGCCAACATCCCTGATATCCAGAAGATTTTTTTTATTATTCATTCCGATTCCATTAACCGCTGTAATAAGAACAGCCTTTAGCATAATCCTTTCCGCTACGCAGCGCGAATAGCCTTAACCTATAGCAAGTGTTAAACTTTTTGCTCGCTAATTGTCACCTCTATAACTACAGGAAGTCAGCAACATGACACATATCTTTTATGAGTTCTCTTCCCTGAAGCCTGGTGTTCCTGATGTGGAAACATTAATGGAAGTCATCAATTCTTCTGAACTCACGCGTTTTGTCATGGGTGCAGAGGTGGTCGATTTTGTTAAGAAGGCGCTCATCGTTAACACCACAATCGGTAGCTTTAAAAACTGCTATTTTGCTTTCGATGATGGAGCTTACTTTCTCGAGTTTGACGGCAAGGGTAAATCCAGACGCTTTACTGAGGTGCCGGACTGGTTCGTTTCCCCTGCGGAATTTGCCCGCTCGCAATGGCTGATTAACCATGATCTGGCCGATGTGAAGGCGACGGCGTTTATTGACGTGCTGATGTCCTATCCGCTTAAAGAGCGCCGGGCGCACTGCAATCTGCTGTTTGGTCTGGATCTGCATAAGGTCAATGTGGTTCCGGCGCCTACAGCCCCTGCCGGAAAAATGGGCAATAAAAACGGAAAAACCACCAAGCCTCGCGTCACGGATCTCGGCTCTTTTGAGCTTTTTACCGCGTTCTTTGCGCGTATGAAAACCGCCGTCAATGCTAATGAATTCCCTACCCTACAGGTGCTGACCGGCCAGGAGGATCTTACAAAAGCGCCGCACAGCTTAAAGCAAGGGATCAGAACCTGGTTTAAGGCGATTACCGGCGATCTGCCGCCGAACAACAAACGTGTCGGGGCGGGCAATGCGGTATTGTTCTGCGCTCCCGTTCGCGAGCAGATCCAGCAGATAGAGGCCATCGGCCTGGAAAAATACTATCAGGGCTTATCAAAAGCCATCGCTGACGCCGGGGATGGGTTTATCACCGACTTCAGCTATACCTGGTCTGAAAAGTAACGTTTTGCGCCCCGCATTCCGAACGGGGCGTTTTATTTCTGCCAGTCCGGTTCCCACCTCTTTACAGGGGCGAAATCCTGTTCGTTAGCCGATATACTTACGTTCAACAAATACGCAGTTTTTCTCGTTACGGCATGCAAAACAGGAGGTTTTTATGCTCATCGTTGTTCCTGTCCTTATATTCGTTGCGCTGGTTATCGTGGGCGCAGGCGTCAAAATTGTCCCGCAGGGTTACCAGTGGACCGTCGAACGCTTCGGTCGCTACACCAATACTCTTCAGCCGGGTTTAAGCCTGATCGTCCCGTTCATGGACAGAATTGGGCGTAAGATCAATATGATGGAGCAGGTGCTGGATATCCCTTCCCAGGAAGTCATCTCCAAGGATAACGCCAACGTCACCATCGATGCGGTTTGCTTTATTCAGGTGATTGATGCGCCGAAAGCGGCCTATGAGGTGAGCAACCTGGAGCTGGCGATCGTCAACCTGACCATGACCAACATCCGTACCGTGCTTGGCTCAATGGAGCTGGACGAAATGCTCTCCCAGCGCGACAGCATAAATACCCGCCTGCTGCACATTGTGGATGAAGCCACCAATCCGTGGGGGATCAAAGTGACCCGCATTGAGATCCGCGACGTGCGCCCACCGGCAGAGCTGATTGCTTCCATGAACGCGCAGATGAAGGCCGAGCGTACCAAGCGTGCCTATATTCTTGAAGCCGAAGGGGTGCGTCAGGCTGAAATCCTGAAAGCGGAAGGGGAAAAACAGTCGCAGATCCTGAAAGCCGAGGGCGACCGTCAGTCTGCCTTCCTCCAGGCGGAAGCGCGTGAACGTTCGGCAGAAGCGGAAGCCCGCGCGACGCAAATGGTCTCCGAGGCGATTGCCGCCGGGGATATCCAGGCCGTGAACTACTTCGTCGCGCAAAAATATACCGATGCGCTGAAGGAGATCGGCTCCGCGAACAACAGCAAGGTGGTAATGATGCCGCTGGATGCCAGCAGTCTGATGGGATCTATCGCCGGAATTGCCGAGTTGATCAAAGACGGCGGAAACGAGCGTAAAAAATGATTGAGCTCATCGTTGCACATCCTCATGCGTTCTGGCTAAGCCTTGGCGGTTTACTGCTGGCCGCCGAGATGCTTGGCGGCAACGGTTATCTGCTGTGGAGCGGGGTTGCCGCGGTGATTACCGGGCTGGTCGTCTGGCTGCTGCCTGTCGGCTGGGAGTGGCAGGGCGCGCTGTTTGCCGTGCTGACGCTGCTGGCCGCCTGGCTGTGGTGGCGCTGGCTGAACAAACGGGTGAAGGCGCAGAAGCCGGTCGACGCGCACCTCAACCAGCGTGGGCAGCAGATCGTGGGTAGACGCTTTACGCTTGATAACGCGCTGATCAACGGACGCGGTCATATGCGCGTGGGGGACAGTTCGTGGCCGGTGGTGGCCGACGATGACCTCAGCGCCGGCACGCGGGTTGAGGTCATTGCGGTGGAAGGCATTACCCTGCGGGTTAAAGCCTGTTAGGCGTGGGTTTTACGGTGGCAGCAGCCGGAAAGATTGTCGATAATCGGGCACTCGGCGCTGTCATCTCCCGGGCAGGATTCTGCCAGCTGTAACAGTTGCTCACGCATCGCCTGTAATTCGATGATATGGCGTTCGATCTCCGCCACTTTTTCCAGCGTACGTTTTTTCACGTCGGCACTGTGGCGTTTCGGATCGTTAAACAGGTTAACCAGCTCGCCGCACTCTTCAAGGTTAAATCCTACCTGTCTTGCCTGGCGCAGTAACGTCAGTTCATCAAGATGCAGCTGCGTATAGCTGCGGTAGCCGTTCTCACTGCGCAACGGTGGCGTCACCAGCCCTTTTTCCTCATAAAAGCGAATCGCTTTGCTGGTTAAGCCGGTTTTTTTCGCAACATCGCTGATATTCACATTTCCCCCTTGACCTTCCCCTTGATGGAAGGTTTAACCTTCATAACAGTTAGCGAAAAGCAGAGTGAAGGTCAACAATTGACCAGAACATTATACGGGAGTTTTGTTATGTCTCACACTATTGACCTGACACTGGACGGCCTCTCCTGCGGCCACTGTGTCAAACGCGTTAAAGAAAGCCTGGAGCAGCGTCCTGACGTGGAAAGCGCTGAGGTGAGTATCGATCATGCCGCCGTGACCGGCAGCGCCAGCGCCGACGCGCTGATTGATACCATTAAACAGGCCGGTTACGGGGCGGAGTTAAGCCACCCAAAGGCTAAACCGCTGGCAGAGTCATCATCCCCGTCGGAAGCACTGACAGCGGCCACTCCTGAGCTTCCGGTAGCTGATGATATTGATGACAGCCAACAGCTGCTGATCAATGGCATGAGCTGCGCCAGCTGCGTCTCCCGGGTACAAAACGCCTTACAGGCGGTACCGGGCGTCGCACAGGCACGGGTAAACCTGGCGGAGCGTACTGCGCTGGTGATGGGCAGCGCCTCCGCCGCAGAGTTAGTGCAGGCCGTGGAGAAAGCGGGCTACGGGGCGGAGGCCATCGAAGATGATGCCGAGCGCCGCGAGCGCCAGCAGGAAACGGCTGTCGCCACTATGAAGCGTTTCCGCTGGCAGGCGATTGTCGCCCTGCTGGTCGGTATTCCGGTGATGGTGTGGGGCATGATGGGTGACAACATGATGGTCACCGCTGACAACCGCACCCTGTGGCTGGTGATTGGTCTGATTACCCTTGCGGTGATGGTGTTTGCTGGCGGACATTTCTATACCAGCGCCTGGAAGAGCCTGAAAAACCGCACCGCGACGATGGACACGCTGGTCGCGCTCGGTACCGGCGCGGCGTGGCTGTATTCGATGAGCGTGAACGTCTGGCCGCAGTGGTTCCCGATGGAGGCGCGCCATCTCTATTATGAAGCGAGTGCGATGATTATCGGTCTGATTAACTTAGGCCATATGCTCGAAGCCCGCGCGCGTCAGCGCTCGTCGAAAGCGCTGGAAAGATTACTCGATTTAACCCCGCCGACGGCCCGCGTGGTCACGGACGACGGGGAAAAAAGCGTTCCGCTCTCAGAGGTACAGCCGGGAATGACGCTGCGCCTGACCACCGGCGACCGCGTGCCCGTCGACGGTGAAATCACCCAGGGCGATGCCTGGCTGGATGAAGCGATGCTGACCGGCGAGCCGATACCCCAGCAGAAATCTCAGGGCGATGCGGTGCATGCGGGTACGGTGGTACAGGACGGCAGCGTACTGTTCCGCGCCAGCGCGGTCGGGAGCCATACCACGCTGTCACGCATCATTCGCATGGTCCGCCAGGCGCAGAGCAGTAAGCCGGAGATTGGTCAGCTTGCCGATAAAATCTCCGCCATTTTTGTGCCGGTGGTCGTCGGTATTGCCCTGCTGAGCGCGGCGATCTGGTATTTCTTCGGCCCGGCGCCGCAGATTGTCTACACCCTGGTGATCGCCACCACGGTGCTGATCATCGCCTGCCCTTGTGCCCTTGGCCTGGCCACGCCGATGTCGATTATCTCTGGCGTCGGACGCGCCGCCGAATTTGGCGTACTGGTCCGTGATGCTGACGCCCTGCAACGGGCAAGCACGCTGGACACCCTTGTCTTTGATAAAACCGGCACGCTCACCGAGGGCAAACCGCAGGTGGTGGCCGTCAGTACCGTTGGCTGTACGGAGACGGACGCCCTGCGCCTTGCCGCCGCGCTGGAACAAGGTTCCAGCCACCCGCTGGCGCGCGCCATCCTGGAGAAAGCCGGTGATGGCCGTCTGCCGCAGGTCAGCAACTTCCGCACCCTGCGCGGTTTAGGGGTCAGCGGTGAAGCCGAAGGCCATACGCTGCTGCTGGGCAACCAGGCACTGCTGACTGAACACGGCGTTGATACGTCCGCGCTGGACGCAGAGCTAAACGCGCAGGCCTCTCAGGGCGCGACGCCGGTTCTGCTGGCGAGGGATGGTCAGGTGGCGGCGCTGCTGGCCGTGCGCGATCCGTTACGCCAGGACAGCGTAGATGCCTTACAGCGCCTGCACCGCGCGGGCTATCGTCTGGTGATGCTGACCGGGGACAACCCGACCACCGCCAACGCCATTGCGAAAGAAGCCGGTATTGATGAGGTGATCGCGGGCGTGCTGCCGGACGGCAAAGCGGACGCCATCAAGAACCTGCAAAGTCAGGGTCGCCAGGTGGCGATGGTGGGCGACGGCATCAACGACGCCCCGGCGCTGGCGCAGGCTGACGTAGGCATTGCGATGGGCGGCGGGAGCGATGTCGCCATTGAAACCGCGGCGATCACCCTGATGCGCCACAGCCTGATGGGGGTGGCGGATGCGCTGGCGATTTCGCAAGCCACGTTGCGCAACATGAAGCAGAACCTGCTGGGGGCCTTCGTCTATAACTCGCTCGGCATTCCGATTGCCGCCGGGATTTTGTGGCCGCTGACCGGTACCCTGCTGAACCCGGTTGTTGCGGGTGCGGCGATGGCGCTCTCGTCAATTACCGTGGTGAGCAACGCTAACCGTCTGCTGCGGTTTAAACCGAAGGATTGAACCTTGTACCCGTACGCGCTAGCATGAACCTTTCCGATCATGGAGCGCGTATGGGTCTGTTTAATCGTCTAAAAACATCGTTTCGCGCCCTTTTTCCCCGCCGTTATGCCTGGCCCGGTATGGATATTTCGCTTCCAGGCGGGCAGCATCTGCACCTGGTGGGAAGCATTCATATGGGCACGCAGGACATGTCCCCCCTGCCCTCCGGCCTGATTAAACTGCTGAAGCGCGCCGACGCGCTGATCGTCGAAGCCGACATCTCCGGCCATGAATCGCCGTTTGCCGGGCTGGAAAGCGATCGCCCCCTGGCGGAACGTCTTAACGGGACGCAGCTGGCTGAGCTTACCCGTCTTGCGGATGAGACCGGCGTCTCGCTCTCAATGCTCGACACTCTGCCCCTGTGGCAAATTGCCATGGTGCTACAGGCCACCCAGGCGCAGCGCCTGGGGCTGCGCGGCGATTACGGTATCGATTATCAACTGCTGAATGCGGCAAGGGCGCGCAACCTGTCCGTCATTGAACTGGAAGGCACGGACAGCCAGATTGCGCTTCTTCGCCAGCTTCCCGATGACGGCCTGATGCTGCTGGATGATACCCTGACCCACTGGCACACCAACGCGCGTCTGCTGCAAACGATGATTGGCTGGTGGCTGGATGCGCCGCCCGCAGACGGTAAGCTGGCGTTACCGTCGACGTTCAGTGAATCGTTGTATGATGTGCTGATGAACGCGCGCAACCAGGCGTGGCGGGAGACACTATATGCCCTGCCTGCCGGTCGTTATGTTGTCGCGGTTGGCGCGTTGCATTTGTACGGAGAAGGGAATTTGCCGTCGCTGCTGAAATAAAAAAATGGCCAATATCTCTATTGGCCCGTCAAAGAGGAATTTCATCGTTTTTATTATACCGAAGTGACCTTCGGCTACGCCGATTGTCGCTCAAAGTAACCATCACTGCCAATACTATTGCGCAAGATGGTGCTATTTTTTAGACAAACGTCAGGCGTATGCTGCTGGTATGAATCGTCTGTCGTAAGAAGGATAGCCATGACTCCCGCCGTTAAATTACTCGAAAAAAACAAAATTTCTTTCCGGATCCACACCTACGATCACGATCCGAACGAAACCAACTTTGGTGATGAAGTGGTGCGCAAGCTGGGGCTGAACGCGGACCAGGTCTACAAAACGCTGCTGGTCGCGGTGAACGGCGATATGAAGCACCTCGCCGTGGCAGTGACGCCCGTCGCCGGACAGCTTGATCTGAAGAAAGTGGCCAAAGCGCTGGGAGCGAAAAAGGTCGATATGGCTGACCCGATGGTTGCGCAACGCACAACGGGTTATCTGGTCGGCGGGATCAGCCCGCTCGGCCAGAAAAAGCGTCTGCCGACGCTGATCGATGCGCCTTCGCAGGAATTTGAGACGATCTATATTTCTGGCGGCAAACGCGGGCTGGATATCGAACTGGCCGCAGGCGATCTGGCGAAAATGCTGGACGCGAAATTTGCGGATATTGCGCGCCGGGATTGAGAAAATTGCCCGGTGGCGCTGCGCTTACCGGGCCTACGATTCGAATGTAGGCCGGGTAAGGCGAAGCCGCCACCCGGCAAAAAAAAACGCACTACTGCCAGCTCACCTCGCCTTTCGGCTCATACATGTTCACGTCAATCGGTGAATTTTGCTGGATAAACTGCTTCAACACTTCCGCATCAATAAACCCGGTATTTACATAGCCCGGTTTGTTATCGATATGCGGATAGCCGTCGCCGCCGGTGGCGTTAAAGCTTAACGTTGCCAGGCGGTAGGTTTTCGCCGGATCAACCGGTTCGCCTTTGATTTTGAGATCGTTAAGCTTGCCGTCCTTCGCGACGAAGCTGACGTTAGCAAACTGCGGATACGCCCCGGAATCCGGCTTCATCTGCGCCACGGCGGTCAGGTAGTCAATCACCTCCTTCCCGCTCATGTCCGCATAGACCACCACGTTGCCAAACGGCTGCACTTTGAGCACGTCTTTATAGGTGATGTCTCCGCCTTCGATGGAATCACGAATACCGCCGCCGCTCATCACGCCGAAATCCGCATTCGTGCGCGCCATCTGCGCGGCCAGCACCAGACGCCCCATGTTGGTCTGTACGAAGCGGACTTTGCTGCGGTCTCCTTCCAGTCGTCCGTTAAGCGTGCCAATCTTCACGTCCAGCTGCGCTTTCCCTTTGCTCTGGAACGGCGTCAGCAAAGAGAGCATTTGCTGGTTTTCAGCGATCTCTGGCGTGTAGAGTACCCGCTCGCTTTTGCCGTCCGGGTAGGTCACTTTCTTCTTCAGGTTGACCGGGATGAGCTGATAGTGCACCAGCTTCATCTCGCCGTTACGGAATTCGAAATCCGCGCGGCCAACGTATTTACCCCACTCGTGGGCCTGTACAATCCAGATCCCGTTCTGACGATCAGGCGCGCACGGCGTGCCGGGCACATAATCTGCCTGCTTTTTATTCTCAGAAGCCATGCAGACCGGATCCTGTGAGTGACCGCCCACAATCATCGCCAGCGAGCCCGCAGGAAGGCTGCGCGCCATCTCCACGTCGCCCGGCGCGTTAGAGCCGTGCTGACCGTTATCGTAATGCCCCATGTGGGTGGTCGCGATAATCACATCCGGTTTTTCATTCTGCTGCAACTCCTGGATCACCAGCTTCGCTTCGTCCGCCGGTTTACGGAATTCGATGTCGGTGAAAAATTCAGGATTACCAATTTTAGCCGTATCGTCGGTGGTTAAGCCGATGACCGCGATCTTCAGATCCTGACGCTTAAACAGCGCCCACGGTTTAAACAGGCGCTCGCCGGTGCTTTTCTGATAAATATTGGCGGAAAGGAACGGGAATTTGGACCACTTCTCCTGCTGGCGCAACACGCTCAGCGGATTATCAAACTCGTGGTTTCCGACCGCCATCGCGTCGTAACCAATTAAATTCATGCCGCGGAAATCAGGCTCGGCATCCTGTAAATCAGATTCCGGCACCCCGGTATTAATATCCCCGCCCGACAGCAGCAGGACGCTGCCGCCCTGGGCCGCGACCTCTTTACGAATGCCGTCCACCAGCGTTTTTTGCGCCGCCAGGCCATATTCACCGTATTCGCTGCGCCAGAAATGGCCGTGATGATCGTTAGTATGCAGAATGGTAATTTTATAGGTTTTATCTTTTTCATACGCCTGCGCGGGCAGGCTTGTCAGCCCCCATGCGGCGATGAGCGCCAGCGCGACGCCACGCTTCATTAACTTCATCTTCTCTCTCCCTGACCCATAGACAAACGCAAAAATTACAGTGACTCACAAGAATAGACAAATAAGTTTTCAGAATTGCGACTTTCTTCAAATGTCACGGACGGGTATGTTAGTCGGATAATAATTACTCCCTGCATCTCTAATAACAAATCGACGTGGTATTTATGGCAATCAGTGAATCAACCCAGCCCGTCCAGGGCGCTCCGGCGTCGCCGCCGAAATCGCGCACTTCCTTTAAAGTATTAGGCGCAATCAGTCTCTCTCATCTGCTCAACGACATGATCCAGTCGCTGATTCTGGCGATCTACCCGCTGTTGCAGTCTGAGTTCTCATTAACCTTCGTGCAGATCGGGATGATCACCCTGACCTTCCAGCTGGCCTCTTCGCTGCTACAGCCGGTGGTGGGCTACTGGACGGACAAATACCCGATGCCATGGTCGCTGCCCATTGGCATGTGCTTCACCCTGAGCGGGCTGGTGCTGCTGGCCATGGCGGGCAGCTTTGAGGCGGTACTGGTTGCCGCGGCGCTGGTGGGAACCGGTTCATCGGTGTTCCATCCGGAATCGTCCCGCGTGGCGCGTATGGCTTCCGGCGGACGCCACGGGCTGGCGCAGTCTCTGTTCCAGGTGGGGGGTAACTTTGGTAGCTCCCTCGGTCCTCTGCTGGCGGCGGTAATTATCGCGCCTTACGGCAAAGGCAACGTGGCGTGGTTTGTGCTGGCCGCGCTGCTGGCGATTGTCGTCCTGGCGCAAATCAGCCGCTGGTATGCCGCGCAGCATCGCGTAAATAAGGGAAAACCTGCCGCGAAGATAACCAATCCCCTTCCGCGCAATAAGGTGATCCTTGCCGTCAGCGTGCTGCTGGTGCTGATTTTCTCGAAATATTTCTATATGGCGAGCATCAGCAGCTATTACACCTTCTATCTGATGCAAAAATTCGGATTATCGGTACAAAACGCCCAGTTCCACCTCTTTGCCTTCCTGTTTGCGGTGGCGGCAGGCACGGTGATTGGCGGCCCTGTGGGGGATAAAATTGGACGTAAATATGTGATTTGGGGCTCTATCCTCGGCGTTGCGCCGTTTACGCTTGTTTTACCCTACGCCACGCTGGAATGGACCGGAATATTGACGGTGATTATTGGTTTTATTCTCGCCTCGGCATTTTCAGCCATCCTGGTCTATGCGCAGGAGCTGCTGCCGGGACGTATCGGTATGGTTTCCGGCCTCTTTTTCGGTTTTGCCTTTGGCATGGGCGGCCTTGGTGCAGCCGTGTTGGGGATGGTTGCAGACCACACCAGCATCTTCCTGGTCTATAAAATCTGCGCTTTCCTGCCACTTCTGGGGATGTTGACCATATTCCTGCCTGACAATCGTCATAAAGCGTGACTTCACGGCTGCCAAAGTTAAACTTTGGCAGCCGGATAACCTGATGCCATAAGGCTTTCCTCTCCCTCCCCTCAGCAAATTTATCAAAATCTGCCTTTTTTCATGCTTATTGCCTTTTTATTGTGATTTCAACAATTATTCATAAACATAAGCGTAAAAATTGTCATAAACTATTAATCGGCTTTTTGGTATTTGCACCAAAAATGGATCACCCATCGCGAAAGGAGACGGAATGCACCACGCCACACCGCTTATCACCACCATTGTTGGTGGACTTGTGCTTGCTTTTATTCTCGGCATGATTGCCAATAAATTGCGTATTTCGCCCCTGGTAGGCTATTTGCTGGCGGGCGTGCTGGCAGGGCCCTTTACGCCGGGTTTTGTCGCAGATACCAAACTGGCGCCTGAGCTGGCGGAATTGGGCGTGATCCTGCTGATGTTTGGCGTCGGGCTGCATTTTTCCCTGAAGGATCTGATGGCGGTAAAGTCGATCGCCATACCGGGAGCGATCGCCCAGATAGGGGTGGCGACGCTGCTGGGCATGGCGCTTTCGGCGGTGCTGGGCTGGTCAATCATGACAGGTATCGTATTTGGGCTGTGTCTTTCAACCGCCAGTACCGTGGTGCTGCTGCGCGCGCTTGAAGAGAGACAGCTGATAGACAGCCAGCGCGGACAAATCGCGATAGGCTGGCTGATTGTTGAAGATCTGGTAATGGTGTTGACGCTGGTTCTGCTGCCTGCCGTTGCCGGGATGATGGAAAAAGAGAATATCGGCTTCGCCTCGCTGGCGCTGGATATGAGCATTACCATCGGTAAAGTCGTGGCGTTTATCGCCATCATGATGCTGGTGGGCCGCCGTCTGGTGCCGTGGATCATGTCCCGCAGCGCCGCCACGGGCTCGCGTGAACTGTTCACACTTTCGGTCCTTGCGCTGGCGCTGGGCATTGCCTTTGGCGCCGTCGAGCTGTTTGACGTCTCCTTTGCGCTGGGCGCGTTCTTCGCCGGGATGGTGCTGAACGAGTCCGAGCTGAGCCACCGTGCCGCGCACGATACCCTGCCGCTACGTGATGCATTCGCGGTGCTGTTCTTTGTCTCCGTCGGGATGCTGTTCGACCCGCTGATCCTCATTCAGCAGCCGCTGGCCGTGCTGGGTACGCTGGCAATCATCATCTTTGGTAAGTCCGTTGCCGCCTTCTTCCTGGTACGGATGTTCGGTCACTCGCCGCGCACGGCGCTGACCATCGCCGCCAGCCTGGCGCAGATTGGCGAGTTCGCCTTTATTCTTGCTGGTCTGGGGATGGCCCTGAACCTGCTGCCACAGGCGGGGCAAAATCTGGTGCTGGCGGGGGCGATCCTCTCCATCATGCTAAACCCGGTATTGTTTGCCCTGCTGGAGAAATATCTCGAGAAGACCGAAACCCTCGAAGAGCAAACCCTGGAAGAAGCGATTGAGGAGGAGAAACAGATCCCCGTAGATATCTGCAACCACGCGCTGCTGGTCGGTTTTGGTCGCGTCGGCAGCCTGCTCGGTGAGAAGCTGATGGCCCAGGGGATCCCCCTGGTAGTGATTGAAACCTCCCGCACTCGCGTCGACGAGCTTCGCGAGCGCGGCATCCGCGCGGTGCTGGGCAACGCGGCTAACGAAGAGATTATGAATCTGGCGCATCTGGACTGCGCTCGCTGGCTGCTGCTCACTATCCCGAACGGTTACGAGGCTGGCGAGATTGTTGCCACAGCCCGTGAAAAATGCCCACATATCGAAATCATTGCCCGCGCCCATTATGATGACGAAGTGGAGTACATCACCGAGCGCGGCGCGAATCAGGTGGTGATGGGTGAGCGTGAGATTGCGAATACAATGCTGACAATGCTGACAAAACCGCCAGTTGAAGAGGCGGTGACGGGTTAAGTTTTGTGCGGCCTGATGCCCTCACCCTGGCCCTCTCCCACAGGGAGAGGGAACAAACACTAAAAACGGCAACCACAGGTTGCCGTTTTGCTTTTACCTATCCCAATACGCCTCTTCGAGGCTGTCTTCCCGTTCCGGCAGCCCCCGCGTTAAGCGCGGTGAATGCTGGTTCAGCACCTGATAACTCACGCGGTTCGCGTACTTGCACACCTGCGCCAGCGAGGAGTAGGTCAGCCAGTTGAAGGTGTGCTTGCTGGAATTCGGCACATTGGTTTTGTGGTAGGCGTTGGCGGTGATGTCGTGCAGCAGCGCGGCCAGCGCGCCGTCGCCCGCGCCGTTGGTGTTCATGATCTTCTCGGGGCCACCCATATACGGTGCGATGTGGGAGAAGATACGCAGCGGGTTGATGCAGTCTTTATGACGCATGGCGCGGCTGAACTCGTACTGGTTAAATTCGGCGATTGCGCCCGGCAGCAGCGGGTGCTGGGTTTTCCGCTTGCTCTCTTCTTCCGTGAAACCCGCCATGTACAGCCCGACCGGCCCGGCGGTGCAGAGCACCAGATCCACCCAGTCCAGCGCCTTATCAGACGCCAGCAGCGGATCGCTTTCGCCGGTCAGCGCTTCGGCTTCTTCTTCATTCATCGCCAGAATCGAGACGTGTTCTTTCAGGAAGGCCTGCCACCACTCCGGGTTGTCGGCAATGACGAATTTGGTGCCCAGCGTCAGAACCACAGGCACGTTGTATTTCTTCGCGTACTCAATTGCCTTCATGGTTGCGTCCGGCATTGGTTCGCCCGGCTTGCAGCGCACCAGATAGGAGGTCAGTACCAGCGCAGACGCGCCCGCGATCACCTCTTCCGGGATACTTTCAGCGCGCAGCTTGTTCATATGGCCGGGGCTGATGGCAAAGGTACGCTCGCCGGAATCGCTTATCAGCGTAAAGCAGCGGCCAATCGGCCCGTCAACGCCCTGCAAATAGTTCAGATCGGTGCGGCTGGAGGTATTGCACAGGTAGCGGTAGGCATAGCCACCGATTTCGATATTGCTGCACATCACGCCAAGCAGCACCGAGCGGTCGTCTGCCAGTACGGAGTAGTTGTGCATGGTGTTGCCGATGGTGCCGCCGGCAAACTGGTGGGTGATAAGATTTTCGCGCACCAGCTCCTGATACAGCGCTTCAGCAACGTCATCCTCAATCACCAGCGAGTGCCCGGCGCTCAGACCGTAACGTGCGACAAACGCATCATCCACTTTGGCTTCAATGTCCACCAGCGTCTGATCGATACCGACCACCCAGGCAGCGCTGGTTTCGCTTTCCTGCTGAATTTGCTGTAACAGCGGATCGCGGGCATCGACGGGGAAATAGTGTTTGGACTTACGTTTACCGGGAAATTTCATGGTCTGAACTGTGCAAAGAATACGGGCCGGGAATGGTAGCACAAACCCGGCCCGTAACGCGATCAGCGGCGGGTGGTGACCAGTGACACCATCATGTCGATGTGTTCAGGGGAGTCGTTAAGCGCAGGAATGTATTCGTATTTCGTTCCGCCCGCCTCCATAAAGAACTCTTTGTTCTGGACAGCAATCTCTTCCAGCGTTTCCAGACAGTCCGCCGAGAAGCCCGGCGACATCACCTGAATGTGCTTCACGCCCTTCTCGCCCAGCATCTTAAGCGTTTCATCAGTATACGGGGTGAGCCACGGTTCACGGCCGAAGCGCGACTGGAAGGTCATCATCACCTTCTCAGGCGGCAGGCCGAGGGCGGAGACTAGCTCGCGGGTGGTATCGCGGCAACGCTGGGGGTAATCATCCCCTTCGTTCGCGAAACGCTGCGGAATACCGTGATAGGAGAGCAGCAGCAGATCCGGCTCGCCGTGTTTTTCAAACGACGCGCGCGCGCTGCTGGCAAGCGCCTGAATGTACAGCTCGTTATCGGCGTAGTCGCGGATAAAGGTGATACCCGGTATACGGCGGCGGGTCGCCAGAATGCGCGCCAGTTCGTCCCAGACGGCAGCTACCGTGGAGCACGAATACTGCGGATAAAGGGCCAGCACCACAATGTGTTCAACGCCCTGCGCCAGCAGAGAGTCGACGGCGCTTTCCAGGGACGGCTTACCGTAGCTCATGCCGAGCGCAACGGGCATGTCCGGCAGGCGGGCGGCCAGCGCCTTCTCCTGACGACGGCTGTACACCATCAGCGGCGAGCCCTCTTCCATCCACACGGACTGATAGAGCTTTGCCACACGCGGGGAACGAATCGGCAGAATGACGCCACGCAGCAGTGGCCACCACAGCAGTCTTGGGGTATCCACGACGCGCGTGTCGCTTAAAAATTGTCGCAGGTAGCGTTTGACCGCCGCTGGAGTAGGTGCTTCTGGGGTGCCCAGATTGGCAAGCAGGATGCCGGTTTTCGCCTGACTCATTCACGCCTCTTAACCATTTGATAGGCTGTCAATTGTAGCGGAAATGCGTTTAAACGAAACCCATTGCTGTAATAGGTAAGATGAGAATTTTTCTCACCCGGGGCTCCGGGTGAGAGAGGTGCGCTTAGCCGAGGATTTTTTCCAGCTCTGCACGTACGTCATCCACGGCTTTGGTGCCGTCCACTTTCGCGTATTTGGTGTTACCCGCCTGCGCTTCTTTGGTGTAGTAGCCGATCAGCGGTGCGGTCATCTGATGGTATTCCACCAGGCGTTTACGCACGGTTTCTTCCTGATCGTCTTTACGGGTGGTCAGCTCTTCGCCGGTCACGTCGTCTTTGCCTTCAACCTTAGGTGGGTTGAATTTGATGTGGTAAACGCGGCCAGAAGCAGCGTGTACGCGACGGCCAACGATACGGTCAACGATCAGCTCGTCTGGTACGTCGAACTCCAGCACGTAATCCACGTTGATGCCCGCTTCTTTCATGGCGTCAGCCTGAGGAATGGTGCGCGGGAAGCCGTCCAGCAGGAAACCGTTACGGCAGTCTTCCTGAGCAATGCGCTCTTTAACCAGCGCGATAACCAGTTCGTCGGTCACCAGTTTGCCTGCGTCCATGATGTCTTTCGCTTGTTTACCCAGCTCGGAGCCAGATTTAACAGCGGCGCGCAGCATGTCACCGGTGGAGATTTGCGGAATACCGTATTTCTCCATGATGAACTGAGCCTGAGTTCCTTTACCCGCGCCCGGAGCGCCAAGCAGAATAATACGCATTGCGAAAATCCCCTCAAAAGTCGATTCAATTTTTCAAAAAGCGCTAAACAATACCACCAGAACGGGTATGGCTCAAGGAAGGCGGGAAGGCTGAAACGGTTAACGGGGGGAGATAATTTGGCTTCGTGCGGTCTGGTGCCCTCACCCTAACCCTCTCCCACAGGGAGAGGGAACTCTTTCACCCTCTCCCTGTGGGAGAGGGCCGGGGTGAGGGAAGATTACGCCAGCAGCAGCGCATTCACACGTTTAATGAACAGGTTAGGATCTTCCAGCGTACCGCGCTCGGCCAGCAGGGACTGATCCAGCAGCAGTTCAACCCACTCCGCAAAGCGGGCGTCGTCCTGGGTATCCGCCGCACGTTTCACCAGCGGGTGATCCGGATTAAGCTCAAAGATATATTTCACTTCCGGCACGGCCTGGCCCGCCGCAGCGAACAGTTTCGCCATCTGGGTGCTCATTTCGTCCGCATCGGTGGTGACAATGGCTGGCGTATCGGTCAGACGGTGCGTGAAGCGCACCTCTTTCACGCGGTCGCCCAGCAGCGTTTTAACGCGCTCAACGAACGGCTCCAGCGCCTTCTCGGCTTCTTTCGCGCTGTCGTCCACTTCATCCGCCAGCTTATCGATAGACTCGTCGGCTTTGGCAACGGACTGGAAGGATTTACCGTCGAACTCGGTCAGGTAGTTCATCATCCACTCGTCGATGCGGTCAGACAGCAGCAGCACTTCGATGCCTTTCTTACGCAGCAGTTCCAGATGCGGGCTGCTCTTCGCTGCCGCATAGCTGTCGGCGGTGATGTAGTAGATCTTCTCCTGCCCTTCTTTCATGCGGGAGACGTACTCTTCCAGCGACACGGTCTGGGCGGAGGAGTCGTTGTGCGTAGAGGCGAAGCGCAGCAGTTTAGCGATAGCTTCCACGTTCGCAGTATCTTCCGCCGGACCTTCTTTCAGCACCAGGCCAAACTGTTTCCAGAAGGTCTGGTATTTTTCCGCATCGTCCTTCGCCAGTTTTTCCAGCATCTGCAACGCACGTTTGGTCAGGGCGTTGCGCAGGTTACGGGTGACGGTGCTGTCCTGAAGAATTTCACGGGAGACGTTCAGCGGCAGATCGTTGGAGTCTATCAGGCCACGCACAAAGCGCAGGTAGTTCGGCATGAACTGCTCGGCGTCGTCCATGATGAAGACGCGCTGCACGTACAGCTTCAGGCCGTGCTTGTGATCGCGGTTCCACATGTCCCACGGCGCCTGCGCCGGAATGTACAGCAGGCTGGTGTACTCCTGTTTCCCTTCCACACGGTTGTGGCTCCAGGTCAGCGGATCGGTGAAGTCGTGGGCGATGTGCTTGTAAAACTCGTTGTACTCGTCGTCTTTAATTTCAGCTTTATTACGCGTCCACAGCGCCTGCGCCTTGTTGATTTTTTCCCAGGAAACCACGGTTTCGCCGTCTTTCTCTTCCTGTTTTTCAATCTCTACCGGCAGCGCGATATGGTCGGAATATTTGCTGATGATGGAGCGTACGCGCCAGTCGTTCAGGAAATCGTCTTCGCCTTCACGCAGGTGCAGGGTGATTTCGGTGCCGCGATCCGCTTTGGTGATGTCATCAACGGTGTACTCGCCTTCACCTTTAGACTCCCACAGCACGCCGTTCTCGGCGCTGTCGCCCGCGGCGCGGGTGCGCACGGTGACTTTGTCCGCCACGATGAACGCCGAGTAGAAGCCTACGCCGAACTGACCGATCAGCTGGCTGTCTTTCGCCTGGTCAGAGCCCATGGACTCAAGGAACGCTTTGGTGCCGGATTTGGCGATGGTTCCGAGGTGGTCAATCACCTCGTCGCGGTTCATCCCGATGCCGTTATCGGCGATGGTCAGGGTGCGGTTCTCTTTATTAAACGAGACGCGCACGCGCAGCTCGCCGTCGCCTTCATACAGATCCGGGTTAGACAGCGCGCGGAAGCGCAGCTTGTCCGCCGCATCAGAGGCGTTGGAAATCAGCTCACGCAGGAAGATTTCTTTGTTGGAATACAGGGAATGGATCATCAGGTGCAGAAGCTGTTTTACTTCTGACTGGAAACCACGGGTTTCTTGTCCTTTCATCTAAGTCGACCTCAACAATGCCATTTAATGGGGTTGTAAAACGTTGAGTGAGAGATGGGGATAAGGGGAGGAATTTTCAAGCGGAGGCCGCGCGCGCAGCCTCCGTTTGGTCAGAAAATAATCTTGTGACGTCCGGCCAGCGAGTGTGACAGCGTGGTGCCGTCGACCATCTCCAGCTCACCGCCGACCGGCACGCCGTGGGCGATGCGGCTGGCGTCAACGCCGTACTGCGCGCACAGCTCGGCGATGTAGTTGGCGGTTGCCTCCCCTTCCACCGTCGGGTTGGTGGCGAGGATCACCTCTTTGATGGTTTCCGACTCCAGGCGCTGCTCCAGGCGATCGAGACCGATATCGTCCGGGCCGATGCCATCCAGCGGGGAGAGATGCCCCATCAGCACGAAATAGCGGCCGGAAAACTGCCCGGTTTGTTCGATGGCGTAGATGTCCGCCGGACTCTCCACCACGCAAATCTGACCGTTTTCCTGACGACGCGGGTTCGTGCAGATGTTACATACGTCCTGCTCGGTAAAGGTCCGGCAATCCGCACAGTGACCAATCTCTGACATGGCGCGGGTCAGAGCCTGCGCCAGGCGCATCCCGCCGCTGCGGTCGCGCTGCAATAGCGTAAACGCCATACGCTGCGCCGACTTCGGGCCAACGCCCGGCAGGCAGCGCAGTGCTTCCATTAACTGCGTGAGCAGCGGACTGGTTTGCATCAGAATGGCATCTTAAAGCCCGGCGGCAGTTGCATACCGCTGGAAACAGAGGCCATTTTCTCTTTCTGGGTTTCGTCGATACGGCGAGCGGCATCGTTAAACGCGGCTGCAACCAGATCTTCCAGCATCTCTTTGTCGTCTTCGAGCAGGCTCGGGTCGATTTCAACGCGACGGCAGTTATGCGCACCGTTGATGGTCACCTTGACCAGACCGGCACCGGATTCACCCGTGACTTCCAGCTGAGCGATCTCTTCCTGCATCTTCTGCATTTTTTCCTGCATCTGCTGAGCCTGCTTCATCAGGCCACCCAGACCGCCTTTTCCACCAAACATAGGCTTCTCTCTTCTTTCACGTTAAGGATTACAACCGTAAGTCAGACTCACGATCAAATGGGGCGAATACTCTCTTCATCCAAATCGGCGTCGAAGAACCGGCGCAGGGTCTGGATGTTGTTATCCGCAATTATCGCCTCGCGCGCCTGCGCGAGCTTCTCTTCATAAATGGCCTGACGCCACTCGAGCGGCGTTTTCACCGCCGGATTATCATCTTCAATGATAGTCAATTCAACCGGTACACCCTGTAATGCGGTAAGCGCCTCGGCCAGCGCCTTTTGCGCGCCAGGGGAGTTGAGGTGCCGCTGGCCAGGGCGCAGGTGCAGACGCACCTGATTACCGTCCTGCTCTTTCCAGGCGTTCAGCGCGACCTGCTCCACCAGCTTCGGCAGTTGCAGTTTGCTGACCTCGGCGGCCCAGGCGTCGCGCTCAATGGATTCTTCCGCGAGCTTCGCGGATAGCTCCGGCGTTTTTTCATGCTCCAGCGCCTTTTTCAGCGCTTTTGGCGTGGCGACCACTTCCTTGACCGTTTCAACAACGGTGGTCGCCTTCCAGCGGTATGCCTCTTCTTTCGCCGGGGCTTTTTGCTCGAGCGCGGACGGTGCCGGACGCGACTGCACGCGCTCCGTTACCGAGGCCAGTCGTTCAAGCGCGGCGTTGTTCACCGGCCACGCTCTTGCAGGCGCTGCCGGTTCACTCTTTTTTGGTTTGGTTGCTCCCTGCGCACGTTGCAACTGGCTTCGTGCGGCAAGCACCGAACTGGTGGCATCCGACAGCGGCACGTTTTGCGGCGGCGGCGATGCCGGTTGCGGTGGCACCTGCTGCGGTGACATTACCGCGGTCGGCGCAACCGGCGCAAAGGACTGCCGGGGCGTTTCCGGCTCCGGCAGTGGCTTGCGCGGATGGAAGGCCAGCGCGCGCAGCAGCGTCATTTCAACGCCCATCCGGCGATCCGGTGCAAACGGCAGCTCTTTGCGGCCAATCAGCAGCGTCTGATAATAAAGCTGAACATCAGCCGGCGGCACGGTGCGCGCAAGTTCACGCATCCGCTGTTCAATGGTCGCCATGTCCGCGCCAATAGCCGACGGAGACAGTTGCAGCATCGCCACACGGTGCAGCAGGCTGAGCATCTCGACCAGCAGCGCTTCCCACTCAATGCCACGGGCAGCGGCGTCGTTGACGAGGGTCATTACCCGCTCACCGTTGGCGGCAATCATCGCTTCAATAAGCGACAGCGCCTGATCGTCATCCAGCGTGCCGAGCATAGTGCTGACCGCGTCGGTGGAGAGTTTACCGTCACCGCTGGCAATCGCCTGATCGGTCAGGCTCAACGCATCGCGCAGGCTGCCGTCCGCGGCACGGGCCAGCAGTTGCAGCGCACGCGGCTCGTGGACAATGTTCTCTTCATCGAGGATATGCTCAAGCTGAGCGCGGATCTGCTCAACGTCGAGCGCCTTCAGATGGAATTGCAGGCAGCGCGAGAGGATAGTGACCGGCAGCTTTTGCGGATCGGTGGTCGCCAGCAGGAATTTGACATGCGCAGGCGGCTCTTCCAGCGTTTTCAGCAGGGCGTTGAAGCTGTGGCGCGACAGCATGTGCACTTCATCGATCAGATAGACCTTGAAGCGGCCGCGCGCCGGGGCGTACTGCACGTTGTCGAGCAGATCGCGGGTATCTTCCACTTTGGTGCGCGAGGCGGCGTCGATCTCAATCAGATCGACAAAACGCCCCTGCTCGATCTCACGACAGTTGTCGCACACGCCGCACGGGGTGGCGGTGATCCCGGTTTCGCAGTTCAGACCTTTTGCCAGCAGACGGGCAATAGAGGTTTTACCGACGCCGCGGGTGCCGGAGAAAAGATAGGCGTGATGGATGCGACCTAGCGACAAGCCGTTCGCCAGGGCCGTCAGCACATGTTCCTGACCGACAACGTCAGCAAAGGTTTGTGGTCGCCATTTACGGGCTAACACCTGATAACTCATGGGCAGGCTCTGCAACGCTGGAAGGTGAATTAATGGAGGGGAATGCTATCACAACCTCACCCATTGAGCGAGGTTGTGAGATACGGGATTAATGTCCCGGGAATGGCACCAGGCTGTAGCTGGTAATACCCTGTTTTTCCAGGCGCTGCTCGCCGCCGAGATCGAACAGGTTGATGATGAATGCCGCGTCGGTCACTTCCCCGCCCAGACGACGGATCAGCTTCACGGTCGCTTCGATGGTGCCGCCGGTTGCCAGCAGATCGTCCACCACCAGCACTTTGTCGCCTGGCTTGATGGCATCAACGTGAATTTCCAGCTGATCGGTGCCGTATTCCAGCTCATAGCTCTCAGCAATGGTTTCACGCGGCAGTTTGCGCGGCTTACGCACCGGCACAAAACCCACGCCCATCGCCAGCGCAACCGGTGCGCCAAACAGGAAGCCACGGGCTTCAGTACCTACTACTTTGGTGATCCCGGCGTTTTTATAACGCTCAACCAGCAGTTCAATGCTGAGGGCGTACGCTTTCGGGTCTTCCAGCAAGCTGGTGACATCGCGGAAAAGAATGCCAGGTTTTGGATAGTCCTGGATACTTTTGATGCTATTTTTCAGATATTCAAGCTGCTGTGCAGTTGCGGTCATCGGTTTGTGCCTAAATGAAACAGTGTTACTCACGGCGCGCGACGAGTCGGTCAAAGTAACAGTTGTTTAACCTTTGACCAGGCGCACCTGTGCTCGAAAACGGTCGAATTTACTGGCTGTGCGCCATAATTGCAACCGCCATGATGAGGCTTCAGTGCTTTTGTTGCTTTTCATCAACCACGGGGATCCGCCACATAAAGATCAGCAGGCAAACCAGGATCGCCAGCAGCAGAATGCGCACCCACATCATTTTCACCAGCCATAACGAGACGGCGAAGGTGATCAGGATGAAGGCAATGGCGCGCGGCTTAGCCCCGGGCGGCATGGCCCGGTGTTTTTGCCAGTGCCGCAGGTAGCCGCCAAACCACGAGCGGTACAGAAGCCAGTGGTGAAAACGCGGCGACGAGCGGGCGAAGCACCAGGCGGCCAACAGGATAAACGGGGTGGTCGGCAGCAAGGGTAAAACCACACCCAGCGTGCCCAGCACTACCGCGAGCCAGCCAATGATGATTAAAATAGTACGCTGCATAATGCGAATCGTTATCAAACTGAACGGCTACTTTACCACTGGAGAGCGCCTTGAAAACAGCACTGCTTCTTGAGAGGCTGCAAAATCAGCTGATCGCGCTGCGGGCGCAGGCCACGCCGTTGATGGGCCACGCCACGCTGAAACCGCGCTTTGACCGACAGCTCTTCCGCACCCGCAGCACCGTCATTGAGGATTATCTTGCTGAAGCGCAGACTAATCTCGACGAGCTTCGTCACGCGGTTGAGAGTGAACAGCAGGAACAGGTCGCGTGGCTTGCGGAGCATCTTACCGAGCAGATCACCGCCCTGCACCGGGAAATCGCCGCCTGGCCGTTACGGGCGTGGGACAGCGCCTCGCCGGGGCTCGGTAAATGGCAGCGCAAGCGGTTGGAGAACCAGGAGTTTGAGCGCCGTCTGTTTGAGATGAAGCGCGAGCGCGAAGCCCGCCTGAACACCAGCGAAACGCTGGAAGAGCAGCAGTTATTAATGCGTGAAATCAGCGCGCTGGAAGGCCGCATCGTCCGCTGCCGTCAGGCGCTGGATGAGATTGAACGCGTCATTGAACGCCTGACCCGTTAACAGGAGCCACTGATGTCACTGGAAAATGCCCCCGACGAGGTCAAGCTGGCCGTCGATTTAATTATGCTGCTGGAAAATCACGAGATCCCGGCGGAGACGGTGCTGAAAGCGCTGGAGATTGTGCGACGAGATTTTGAGGGGAAACTTCCCCCTCACCCTACCCTCTCCCCAGAGGAGAGAGGGAAATAGATTAGGCGGGAGTAGGGTCGTCCCCCTTAATCTCGCGCTTCACTTCCGTATGCTCATCGCCTTTCTCGTTGCGCAGATGAACCTCAAGCTGGTTAAAGGCGATATTAATATCGTTTTCACGACACAGACGGTCAATGGTGCGGTTCAGCTCATCGACGGTGTAGCTGCGATCGCGCAGTTCGCGTACGTACAGGCGCAGCTCATGATCCAAAGTGCTCGGCCCGAAGGTGGTGAAGAATACCGCTGGCGCAGGATCGTGCATCACTTTTGGATGGTCAGCTGCCGCCTTCAGCAGTACCTCTTTCACCTTGTCCAGATCCGAGCCATAGGCCACCCCGAGTCGGATCACCACGCGAGTGGTGGTATCCGAGAGCGACCAGTTGATCAGACGCTCGGTCACAAACGCTTTGTTCGGGATGATCACCTCTTTACGATCGAAGTCGGTAATGGTGGTCGCACGAATGCGGATCTTGCTGACGGTCCCGGAGAAAGTACCGATGGTGACGGTATCGCCGATACGCACCGGACGTTCGAACAGGATAATCAGGCCAGAGACAAAGTTACCGAAGATCTCCTGCAAGCCGAAGCCCAGACCCACCGACAACGCCGCCGCCAGCCACTGGAGTTTATCCCACGAGACGCCCAGCGAGCCGAATACCGTCATCGCCCCGACAATAATAATGACGTAGTTCAGGATGGTGGTAATGGCGTACGACGCCCCCTGACGCAGGTTCAGCCTTGAGAGCACCAGCACTTCCAGCAGACCCGGCAGGTTGCGGATCAACGCCCAGGCAACCACTGACGACACCAGCGCAAAGAGCAGGCTGCCCATGGTGACGCTTTTCATGACCGCAGCGCCCGCTTCGGTACCGTTGTATTGCCAGAGGGTGATACTGTCGAGGTAGGCGAAGACGGTAATTAAATCAGACCAGATGGCCCAGAACATCACCGCAAACAGGGCGATCATCACCAGCATGGTAATACGCATCGTTTGCTGGTTAACCTGCTCCAGAGCAATGGTCGGCTCTTCCTGCGGCTCTGCCCCTTCAGCCCCCTCTTTCACCTGATGCTGCCGACGGGCAACAGCACGACGATACGCAATGCGGCGCGCCGCCACGCTCAAACCACGCAGCACGGTCTGGAACAGCAGGTTCCATACAATCACCAGATAAACCGTTTCGATCCAGCGACCGGACAGACGCAGCGTGGTATAGAAGTAACCCGTCGCCGTCAGCACCATCAGCGCCAGAGGAATGATCGCCAGTACCGTTACGGTAGCCAGACGAAGATTGTGGGACTCTTTATCCCGCCAGCTGTCGCGGCACATTGGCCACATCAGAACGGCAATCAGCAGCAGGTTCAGCATAATCACCAGTTGCCCCAGCACGTCATCCATCAGGTGCAGCGGGGAAAGCTCCGCCACAACTGACCAGAAGTGCAGCGGCAGCAGCGCGAGGCTGATGCGCACAATCTGGCGACGCCAGTGGCTGGTGAGTTTTTCCGGCATGTTGAAGTGGCGGACGGCGACGCCATCTTTTTCCAGCACTTTCCAGCACAGACCAAACACCAGCCAGAACAGCGCCAGCTTCTTGCTGAACGCCCACAGCAGATCGCTGATATTCAGCTGCATGGTCAGCAGGATCAGGCCCACGGCGAGTATCAACAGGCAGACCGGCAGAGCACGGATCAGATCGATCAGGATCGCTTTCGGGGTGTGCAGCTGGCTGTCGTTACGCAGTTGCCCCACTTCCGAGGCCAGCTTCGCCTGGTACTGTTTCAGCCATTTCAAACGCCAGCGTATGACGCCAGCGATGAGCAGCAAAGGCAGCCCCGTCAGGAAGGCGATCATCACCGCAGGCCAGGCTTTCTCCCAGTTCACGGTAATTTTCATGCTTTTGATCTGGGATTTCAGCGTTTCCGGGAAAGATTTAAACCAGTCCCAGTCCATGGGTTTATTGCTGTTCACCCAGAAAATCTGCTGGGTCAGGATCTCCTGGAGGCTTTTAGAAACGCTCACCAGCTGCTGCTGGTTGATTTGCAGGTTAATCGCCATCATCAGCTGGTTGCCCAGCTGCTTGTTAAGCTGATCGAGCAATTCGCGGCGCATGTCCACCACCTGCAACAGCGCGTCGTGAACTTCAGCGTTCACTTCACCTGAATGGCCCTCTTCCACTTTGGCAACGAAGGTATCGCTCTGAAATAGCGCATCGCGCTGCTGGTTAACGTCAAACTGTTCAAGACGCAAATCCGCAATGCGGTTGGTCATGTCTTCCAGCTCGTCGGCGGAAGGCAGCGTCTGCTGTTGCTGGTAGAGAATGCGCGACAGCAGCAGGCTGCCCTTCAGGACGGCAATCTGCTCCTTGACGTTGCGCTCGGCCTGCAAAGCGCGATCCAGCCAGTTTTTGACCTTAATATTTTGCTGCACCAGCGCGCTGCCGTTTTCAGTCGCCTGAATCAGACGCTCGCTCAGCTGGTGGTTAATCTCCAGCTCCTGCTTCACCAGCGGGTTGGCCTGAATACGGGCCGTCTCGTCTGGCGAAACCGCTTCCTGCGCCGTTTTTTCAGTCAGCGTCAGGCGCTTGCTGTTCACCGCTTCCTGCAACAGCTGAAGCTGATGCTCAAGCCGGTTGATATTCGCGGTCACGTAGTCACGCTGTTTTTGCAGCGCATCCTGTAGCACCGTGTTGCCTTCCAGACTCTTACGCTGCTGTTCAATCTCCGCGTTTAGCAGCGTCTGCTGGATGTTCAGCAGCGTTTGCTGGGTGGGACGAAGCGCCCCTTCCCCCACGGTGATGCCATTCAGACGGTTACGTATCTGCTGTAGCTGTTGCGACGCCGAGTACATAGCGTTCTGCACGCGCTCAGGCTGGGTTTGCAGCGAAACCAGCTGGCTGTTGTAGGTTGAGAGATCGGACTGCGCCGTTTGCAGATCGTCCAGCAGCTGCGCCACGCGCGACTCAAGCTGGCGCAACGACAGCGTGGCAAGCGTTTTTCGGGTTTCATCGTCGTTATCGACGTCGCTGAGCGCACTCAGCGCCTCCGTTGCCTTACGCATGTTCTCCGGCGCCTGAGCGACCTTCTGCCGTAGCTGGGCCGTTTCGGCTTTGATGCGATCGATCTTGTCCAGCGTTTCCAGGGTTTCCGTCAGATCCTGCTGAACGAGTTTTTCCTGGGCGGAGAGATCTTTTTGCTTATTCAGGGTGTCGAGTTGCGACTGAACATCAGCACGCGTGGGAATGTCACTGCCGTTGTCTGCACGGGCCCATGAAAGCGGCGCGGCTGCAAAGTAAAACAGCAGGATCAAAAACAGGGCCAGAACAGGATGTTGCGAGCGATTGATGTGCAGCATAGTTGTGAATGTGATGTGAGAAATGACCGGAAATAGTCGGGCATGAAGGATATCACGCCCGGCTGAAGCAGAATAGTACGACGGAAAGGGTCTACGATTTTTCCCATGCCCGATCAGGCAGAGCGCGGGCTAAGTTTACTTTGAAGGGTCGGACAGAGCTGGCACATCTCAAGAAAAATTTCGACGTAGCTGCGCGCCTCTGATCTGAGATCGAACGACTCCGGAGCAAAAAGCCAGTTTTCCATCAGGCCGGAAATATAGCTGCGCATCAGGATCGCCGCCCGGCGGGTGAGTAATGTGGCAGGAAGCATTTTGGCCTGCATGCACTCCGTGAGGACCTGTTCGATGCGATCGTAGCTTTCCAGACACAGGTCGCGCTGCGCCTGTTGAACCACCGCCATTTCACCAACGAACTCACATTTATGGAAGATGATTTCCATCATCAGACGACGACGCTCTTCAACAACCGTCGCTTCAAGGATATATACTAGAATTTCTCTTAACACTGAGAGTGGATCGTGAGGGAATTTTGCCCGATACTCACTCTCAAGATCGCTAATGCTGGACTCTGAAAGCTCCCAGATTTCACCAAACAGATCGGACTTGTCTTTGAAATGCCAGTAAATCGCTCCCCGCGTGACGCCCGCGGCCTGAGCAATCTGTGCCAGCGAGGTTGCCGAAACACCCTGCTGTGAGAACAAACGCATTGCCACATCTAGAATGTGTTGTCGGGTTTCCAGCGCTTGTTGTTTGGTTTTTCGTGCCATACGTTGATGAATTTACAGGAGTCAGATTTACATACATTTATGAATGTATGTACCATAGCATGACGATAATATAAACGCAGCAATGGGTTTTTAGACTCAGGACCCTTGATCAATTTGAAATCGGACACTCGAGGTTTACATATGAACAAAAACAGAGGGTTAACGCCTCTGGCGGTCGTTCTGATGCTCTCAGGCAGCTTAGCGCTTACAGGATGTGACGACAAACAGGCTCAACAAGGAGCTCAGCAGGTGCCAGAAGTTGGCGTCGTGACGCTCAAATCCGAACCTCTCCAGATGACAACAGAACTACCGGGCCGCACCAGCGCCTACCGCATTGCGGAAGTGCGTCCGCAGGTGAGCGGTATCATCCTGAAACGTAACTTCACCGAAGGCGGTGATGTCAAGGCAGGCGAGTCTCTGTATCAGATTGATCCAGCAACCTATCAGGCGTCTTATGAGAGCGCTAAGGGCGATCTGGCTAAAGCCGAAGCGGCAGCCAAAATCTCGCAGCTGACGTTGAATCGTTACAAGAAACTGCTCGGCACGCAGTACATCAGCCAACAGGATTACGATTCTGCCCTGGCCGATGCACAGCAAGCCAACGCAGCCGTTGTGGCGGCGAAAGCGGCGGTAGAAACCGCGCGTATTAACCTGGCCTACACCAAAGTGACCTCCCCTATCAGCGGTCGCATTGGTAAATCAGCCGTCACCGAAGGTGCGCTGGTGCAGAACGGTCAAACCAACGCGCTGGCCACCGTGCAGCAGCTCGACCCGATCTACGTTGACGTCACCCAGTCCAGCAACGATTTCCTGCGTCTCAAACAGGAGCTGGCTAACGGCACCCTGAAACAGGAAAACGGTAAAGCCAAAGTGGAACTGGTTACCAACGACGGTATCAAGTTCTCACAGACTGGCACACTGGAATTTTCTGATGTGACCGTCGATCAGACCACCGGCTCTATCACCATCCGGGCCATTTTCCCCAATCCGGATAAAACCCTGCTGCCCGGTATGTTCGTACGCGCCCGTCTTGAGGAAGGGACTAACCCAAGCGCCATTCTGGTTCCTCAGCAAGGTGTGACCCGTACGCCACGCGGTGATGCGAGCGCACTGGTTGTGGGTGCCGATAACAAAGTCGAAACACGCAATATCACTGCAACGCAGGCGATTGGCGACAAGTGGCTGGTAACGGAAGGTCTGAAAGATGGCGATCGCGTAATTATTACTGGTTTGCAAAAAGTTCGTCCTGGTGCGCAGGTCAAAGCTCAGGAAGTGAAATCTGACGACAAACAACAAGCGTCGGCCGCTGGCCAGTCAGAACAAACCAAGTCTTAACTTAAACAGGAGCCGTTAAGACATGCCTAATTTCTTTATCGATCGCCCCATATTTGCGTGGGTGATCGCCATAATCATCATGCTGGCCGGGGGACTTGCGATCCTGAAGCTGCCTGTCGCGCAATATCCAACGATTGCGCCGCCGGCAGTGACGATCTCCGCAACCTATCCGGGCGCTGATGCCAAAACGGTGCAGGATACGGTTACGCAGGTTATCGAACAGAACATGAACGGTATCGATAACCTGATGTACATGTCCTCAAACAGTGACTCAACCGGTACGGTTCAGATCACCCTGACCTTTGAATCCGGTACGGATGCGGACATTGCACAGGTTCAGGTGCAGAACAAATTGCAGCTGGCGATGCCTCTGCTGCCGCAGGAAGTACAACAGCAGGGCGTGAGCGTCGAGAAATCGTCCAGTAGCTTCCTGATGGTTGTCGGCGTGATCAACACCAACGGCACCATGACGCAGGAGGATATTTCCGACTACGTGGGCGCCAACATGAAGGACGCCATTAGCCGTACGTCTGGTGTGGGTGACGTTCAGCTGTTCGGTTCCCAGTACGCGATGCGTATCTGGATGGATCCGAATAAACTGAACAACTTCCAGCTGACGCCGGTTGACGTGATCAGCGCAATTAAAGCGCAGAACGCCCAGGTTGCCGCCGGTCAGTTGGGTGGTACACCGCCGGTGAAAGGCCAGCAGCTTAACGCGTCGATCATCGCGCAAACGCGTCTGACCTCCGCCGATGAGTTCAGCAAAATTCTGCTGAAGGTGAATCAGGACGGTTCGCAGGTTCGCCTGCGTGACGTGGCGAAGGTTGAGCTGGGCGGTGAGAACTACGACATCATTGCGAAGTTCAACGGTAAACCGGCTTCCGGTCTGGGTATCAAACTGGCGACGGGCGCGAACGCCCTGGACACCGCGACGGCTATCCGTGCAGAACTGAAGAAGATGGAACCGTTCTTCCCGTCAGGTCTGAAAATCGTTTATCCGTATGACACCACGCCATTCGTTAAAATTTCGATTCACGAAGTGGTGAAAACCCTGGTTGAGGCGATCATTCTCGTCTTCCTGGTGATGTACTTGTTCCTGCAAAACTTCCGCGCAACGCTGATCCCAACCATCGCCGTGCCGGTTGTACTGCTCGGGACCTTCGCGGTGCTGGCGATATTTGGCTACTCGATAAACACCCTGACGATGTTCGGGATGGTGCTCGCCATCGGCCTGCTGGTGGATGACGCCATCGTGGTGGTCGAAAACGTCGAGCGTGTCATGGCGGAAGAAGGCCTGCCGCCGAAGGAAGCAACCCGTAAATCAATGGGCCAGATCCAGGGCGCGCTGGTCGGTATCGCGATGGTACTGTCTGCGGTATTTATCCCGATGGCCTTCTTTGGTGGCTCTACCGGTGCGATTTACCGTCAGTTCTCCATCACCATTGTTTCGGCGATGGCGCTGTCGGTACTGGTTGCACTGATCCTGACGCCAGCCCTGTGCGCGACGATGCTGAAGCCGATTCAGAAAGGCGGTCACGGCGAGCATAAAGGCTTCTTCGGCTGGTTCAACCGCATGTTTGATAAGAGTACGCACCACTACACCGACAGCGTGGGTAACATCCTGCGCAGCACCGGTCGTTACCTGCTGCTCTATATCATCATCGTGGTGGGCATGGCTTTCCTGTTCGTTCGTCTGCCAAGCTCGTTCCTGCCAGATGAAGACCAGGGCGTGTTCCTGAGTATGGCGCAGCTTCCGGCCGGTGCGACGCAAGAGCGTACGCAAAAGGTGCTGGATGAGATGACCGACTACTTCCTGACCAAAGAGAAAGACAACGTCGAATCCGTGTTTGCGGTTAACGGCTTTGGCTTCGCGGGTCGTGGTCAGAACACCGGTATCGCCTTCGTTTCTCTGAAAGACTGGTCTGAACGTCCGGGCGCAGAGAACAAGGTAGAAGCCATTACCGGCCGCGCGATGGGCACCTTCTCACAGATTAAAGATGCGATGGTCTTCGCCTTTAACCTGCCAGCGATTGTTGAACTGGGTACGGCGACCGGCTTCGACTTCCAGCTGATTGACCAGGGCGGTCTGGGCCACGAAAAACTGACTCAGGCGCGTAACCAGCTGTTTGGCGAGGTGGCAAAACACCCTGACCTGCTGGTGGGCGTTCGCCCTAACGGTCTGGAAGATACGCCGCAGTACAAGATCGATATCGACCAGGAAAAAGCGCAGGCGCTGGGTGTTTCCATCAGCGACATTAATACCACGCTGGGTGCAGCCTGGGGTGGCAGCTACGTCAACGACTTCATCGACCGTGGTCGCGTGAAGAAAGTCTACGTGATGTCCGAAGCGCAATACCGTATGCTGCCGAACGATATCAACAACTGGTATGTTCGCGGCAGCGATGGCCAGATGGTGCCATTCTCCGCCTTCTCAACCTCGCGCTGGGAATACGGTTCACCGCGTCTGGAGCGTTATAACGGCTTGCCATCGATGGAAATCCTCGGTCAGGCAGCGCCGGGCCGAAGCACCGGTGAAGCCATGAACCTGATGGAAGAACTGGCCAGCAAACTGCCTGCGGGTGTCGGCTACGACTGGACCGGCATGTCCTATCAGGAACGTCTGTCCGGTAACCAGGCCCCTGCCCTGTACGCCATTTCACTGATTGTGGTGTTCCTGTGTCTGGCGGCATTGTATGAGAGCTGGTCGATTCCATTCTCCGTTATGCTGGTGGTTCCGCTGGGGGTTATCGGTGCGCTGCTTGCCGCAACGTTCCGTGGGCTGACCAACGACGTTTACTTCCAGGTGGGCCTGCTGACAACCATTGGCTTGTCGGCGAAGAACGCGATACTAATCGTCGAATTCGCCAAAGATCTGATGGAGAAAGAAGGAAAAGGCCTGATTGAAGCAACGCTGGAAGCCGTTCGTATGCGTTTGCGTCCAATCCTGATGACGTCCCTGGCGTTTATCCTCGGCGTTATGCCGCTGGTTATCAGCTCCGGCGCGGGCTCCGGCGCACAGAACGCAGTAGGTACCGGCGTAATGGGTGGGATGGTAACCGCGACCGTTCTTGCGATCTTCTTCGTACCGGTGTTCTTCGTGGTGGTTCGCCGCCGCTTCAGCCGTAAGAATGAAGACGTTGAGCACAATCATTCGGTAGAACATCACTGATACCGGTTTCACATGATAAAAAGGCCGCATTTGCGGCCTTTTTCTTTTTCAGAAAAAATCATAAAATAGACCTATTGCCTTTCTATTTATTTTCCTCTTTTTTAATAAGGCCTATCATAATAGGCCGATAAATTACACCAGGAACTCAGCATTCTTTTATTATCATTTCGTGACGTAAATTATTCGGACTATTCCTAAGCAATGGAAAATATCTGAAGATATCTGGTTTCGGACTTCATATGAAACTTTGCGCTAACTCAATGAATTCTAAGGAACCGATAAAAATCGGCTTTTTTTATTGATTAACGCGTTCGCTGCAAAAGGTAGATTTGCGTAAAGGCTCGAACAGTAACGATTTAATTGTAATTTTTCGTAATAGCGCGGTGAAATCTTGATCAGAGTGGCTTATAGTTAGAGTTATCAGGAACACAGCTCCCGTGTGGCTAAGCAAGTTGTATCCATCCCGACATGATGTTCGGTGAGTAAAAAATCACTCAGAAGGGGATGCGCTATGGACGAGTACTCGCCAAAAAGGCATGATATCGCGCAGTTGAAATTTCTCTGCGAATCCTTGTACCATGACTGCCTTGCCAATCTTGAAGAAAGTAACCATGGCTGGGTGAACGATCCAACGTCTGCTATCAATTTACAGCTCAACGAGCTGATCGAGCATATCGCCACCTTCGCACTTAATTATAAAATTAAGTACAATGAAGATAATAAGTTGATAGAGCAAATTGATGAATACCTGGACGACACCTTTATGTTGTTCAGCAGCTACGGCATTAACGCACAGGATTTGCAGAAATGGCGTAAATCAGGAAACCGTCTATTTCGCTGCTTCACTAATGTCAGCAGAGCTAATCCGGTTAGTCTTTCCTGTTAAAATTATTACAATTACTAAGGTGAATTTATGTCTGATAAACCATTAACAAAAGTCGATTATTTGATGCGCCTGCGACGCTGCCAGTCAATTGACACCCTTGAACGAGTTATTGAGAAAAATAAATACGAGCTGTCTGATAATGAACTGGCGGTATTTTATTCAGCTGCCGACCATCGTCTTGCTGAGCTGACCATGAATAAACTGTATGACAAGATCCCCTCTTCGGTGTGGAAATTTGTTCGTTAATCGTTGAAGAGAGACTGTAAAGGCATTACGCCCGTTGTTAAGCTGAATTTACCTTTCGAATTACGCTTCAAATGCAAACGCCAGGTTCCCGTATAAAACGTATTTATGCGCAAGAATGTTGTGACTCCCGTCACAGCCACTTTTAGGGAACGTTCCCTTTCTGGTTAATCCTCTTTACGCTGCGTAAAACGATTCCAGAGAGGTTCCCATGAGTGAAGAAAAACAGAAGATGATTGCAGGTGAATATTACCGCCCTGGCGATGACACGCTGAGGGCTGACCGTTTACGCGCGCGTCATCTTGTTCACCGCTATAACCATACCGCACCCGATGAGAAGGCCGAACGTCGCGCCTTATTAGCTGACCTGCTGGGTCAAAGCGAAGGTGCCTATATAGAGCCAAGCTTCCGCTGCGACTACGGGTATAACATCTATCTGGGCAACAATTTTTACGCTAACTTCGATTGCGTCATGCTGGACGTCTGCCCTGTCCGCATTGGCGATAACTGTATGCTTGCGCCGGGAGTGCACATTTATACGGCCACGCATCCTCTGGATGCGACCGAACGTAACAGCGGGCTGGAGTACGGTAAACCGGTCACCATTGGTGATAATGTCTGGATCGGCGGACGCGCGGTGATTAATCCAGGCGTGACCATTGGCGATAATGCGGTTATCGCTTCCGGCGCGGTAGTGACCAAAGACGTGCCGGCCAATGCGGTAGTGGGCGGGAATCCGGCGAAAATCATTAAAATGATCTAAGTGCATCCTGAGTAACTGTTATGCTTTTTCCTGGCATAACTGTTACTTTCATCGCATAAACCCCTCTCATAAAATAGGCAGATCACCTGTATTTTTAACAATCATAAAGGCAAAAAATGACAGAGATACAGCGCCTGCTTACCGCCACCATCGACGATCTCAATACCCGCGAAAAGCGCGACAATCGCCCGCGCTTTAGCATCAGCTTTATTCGCAAACACCCCGGATTGTTCGTCGCCATGTACGCCGCCTGGCTGGCAACGCTTATCGTCATGCTGAAGTCTGAAACACTGGTCGATTCCGTCTGGCTACTGGTTGTGCTGTTCGTGGTGTTTAACGCGTTTTTCTTTTTCGACGTCAATCCGCGTTACCGGTATGAAGATATCGACGTACTCGATTTCCGCGTGTGCTACAACGGGGAGTGGTACAACACGCGTTACGTGCCGAAGGAGCTGATCGACAATATCCTGCTCTCGCCGGCCGTCGAAGCCGGGCAAAAAGAGAAGTTGCAGAAAATGGTCATCACTAAGGGCCAGCTCTCTTTTTATGATGTCTTTACCCTTTCCCGCCCCACTGCTGTGTAATGAGCGCCTGAAGACGTCGGATGCCCGGCGCAAACTGCGAAGCAGAGGTATTACCGTAACCTAAAACCAGACCGGTTTGCCCCTGCTTCGTCTCAAGGTAATACCCGCTCAGCGCAGCGGGTGCCAGCTGAAACGCTCTCGCCTGCTCCACCAGCCGCTGGTCGTCGATACCGTCAATCGCCAGCGTCAGGTGCATTCCCCCTTCCCCGGCAAGAACACGGTGCGGCGTATGAAGCTCTGCGCTCAGCACCTCCCGCAGCTGGCGGTAACGCTTACGATAAAGGCGGCGCATGGCGGCAAGATGTCGTGCATAGTGGCCTTCCTCAATAAACAGCGCCAGGGTGCGCTGTTCAGCGCGATGCCCGCCGCGCAGCAGCGAGCCGATGGCCGGACGCGCCGCCTTCGCCAGCGCTGGCGGTAACACCATGAACCCCATCCGGAGCGATGGAAACAGCGTTTTGCTGAACGTCCCCAGATACACAACGGGCGCATTGTTGACCATGCCCAGCATCGCCGGGACGGGCTCACCGGTATAACGAAATTCGCTGTCGTAATCGTCCTCAATGATCCACGCGCTGTGCTGCCGGGCCAGTTCCAGCAGCGCCAGACGCCGCCGCGCGCTGAGCACGCTTCCGTAAGGGAACTGATGCGATGGCGAAGTAAAAATCAGCGTGGGTGAAGGCGCGCACAGCCCTTCCCAGCACATCCCCTCGTCATCCACCGGTATGCCGGTCATCGCCAGGCCGGTTTTGACAAAAGCGCTTTTGGCGCCGCTATAGCCGGGATTTTCCACCCAGGCGACATCCCCCGGCTCGCTTAACAGCATCGTGCAGAGATTGACGCCCTCCAGCGCACCTTCGGTTATCACTATCTGGCTGGCGTCACAGTCAATGCCGCGGGAGAGCGCAAGATGGCGGGCAATGGCGGCCCGCAGCGTCGGCTCGCCGGCCGGGTCGCCATACCCTAACAGGGCGCTTCCCTCCTCGCGCAGGACGCGATCGTACAACCGCCGCCACAGCGGCAAGGGGAAATAGTTGATGGCAGGCGTTCCCGGCGTAAACGCCATCACCGGAGTGTCGCGCGGCACAGGCGCGGGCAGCAGGGCGACACGTTTTGTCAGCCTGACGTCCGGGTCCGGTAATGTCCGGGCAATCGTCCGAGGAGCGAATTGCCCCACCCGCGTACCCTGGCGGCTACGCAGCAAATAACCTTCGAGCGTGAGCTGGTCCAGCGCCGCGTTGACGGTATTTCGGGACACCGAGAGCTGCTGCGCCAGCGTTCGTGAGCCGGGCAAATGGCTGCCGGACCGAAGCCTTCCGCACAGTATGGCCTCCCGCAAAGCAAGATAGAGCGCACGCTGGAGCGTCTCTTCCCCACGTTTTTTCAGCGCAGCATGGATCAAGGTGTAAAGCTCATCACCCGGTATATTCATCTTTCCTCCTCGTGGTACCAGAAAAACATAGCCTGGTGGTTCTTTTTAAGGAACCAGCAATTCATTAATCTGGAGATCTTTTCAATGTGACGGGAATAAAGATGAATACATTCAATGAGTTTGGACAACCTGTAGGTGAAAGCCTTTTCGACTGGCAGCCTCGCCCGCACCCGTCCCGGGTGATACTTCAGGGTCGCTATTGTCGGCTTGAGCCGCTGCGCGTGGAGCATGCCCCGGCGTTGTTCTCTGCGTATTCCCTGGCCGGAGATACCCGAAGCTGGACGTGGCTGCTGCGTGAACCCGATGCCACCGCAGAGGAGTTTGCCGAATGGGTGGCGAGCGTGAGCGAATTAGCCGATCCCATCCACTTTACCGTTATCGATAACCAGACCCAGTCTCCTGTCGGGACGCTGTCCCTGATGCGGATCGATCCTAAAAACGGCGTTGTGGAAGTGGGACATGTTCACTTCTCGTCACTGTTAAGTCGCACGCCCATGTCGACAGAAGCGCAGTATCTGCTGATGCGGTACGTGTTCGATACCCTGGGCTACCGGCGTTATGAATGGAAGTGCAACAGCCTGAACGAACCATCCCGCAAAGCGGCTCTGCGTCTGGGCTTTCAGTTTGAAGGGCGTTTTCGCCAGGCGCTGGTCATTAAAGGCCGAAACCGGGACACCGACTGGTTTTCAATTCTCGACAAAGAGTGGCCAGCGCTGGCGAGCGCGTTTGAAAGCTGGCTTGCCACCGACAATTTTACCGCCGATGGCAAACAGAAAAGCTCCCTGGAAAGCTGGCGAGAGACGCGCGTTTAGCGTCTTTTTTTACGTCCCTGCACCGCCTTAAAGCGCGGGTTAGATTTGCAGATCACGTATAAGCGTCCCTTGCGTTTGACTATCTGGCAATCCGGGTGACGCTGTTTTGCACTGCGCAATGAGTTCAGCACCTGCATGATTAGCCTCGCTTCGCATCAAGAAAGCCACCAAAACGCTTGCGGAAGCGTGCCGCGCTGCCATCCGTCGAGAAGGTCTTCTGCTTCCCGGTATAAAACGGATGTGATTTAGAGGAGACATCAAGGGTAACGTAGGGATACGTTTTCCCCTCAAGCTCAATTTCACGGTCTGTCTTAATTGTTGAGCCGACTTTAAAGTATTCATTCGCCGTGGTGTCGTGAAACACAACGGTGCGATAGGTTGGATGGATATTCGGTTTCATCTCTGGCCTTCATGTATTGTTATAACATAACAAAATACTATCTGAGCTTTACTGCAAAAACAACCCCTGTGACGCACAGCCTGTTTTTGAAAGGTTGATTCAGATACCTGCCTGAGACTGTCACATGCTATAACTTTATCATTTAGCGATAAAAAACTTTTTCTTCTGGCGCGCAAACTCCAGGCCCAAGGTGGGCATATGGAAAGGATAAAGCAGCATGCGAACCCGACATCTGGTCAGCCTGGTAACAGGCATACTGATCTTCTCTGTGCTGGTCCCTGTGTGCCTCAGTATCTGGCTGGCGCATCGTCAGGCAGAGGATAAATTTGTGGACGCTCTGGACAGCTATGCCTCGCGCGTCCTGATCCGTACCGACAGAGTCGTTGCGCAGGCAAAACAGGCGCTCACGCACCTACAGACATTCCACGCCCCACCCTGCACTCCCCCGCATTTACGCGAAATGCGCCGGGTCGCGTTCTCCTGGCGCTATATTCAGGAAGTGATGTATACCGATAACCTGAAGCCGCTCTGCTCATCCCTGGAACAATCCAGTAATACGGCGATCTTACCGCCCCCGATGCGGATCACCGCAGACGGGTATAGCGCGTGGCTCACCTCACAAAACGACCTCGGCATTCACCGTTATATGGCCGTTCTGGGGAAAGGACATTATCTGGTGATGGTTGATCCGGCCTCGCTTGTGGATGTTGTCCCTTTCGGTGATATTTCGATGGATGCCGCCCTGGTGGGCAGCGAAACCCATCGGATATTTGCCAGAAGCAATATTGTCGACCCGTATATTCTTTCTGTCGTTAAGGAGCAGCAGGACGTTACGCGCGTACAATACAACGGCTCGATGTACGTGTTGAAACCTGTACCCGAACTGGGTTTTATGGTGATCGCGTGGGCGTCGTTAAAACCGCTGGCGGAATCCTGGCACCAGCAGCTGATCATCTGGCTACCGGCTGGCATCTTGCTAAGCCTGGCTGCTGCCCTTATTGTCCTGCGCATCCTCCGCCGTTTGTTATCCCCGCGTAACCGCCTGATCGACGCAATCAACAACCGGGAGATCGAGGTTTACTATCAGCCCATCGTGGCGCTGTGCAGTGGAAAACTGGTGGGTGCTGAAGCGCTGATGCGCTGGCCGCAGCCAGATGGCAGTCACCTGTCGCCCAATCTCTTTGTGCCGCTGGCTGAGCAGACGGGGCTTATTTCAACGCTGACGCAGCTGGTGGTAAATAAGGTGTTTGAGGATTTAGGCGCCTGGCTGCATCATCACCCGGAACTGCACATTTCTGTCAACCTTGCGCCATCGGATTTAACGTCCCCCGAGCTGCCTCGCCAGCTGAGTCAGTTGCTCAACAAATGGGGCGTCCACCCGCGCCAGATCGCCCTTGAATTAACCGAGCGCGGTTTTGCCGATCCCGCCGTCAGCGTGCCTGCCATCGCTGCGTTTCGCCGCGCCGGGCACGCTATCTACATTGATGATTTTGGTACGGGTTACTCCAGCCTGAGCTATTTGCAGGATCTGGATGTCGATACCCTGAAGATTGATAAATCCTTTGTGGATGCGCTGGAGTACAAGAACGTGACTCCCCACATCATCGAAATGGCCAAATCGCTTAAACTGGCGATGGTCGCAGAAGGCATTGAAACTGAAGGGCAGATTGAATGGTTGCATCGCCACGGCGTGCAGTACGGCCAGGGCTGGTATTTCAGCAAGGCGCTGCCTAAAGAGGATTTCATTCTCTGGGCCGGGCACAATCTGGAGAAGCACATTACTTAAGGTACGATTTGATCACCTGCATCACGACCCCGAGATCGGCCTCGCGCTGCGCTTCCTCTGGCTCTTTCACCACGTGATCGGTTAAATGTCCCTCAATCACTTGCATCATCATGCCGTTTACCGCACCCCTGATCGCCGCCAGCTGCTGTAACACCTCGGCGCATTCATGATCGCTGTTAAGCATTTTTTCCAGCGCAGCGCTCTGCCCCTGAATTTTTTTCAGGCGGGTCAATAACTTCTTTTTATCACGAACCGTGTGTGACATCGCTTAGCTCCTCTTTGGTGGCGTAAAAAGCATATCACGCTCTACTCCCCCTGGGTATTTTTCTACTGGGGGGTAGTATTATACTACTGGGGGGGAGTAGTATTCTCGGCATGTTTTCCACCCCGGAATGTTCAATGAACGCTTTTTCTTCTCTTCTTCAGCAGGGTAACGCCTGGCTGTTTGTCCCCAGCGCCATCCTGCTTGGCGCGCTCCACGGCCTCGAGCCAGGCCATTCAAAAACAATGATGGCGGCTTTCATTGTGGCGATCCGCGGTACGCTGAAACAGGCTGTGTTGCTTGGGTTGTCCGCAACGCTGTCTCATACGGCGGTCGTCTGGATCATTGCGATGGCGGGATTATGGTTTGGTCGGGGATGGGATGCAGATACTTCTGAGCCCTGGTTTCAGTTGATTTCCGGGGTTCTGATCGTGTTGATCGCCCTGTGGATGGCGTGGCGAACCTGGCAGGAGAGCCAGCCGCATCACCACCATGATGATCATCATCACCATCATGATCATCACGACCACGCGCATCATCACGACCACACGTCTCCTCTGGTTGAAGAGGAGTGGCAGGATGCCCACCAGCGCGCACACGCCCAGGACATTAACCGACGCTTCAACGGTAAAGAGGTCACCACCGGGCAAATCGCGCTATTCGGCCTGACCGGTGGGCTTATCCCCTGTCCGGCCTCCATTACGGTGCTGCTGATCTGCCTGCAACTGAAACATTTCGCGCTCGGCGCCACGCTGGTGTTCAGTTTCAGTATCGGACTGGCGCTCACTCTCGTCGCCTCTGGCGCAATTGCCGCATTAAGCATGAAACATGCGGCGAAGCGCTGGCCCGGCTTTAGCGCCTTTTCGCGCAAGGCGCCGTGGATCTCAGCGGCACTGATCGCGGTAGTCGGGATTTATATGAGCATTCACGGCGCAAGCGGGATCCTGAGATAAGCATTGCGGCCACGGTTGTGGCCGCACGTGTCGGCTCAGCCGTTCTGCTGCCAGCTAAACGTGAAGCGCAGCCGGCGGTTTTGCAGAATGAAGGCCGGGGCTACGCTCGGGCTCCATGAGTCGTCCCCCCCTACGCCCATGTGAAACGCATCAAGATTCAACCAGCAGCCAGCCTCTTCCCGCAGAAAATGCTGATGCGTTGTCTCATGCAGCTGCCGCTGGCTATAACGGCTCAGGGAGAAATGGAACTGTCCCTGCAACTGATGGGAGCCAAACGTCAGCTCGCGGGTGTCGCAGCGCAAACCGTTCTCCGTCGGGAAGATATACGGCGTCTGCATCTCTTCCAGCGGTAACGCCCAGCGCCCCTGCTGCGCCGCCAGTTTTCTGTCCGGATAGTTCTCCAGCGGGCCTAGCCCCAGCCAGCGCACCGTTTCCGGGATATCCGCCAGCATAACGCTCAGGCCCACGCGAGCGGGCTCAGGAATGTCAGACGCCACCGTCACCTGCACATCACCGTGCAGCACCCCGTGGTCATCAATCCGCCAGAGCTTGCAGCTGATAAACAGCGCTTTACCCTGATGCTCCCACACGTGCTGCGTGGTCACCACCACCTCACGGGCATGCTGCTCCGCTTCACACTGGAGGAGGCGCGCGGACATCCCATACATCCCTGCCGCTTTCCAGCGTTCCACCCACGCGTTCGGATCGATGCGGGTCGCCTCGCTGACGCCAATGTCATTGTCCAGCGGCGCGCGGGTGAAGTTATCCGTTAGCGGGGAACGGAGCGTTTCAGCGCCCTCGTTCCACCACTGGGCCAGGTTTCCGGTGAGACGGCTGAACTGCCAGCGCTGCTGCTGATGAGTAATGTCCAGCGCCTCGTCCTGCACCGTTAGCTGCGGAGGGGTTCCGCCTGCTTTCGGTGGCGCAAGGTACAGCGGAGCCGGGAGTGGCCACTGATCCCAGGCACAACGGTGGCCGGGCGGCGACCACGGCGTGGCCTGCGGCTGAACGATCTCCACGTTGAGCCAGACCTCGCCCGGCTCAGCATCAAGCTCAGGCAGCGGGATCTCAACGCGCTGCGTCTCCTGAGGCGCAATAGAAAGGGGTGTTTCGCCGGAAGCCAATACCGCACCGTCACGCGCCACTGACCATCGCAGATGCTCGTTGTCAGTATGACGGAACAGATAATCGCTCTGGATATCGACGACCAGCGGAACGGTGCTCACCAGCGTAAAGGTAAAGAACTGCTGGGCACGCTGCGCCTCGTAAAGGGCGGGGTGCGGAGTGCGATCGGGAAACACCAGCCCGTTGAGGCAGAACTGACGGTCGTTGGGCTTATCGCCAAAATCGCCGCCGTAGGCCCAGAATGCCGTGCCGTCTTCCGCTTTTTTCGTCAGCGCCTGATCGACCCAGTCCCAGACAAATCCGCCCTGCAACCGGGGATGGCTGCGGAATGCCTGCCAGTAGCTGGCAAAGCCGCCAAAGCTGTTGCCCATCGCGTGAGCATACTCGCACAGGATCAGCGGACGGGTTTCGTCCGGCATGCCGATCCACTTTTTAATCGACCACTTTGGCACCGCCGGGAATGGCTGATCCTGATCGACGCGGGCATACATCGGGCAGACAATATCGGTAGCGGCCGTACTGGCGCCACCGCCTTCGTACTGCACCGGCCGCGTGGGATCGGCGGTTTTCAGCCAGCGGTACAGCGCATCGTGATTCGCCCCATGCCCGGACTCATTCCCCAGGGACCAGATGATGATGGACGGATGATTCCGGTCCCGCTGCACCATACGCGTTACGCGTTCGCTCATGGCAGGCAGCCAGCGCGGATCGTCCGCCAGGCGGCTCATCGGCACCATGCCGTGGGTTTCAATATTCGCCTCATCGACCACGTACAGGCCGTAGCGATCGCAAAGCGTGTACCACAGAGGATGGTTCGGATAATGCGAGCAGCGCACGGCGTTGAAGTTATGCTGCTTCATCAGTTCGATGTCGCGGCGCATGGTCGCCTCATCCATCACCTGCCCCTTCTCAGGATGATGTTCGTGACGGTTCACGCCGCGGATCAGCAGCGGTTTGCCGTTAAGCTTCAGCAGGCCGTTGCTGATTTCGACGCGTCTGAAACCGACATCGCAGGCTTCAGTTTCCAGCACGTTACCCTGCGCATCCCGAAGCGACATTGTCAGCCGATAGCATTCCGGTGTTTCAGCGCTCCACAGCGCGGGAGCGTTCACGGGGATCGCCACCGTGATCCGTTCTGCCCAACTGCCGCGTTCGTCCACGATGGCCGATCCGGGCTGCTGCGTGGTTTGCGCGCAGGCTTCGCCGTTACGCCACAGGGTAAACGCCACCTCGCATTCGGCGTAGCGTGAGCCTTCCAGCGCAACGTCAACCCGGAGTATCGCCCGATCGCATTCGGCATTCAGATCGGTCACGATCTGATAATCGGCAATTCGCGTTTCCGGCTTGTGCAGCAGCGAGACGTCACGGAAAATGCCGCTCATCCGCCACATGTCCTGATCTTCCAGGTAGCTTCCGTCGCACCAGCGTAACACCATCACCGCCAGACGGTTCTGCCCCGGTCGCAGCACCGCGCTAAGATCGAACTCCGCAGGCAGACGGCTGTCCTGCGAATAGCCCACCCACTGGCCGTTACACCACAGATGAAAAGCTGAATTCACCCCGTCAAAAATAATGCGGGTTTGCCCGCTGCATAGCCAGGCGTCATTCATCTCAAATGTGAGCGAGTAACAACCGGTTGGGTTTTCAGCCGGAACATACGGCGGGTTCACATTTATCGGATAGGTGACGTTGGTATAGATGGGAGTATCAAATCCCTCCATCTGCCAGTTCGACGGCACGGGCATCCCAACGGCGTCAGCCAGATCGTCCGTTATCCATGCCTCGGGAACCTGCTCTGGCGCCGGGAAAAAGCTGAATCGCCAGACGCCGTTAAGCAGATGCTTGCTTAGCGAAAGTTTATCCTCGCGGGCGAAGGTTTCATCGCGCCAGCTATGAAAAGGCGCGTGTGTAGCCAGACGATTCCACTGCGTCACGCCCGGGTTTTCCCAGTCACGACGCGCCAGAAGTGCGCTGAGGGTCAGCGGCAATGTAGAAGACATATCAACCTCTTTGCGAAGCGCTCACAATTTTAGCCAACATGCCCTGGTAAACGGTGGCGGTAAAGACTTTGATCGTCACCAGGCGAGCACGATCACAAAAGTGCTAGCTGCGCGCCAGCTTCTCCGCCAGCAGCGCCAGAGTTCTGAGCTGTTGCGCCAGATCTTCACGATCGGCCTGCTGTGCGGCGCGCGGCGCGGTGGAATGACGTACTATCAACGTAACGGGAAGTTGTTCCTGCCAGCATTCGTCGTGATGGTCAGGTGCCATCAGCCACTCCACGCTGCGCTCACCGGCCTCGCGGAACGCCTGCCGAACGGTGGTGAGCGGAGGTGAAAACCACGCGCTGTCAGCCGTATCATCAAACCCGACAACCGAGATCTGCCCCGGTACCGCAACGCCTTTTTCCGCACAGGCGCGTAAAACGCCAAGCGCCATCTGATCGTTAGCGACGAGGATCGCCTCCGGCAGCTGCGCGCCCGCCAGGAGCTGATGCCCTTTCTCATAGCCCGAGGCCGCGCTCCAGTCGCCCTGCGCCACCGCAAACGCCTCCACGCCGGCCCGGGCCAGCGTGGTTTTCCATCCCGCCAGACGAGCCCGGGCAGAGACAGAACTTTCCGGCCCGGCGAGCAGCGCAATTCGCTGGTGCCCCAGCGAAAGCAGATGCTCTGCCCCCAGGCCAGCGCCCTGTTCGGCATTGAAAACAAGGCTGTTAACCCGAGCTGTGGGGGAAACATCGAGAAAAAGAACCGGGGTCGGCGAGGCCATTTCCTGAAGCATTTCTGCCTGTGCATCTTCCAGCGGAACGTTCACCAGCAGCGCCTCCACGCGCTGCGCCAGTAATTCCTGCAAAGCAGCCTGACACTGCGCGGGTTGCTCCACCATGGAGATGAGTACGCTAGCCCCCTGCTCCACTGCCCGGGATTTTACAGCTGAGGCGATTTGCGACGGCGCATGCAGCGCCAGATCGCTGGTCATCAGCCCCAGCGTGCGGGTACGTTTCCCGGCCAGCTGCTGCGCGCCACGGTTAGGCACATAGTGTAGCGCCGCCATGGCCTGCCGGACCTTTTCCCGCGTACGGGCAGAAACGTGTTCTGCGTCGTTAATCACCCGGGAAACGGTCTGATAGGAAACGCCCGCCACGCGGGCAACGTCATAAAGAGTGATCGCTTTCATACATTCTGGCGTCGTAAAAGAGAAGTCTCTATTCTGACACAGTTACGCCATCATAGCCTGTGAGCGCTTCGCAAAATTAAACAATCCGCTCCGGCCGCGCGGCTTTCTGAATGCGCGGTCTCTGCCGAAACCACGGCAAACAGAGCTGGATCAGCGGGCCGATGGTTAATGCATACAGTACGGTTCCAACGCCAAACGCTCCCCCGAGGAGGTAGCCGACGATCAACACGGTCACCTCGATCGCGGTACGCACGCTGCGGATCGACCAGCCCAGCCGGGTATGTATGCCGGTCATCAGACCGTCGCGCGGTCCTGCGCCAAAACCCGCGCCGATATACATCCCGGTGGCAAGGGCGTTAACCACAATGCCGGAAACCAGCAGGGTGATGCGCACGGGCAGCGAGGTGAGCTCAGGGATCAGCGCCATTGACGCATCGGCCGCCAGACCAATACAAATCACATTACTGATAGTACCCAGTCCCGGCAGCTGACGCAGCGGGATCCACAGCAGCAGCACCGCGGCCCCGGTTAAAATAATCACCGTGCCGATACTCATCCCGGTCTGGATGGCGACGCCAAGGTGAAAGACATCCCACGGGTCGACACCCAGATCCGAACGAATAAACATCGCGGTTGAAAGCCCGTACAGGCCTAAACCGACATAAAGTTGTACCAGACGACGTACCATTTTCTCTTCTCCGAAGAACCAGGTTCCATCTTCGGTGAAAATGGCACTATGATTAATGTCCAGTTTTCAAATAGTGGACTGCATATGTCATCACGTCGTTTTGGAAGCCAGTCTCTGGTACGCCTGTTAGGGCACTGGCAGCAAGCCTCTTCCCGCACCCCGCTGTGGCGCCAGCTGGCTGACGCGTTACGCCTGTTAATTCTGGATGGCAGGCTGGCGTTAAACACGCGCCTGCCCGGAGAGCGGGAACTGGCCGCCGCTCTGAGCGTAAGCCGCACCACCATCAGCAGCGCGCTGGCGCATCTGCGGGAAGAGGGTTATCTGGAGAGCCGTCACGGTAGCGGTTCGCGGGCGATCCTGCCAGACCGCCGCGCCGTGCCCACGCTTTCTACTGCCAGCGCGGCGCTGGATCTCTCAACCGCCGCACTCAACGCGGGACCAGAGATCCACCAGGCCTACGCCCACGCGCTGACGGCCATCACGCCGAATCTGGCGCTGACCGGGTACGATCAGCTTGGGCTTCCGGCGCTGCGTGAAGCTATCGCCGCCCGCTACACCGCACGCGGTCTGCCCACCCGGGCAGACGAAGTGATGGTGGTGAACGGCGCCGTCAGCGGCTTCGCCCTGATCTTAAGAATGATGACCGGTCCCGGGGATCGCGTGGTGGTGGATCATCCCACCTACCCGCTGGCGATAGCCGCTATTCAGGGGGCGCTATGCCGGCCCGTGGGCGTCTCGCTGCCTGAAACGGGCTGGGATACCGACGGTTTTGCCGCAACGCTTGCCCAGACAGCCCCGCGTCTGGCCTATCTGATGCCGGATTTTCATAATCCGACCGGACGTTGCATGGATGCCGCGACGCGCCAGACCATAACCGACATCGCCGCGCAAACCCGCACCACGCTGGTGGTGGATGAAACCATGGTCGATCTCTGGTTCGATGTTCCCCCGCCGCCGCCGCTGGCCGCCTTTAACCCGGAGGCCACGGTGATGACGCTGGGTTCCGCAGGTAAAAGCTTCTGGGGTGGGCTGCGTCTCGGCTGGATCCGCGCCTCGTCACGCACTATCGCCACCCTCGCGCAAACGCGCGACACGCTGGATCTGGGCTCTCCGGTGCTGGAACAGCTGGCCACGCTGTGGCTTATCGAAAACAGTGCAAACTTCCTGCCTGCCCGGCGGCAAATGCTGGCAGAACGGCGCGACCGCTGCGGCCAGATGCTGCGGGAACATTTCCCCGAATGGCGGTTTCAGGAAGCGGAGGGAGGGCTTTCATACTGGATTGAATTACCCGGCATGCTGGCGACACAGCTGGCGGCACGCGCCGAAACGACAGGCATCATTATGGGCACCGGCACGCGTTTTGGACTATCAGGCGCGTTTGACCGCTACCTGCGTATGCCCTTCTCACTCAGTCCGCCAGAACTTGAAGAGGCATTATTGCGGATCAAACCGCTGTGGCGTGCATTAAATAAAAGTATAGCGCCAGTAAAACGGAGCCTGGTGTAAATTATTCGCCAGAAACAATAAAAACTGCTGACTGTATCGCATGCAGTCAGCAGTTTTCATGAAGAACAATTTAATGTTGAGGTGGAATCGGGAAGCCTTTCAGCGAAATGATGAAATTATCCCCTTCTTTCTTTATTTTTGCACCGGTATCACACCAGTCAGACGCAATACGAAAGAACTCATCACTTCCTACATTCCAGCCAAGACGAACATGTTTCACGTAGCCGGAACGTAACAGATTGCAGGCCTCGTTGTAGTCACTGGCAGTCGATAGTTGTTGTTTCATTTTCTCTTCTTCAGAAGTTTACGTAGTGCTTTGATTTCTTTAGGAGTAAATGGAGTTACGCTCTCTTCTTCCGTATGCTGATTATCAACATCCTCTTCCGATACTCCCGCCTCTTCTACTGCTTCAAATGCCAGCAGCAGCAGTTTCTCTGTGGTCACGCTTAAATTCTCATTATTGTCTTCCGCATAGTGGCGAAGTCTTTCTTTTAGCGCTTCATCAATTTTAACGTTTAAAACCGCAGTAACCATGATTGTCACATCCTTTCGGAACACGTGTTTAATTTAATACACGAAGATAAGTTTGTTATCCAGATATATATTTTTTAGCTTATGACAGAATAAAGGCATCGAAAAATAAAATGACAGTCTATTATTACAGGTTTATGACATTATTATTTCAGTTAAATGAAGGTTGCATTACAAAAAATACAATAGTCACATAATTTAGAAGGTTTATTCAGGGGAACGACTGGAGAGGAGCTCAAATGGGTGGGGGCCCTGCCAGCTACATCCCGGCACCCACGTCGTCTGCCTTGGCTGCTTCCTTCCGGACCTGACCTGGTGAACAGAGTAGCGTTGCGGGAGAACCAACAGAGCCCCCATTGAGAGCGTTGATAACCAACGCGCTGGCGCATTATCCCTGTGGAGCACCTCAATTGCAAGCCGCTGGCAACCGGATGCTGGATTATTGCGCAAACTGCCCCGACAATCTTCTTTATCTTCGTATAACATTACCCTTCGCTGATTTCCCGCAGGAGAAACAATGGACGAACATGACACTTTCCCACAGCGAGTGTGGCAAATCGTAGCCTCGATCCCGGAAGGCTGTGTCACGACCTATGGGGAAGTCGCCCGGCTGGCGGGTTCTCCGCGCGCGGCGCGTCAGGTAGGCGGCGTGCTAAGGAGGCTACCAGAAGGAAGCACGTTACCGTGGCACCGGGTCGTCAATCGCCATGGCGCCATTTCCCTCACCGGGCCAGACTTGCAGCGCCAGCGTCAGGCTTTACTTTCAGAAGGGGTGCAGGTGTCCGGGGCAGGACAAATTGATATGCAGAAGTATCGCTGGGAGTACTGACGCCCTCTCCCGTCAACATGGAGAGGGCGAAAGAGAATTACAGCTGTGTTGGCGGTGTAGGCAGAGTCGGCTGATTGGTCTGCGTTGCAACAGGCACTTCAGTTTGCTGCACCGGTACCAGGGTCAGGTCGATTTTGGTGCCGCCTTTGTTGACCGCTTCCTGCACGGTATCGGTGATAAAGACCAGCTTATCGTTGATCGTTACCGCCGCGCTCAGGAGGATACGCGCATTAGGTTGCACGTCAGACGGGTTGTACGGCAGCACAAAGCTGAACGGCGCCTGTTTACCCTCTGTACGAACCGCGCGCTGCGCAAGCACTTTAGACGGCGCATCCGCCAGGGAAGCATCAGACAGCGTGACCGTTAAAACCGCATCCGGCGGCAGCGCAACCTTCTGTTTGATCCAGATCGTACCGGAAACATTTGGCTGCTGAATAGCTTGCTGTGAAAGGGTGTTAATCCCGTTTGCGCTTGCTGTTGGCACCGGTACATCGGCACTCTTACCAGCACAGGCGGACAACGCTACCGCAATTGCTACACCACTGAGCATAGGCACGAGTTTCATTGAAGTCTCCTTATCATCAATGCACCAGCGGGATCGATCCCATCTGATGTCGTTTTATTCACATAACGAATACAAGTGTGGCACAAATCACGGATTTATGCCTAATTTCGTCCGGATATTAAGATTATTCTACCCATCGGACCACTTTCATTTCTGGGTTATACTCAGCGTATCTTTCGCCACGGCGTTTATTGAGGACCACTATGAGTCAGGCACTGAACAATCTGCTGACATTACTGAACCTGGAAAAAATAGAAGAAGGGCTATTTCGCGGACAGAGCGAAGATTTAGGCTTACGCCAGGTTTTTGGCGGCCAGGTCGTGGGGCAAGCGCTGTATGCCGCCAAGGAGACCGTCCCGGCAGACCGTCTGGTGCACTCGTTTCACAGCTACTTTTTACGCCCCGGTGACAGCGCTAAACCGATTGTTTACGACGTGGAAGTTCTGCGTGACGGTCAAAGCTTCAGCGCCCGTCGCGTGGCGGCCATCCAGCATGGCAAACCCATCTTCTACATGACCGCCTCGTTCCAGGCGCCAGAGCCGGGCTATGAGCATCAAAAAAAGATGCCGTCTGCCCCGTCGCCGGACGATCTGAAATCGGAAACCGAAATTGCCCGCGCTCTCGCGCATCTGCTGCCGCCGCAGGTAAAAGAGAAGTTTCTGTGCGATAAACCGCTGGAGATCCGCCCGGTCGAATTTCATAACCCAATGAAGGGGCATACCGCTGAGCCCGCCCGCCAGGTGTGGATCCGCGCCAACGGCAGCGTACCCGCAGATTTACGCGTGCATCAGTACCTGCTGGGGTATGCGTCGGATTTCAACTTCCTGCCGGTTGCGCTACAGCCGCACGGTGTGGGCTTCCTCGAAAAAGGGATGCAGGTAGCCACAATTGACCATTCCATGTGGTTCCACCGTCCATTCGATATGAACGAATGGCTGCTTTACAGCGTGGAAAGTACCTCTGCGTCCAGCGCGCGCGGCTTTGTACGCGGGGAGTTTTACACTCAGGATGGCGTGCTGGTGGCTTCTACCGTGCAGGAAGGTGTGATGCGTAATCGCGGGTGATGTAAAAAGCCCGGTGGCGCTGCGCTCACCGGGCCTGCGAATTGTGCTTTTTCAGGCCGGGTAAGGCGAAGCCGCCGCCCGGCAAGGCACTCAAATTATGCGTTATAGGCATTCTCGCCGTGGCTGTTGACGTCCAGGCCTTCGCGCTCCTGCTCTTCCGGCACGCGCAGCCCAACGGTCATATCAGCCAGCTTGTAACCGATAAAGGCCACAACACCGGACCAGACAACGGTGATCGCGATGCTTTCCAGCTGTACCAGCACCTGATGCATCATGGTCACGCCTTCTGCGTAACCCACACCGCCCAGAGATTGGGCAGCAAAGATACCGGTCATGATACAGCCGACGATGCCGCACACACCGTGTACGCCGAATACATCACACGGATCGTCAACGCGCAGAACACGTTTCAGTGCGGTAACGCCCCACAGCCCCGCCAGTCCTGCGACGATACCGATCAGCAGCGCACCGCCCACGCCCACGTAACCGCACGCTGGCGTAATACCTACCAGACCGGCAATCGCCCCGGAACAGGCACCCAGCAGCGATGGCTTGCCGCGAACGGCCCACTCGCCAAATACCCATGAGAGGATAGCGCCGGCGGTTGCCACAACGGTATTCACGAAGGCCAGCGCGGCGATTTCGTTAGCGGCGCTGGCTGAACCTGCGTTGAAGCCGAACCAGCCAAAATAGAGGATGGCGGTGCCGGTAAAGACCATCGGCAGATTGTGCGGCTTGAATGCTTCCTTCCCGAAGCCCACGCGCTTACCAATCAGGTATGCGCCTACCAGACCTGCTACCGCGGCGTTGATGTGCACAACGGTACCGCCCGCAAAGTCCAGCGCGCCATGGGAAGCCAACAGACCACCTCCCCAGACCATATGCGCAATCGGGATATAGGAGAGCGTCAGCCAGACCACCACGAAAATCAGTACCGCAGAGAAGCGGATACGCTCAGCCAGCGCGCCCACAATCAGCCCCACGGTGATGCAGGCGAATGAGCCCTGGAACGCGACATGAATATACTGATAAAAGCTGCCCATCACCGCGGTCAGTTCGATATTTTTCAGCATCGCCCAATTAACGTTGCCGAAGAAGGCGTTGCCCTCCCCGAAGGCCAGCGAGTAACCGTAAACCACCCACAGCACGCACACCAGGGCGAACGTGACGGCAACCTGCGTCAGCATGGAGAGTACGTTCTTGCCGCGGATCAGGCCGCCGTAAAACAGCGCGATCCCCGGAATCGTCATGAACAGCACCAGCGCGGTGCAAATCATCATAAAGGCGTTATCGGCTTTGTCTGCCACAGCAGGTGCAGCCATTGCCAGGCCCGGCAGCAGTGCCAGCGAACCCAGACCTGTTTTCATTGTTGCTTTCTTCATTTTCTCGATCCCTATCACTGTGTGCCAGGAGTTACTTACAACGCCGCTTCGTCAGATTCGCCGGTACGGATGCGAATGACGCGCTGTAGTTCGGCAACGAAAATTTTGCCGTCGCCAATTTTTCCGGTGTAGGCTGCTTTGCTGACGACATCAATCACCTCATCAAGCTGATCGTCGGCAATCGCCACATCAATCTTCACTTTTGGCAGGAAGTTAACGCTGTATTCCGCCCCGCGATAAAGCTCGGCATGACCTTTCTGACGCCCAAAGCCTTTCACTTCGGTGACAGTCAGTCCCTGAATACCCATGGAAGACAGCGCTTCACGCACGTCTTCGAGTTTGAATGGTTTGATTACCACCGTAACCAGCTTCATATATCCCCTCCAGTCAGAATTCGGTAATGGCCGCAGCTAACACGAAAGGGATATTGCAAAGGGTGTGCCAGAAGTGAAAGGTGAGGAGGAAAGCGCCGCGGCGCGGATGCGCCGGGAAGAGGCGAAAAAAACGCACCATGGCAGTGCAGGGTGCGTTTCAGTTTTGCACCAACGGTTAAGTCTGTTAGCGCATTGCCTTGTTATGGTGCATCAGGCGCTGAGTGACTCTTCCTCGCGCGCGCTGGCGGCCAGTTCGTCGCCTGCCAGCTGCAACTGATACATCTGCCAGTAGCGTCCTTTTGCCTCAAGCAGCGCTCTGTGCGTCCCCCGTTCAACGGCCTGGCCACGGTGCAGCACCAGAATGGTATCGGCATCGACGATGGTTGAGAGGCGGTGGGCGATTACCACCAGCGTAGTGCGATCCCGCACGGCAGCCAGCGCCTGCTGGATCGCCTGCTCGGTACCGGAGTCAATGCTTGCGGTCGCTTCATCCAGAATTAACACCTGCGGCGTCTCAATCAGCACGCGCGCCAGCGCAAGAAGTTGCTTTTGCCCGACCGAGAGATTATTGCCCTGCTCACCCAGCCGGGTATGGATCCCCTCGCTTAACCCGCGCGCCAGATCCGCAAGCTGTACCGTTTCCAGCACCTCCCATACCTGCTCAGGCGTGAAAGGTCGTCCCAGCGTCACGTTGGCATAAAAGGTATCCGCCAGTACCACCGGATCCTGCTGCACCATCGCGACGCCCTTACGTAACGCGTTGTGGCTAAGCGCGGCAAGCGGCCGTCCGTCCAGACGGATCTCCCCCTGCGTCAACGGATAGTAGCCCATCAGCAAACTGGCGAGCGTGCTTTTGCCGCTACCGGTATGCCCAACCAGGGCGACAAAACCGCGCGACGGTACCTCGAGGTTAATATCCTGCAAGACAAGCTGGTCGTCGCGGTAGGCAAACGAGACATGATCAAACGCTATGGATCCACTTTCCAGCGGGCGTTCGTCATCGCCATAGGTCTGACGCGGCCTGTCCATCAGCTCGAATACACGTTCGCCCGCGACCACTGCCTGTTGCAGCATCGATTGCTGCGTGGTGAGTTCAATCAGCGGTTCGTTAAGGCGTCCAAGGTAGCTGATAAATGCGTACAGTACCCCCACCTCGATGGTTCCGCGCGTCGTCAGGCCAAACAGCATCAACAGCCCGCACAGCACCAGCGCAGAGAAGAGGCTCAGCAGCGGGCGTAACAGGAAGCCATCCAGCCGTAACGTCTGCATCCGCGCCATATAGTGCGAGCGGCTGGCTTCCCCCATTCGCTCGCCAAAACGCGCCTGCTGGCGAAACTGCTGAATAACGCTCATGCCGTTGATCACTTCGTTGAAGCCATCATTGATATCTGCGAGGTAAGCGCGCACGCGACGAACAATCGGCGTGCTGTAGCGCTGGTAAATTACCATCACAATCAGCACCGCCGGGAAAATAGCGATCGCCACCAGCGCCATACGCCAGTCCAGGCTGAACATCGCCACCAGCATCGCGCCAATCAACGCGGCACTGCGCAGAACCGTTGCGACAACGGTTACATAGAGGTCGCGGATCACCTCGGTGTCATTGGTGACGCGCGAAATAACCTGCCCGACCGGCTGAGTATCAAACTCGCTCAGCGGCTGGCGCAGCGCGGCATCCATCACATCCGTGCGAAGCTGCTGGACCACGCCCACGGCAGCCCGGTTAAACAGCAGCGACTGCGCATAGTGCAGCCCCGCCGCCGTCAGCTGTAGGCCGACATACGCCACGCCCAGCCCCGCCACCAGCCCCAGCGGCAGATAGTTTTTCGCCACCATATTGTCGATGAAATAACTGATAAGCAGCGGACCGGTCACCTCCGCAATCGCGGCGATCCACAGCAACAGCACGGCGATGGAAAGCGGTTTGCGCCACGGCGAGCCATAGGCCAGCAGCCGTTTTAACGTCGGCCACATCTGTCCAAACTTACGCATCGGCGACCTCCTCATCCAGCGCGGCTTCAAGCTGTTGATAGCGGTACATATCCCGATACCATCCGGTCTGCCCGGCAAGCTGCTCATGCTGACCACGCTGAGCAATATGCCCGTGCTGAAGCACCAGAATTTCGCTGGCTTCGGTAAGGGCCGACAGACGGTGCGCGCTGATGATGACCGTGCGCCCCTCTCCCCACTGGCGAAGGTTATGCAAAATTTGATGTTCAGTACGCCCGTCAACCGCGGACAGCGCATCATCCAGTATCAGGATCTCAGCGTCCAGCAGCAGCGCGCGGGCAATAGAGATACGCTGTTTTTGTCCGCCGGAGAGCATAACGCCCCGCTCACCCACTTCCGTGTCGTAGCCCTGCGGCAGGCGCAGAATATCCTCGTGGACGCTGGCCAGACGCGCCACGTGCTCGATCTGGTCCTGTGTCGCCGTCGGACACCCGAGCGCGATATTGTTGGCAATGGTGTCTGAAAACAAAAACGGCGTCTGGCTGACGACCGCCAGGCGGCTGCGCCAGTCATCCAGCAGCAGACGTGGCAGAGGGACGTCGTGGAAACGGATATCGCCTTCGCTCACGTCAAAATGGCGCTGAATCAGTGACAGAATGGTGCTTTTACCGGAACCCGTCGGGCCACAGATGCCCAGCATCTGACCAGGACGCAGCGTGAAACTGACGTTCTCAAGCACCGGATGTTCCGTTTGCGGGTAGATAAAGGCGCGGATATCAGCCTTGAGAATACCCGGACCTTCCGATACCGGCTCGCTGCCATCGTTCACGACCGGCACTTCCGCCAGCATGGCGCGGATACGGCTGTAAGCGGCGCTCCCGCGTTCAACGATATTAAACATCCAGGCCAGCGCCAGCATCGGCCAGATCATCAGCCCAAGGTACATCGCAAAGCTGGTTAACTGCCCGAGGGTCATCGTGCCTTGCACCACCATCCAGCTGCCGCCGCCCACTGCCAGCAGGTTCGCCATGCCAATCGCAATATAAATTGTCGGATCGAAACGGGCATCAATACGCGCCACGCGCATGTTTTTCGCGCCGGTATCGGCGGCGTCGGCGGCAAACAGCGCGGACTGGCGGTCTTCCAGACCAAACGCTTTAATCATGCGGATGCTGGTCATGCTCTCCTGGGTGCGATCGTTCAGCGACGAGAACGCCGCCTGCGCCAGCTTAAAGCGTTCATGGAGCTGCTCGCCGTAGCGGTTAATTGCCAGCGCCATCAGCGGCATCGGCAGCAGCGCCAGCAGCGTGAGCTCCCAGCTAATTTGCGTAGACATCACAATCAGTACCGCACAGCCCATCACCAGGGAATCCACCAGCGTTAGCACCCCTTCACCGGCGGCAAACACCACGCGGTCTACATCGTTAGTGGCGCGGGCGATGAGATCCCCGGTACGGTGACGCAGATAAAACTCAGGGTGCTGGCGGCTCAGCTGGCGGTAAAAGTCCTCGCGCAGCTCAACGGCAAGCTGATAGGACGCGCCGAACAGCAGCACGCGCCAGACATAACGCAGCAGGTAAACCACCACGGCCGTCAGCACCAGCGTACCGCCCCACATCATCACCCGTGCGGCGGTGTAATGTTGTTCCGTAACGCCATCCACGACGTAACCCACCACTTTGGGCGGGATTAGTTGCAGAATGGCAATGATAATAAGCAGGGCCACCGCGCCGAGGTAGCGTTGCCACTCCCGACGAAAGTACCAGCTTAATTGGGCAAATAATCGCACGCGGTCTTTTCCTGAAGGTATTTTAAGAAGTTATTCAATGGGTAACGCTGTGGTGTATTTAATCTGTTCCATGGCGAAACTGGAGGTGACATCGGACAAGCCTGGTACGCTATTGACCAGCCGCTTGTAGAAATCATCGTAGCGCTTCATGTCTGCCACCTGAACGCGCATCAGATAGTCGTATTCCCCCGCCATGCGCCAGAAGCCGAGCACTTCGGGCATGTCGGAAACCTGGGTGACGAAGCGGCAGTACCATTCGCTACTGTGATGCTGCGTTTTTATCAGGACGAAGGCGGTCAGTCCAAGCCCCAGTTTTTCGGGATCCAGCAACGCCACGCGTCCCAGCAGAATGCCATCATCTTCCAGCTTCTTGAGGCGCTTCCAGCACGGTGTGGTGGTCAGATTAACGGCATCTGCCAGCGCCTGCAAAGAGAGGGTGCAGTCGCTTTGCAGCAAAGAAAGCAGCTTACGATCAATTTTATCTAACATAGCCACCTCGAAGAGAAAATTATTCTCCTTACATTCTATTTTAAAGGTCAGATAGCAACAATTTTTTCTGTGCTTTTCGCTATGCTGGGCACAAAATGACAAACGGATAACTACGATGAATAGCACCTGGGTTAAACATGCCATCAGCGAAATAAATGCCGACTATCAGCGCTCGGCAGACACCCACTTGATCCGCCTGCCTCTGCCTGGATTTCCCGGCATTCAGCTTTACCTGAAGGATGAAAGCACCCATCCTACCGGCAGCCTGAAGCATCGCCTGGCGCGTTCACTCTTTTTATACGGTTTATGTAACGGCTGGATCAAAGAAGGCACCACGATTATTGAATCGTCGTCCGGATCAACTGCCGTCTCCGAAGCCTACTTTGCCCGCCTGCTGGGCCTCCCGTTTATCGCCGTGATGCCCTCCTGCACGGCGAAACGTAAAGTCGAACAGATCGAATTTTACGGCGGACGCTGCCACTTTGTGGAAAGCGCCTGCGAAATCTATGCGGCCTCCGAAATGCTGGCCCGCGAACTGAATGGTCACTATATGGACCAGTTTACCTTCGCCGAGCGCGCCACCGACTGGCGCGGCAATAATAACATTGCGGACAGCATTTTCCGCCAGATGACCCACGAGCCGCATCCTGTTCCCTCTTACATTGTCATGAGCGCGGGCACGGGCGGAACCTCCGCCACCATCGGACGTTATATCCGCTGTCAGGGTTATGATACGCAGCTGATGGTGGTTGACCCGCAAAACTCGGTGTTCCTCGATTACTGGCAATCCCGCGATGCCAGCCTGCGCAGCCCCGTGGGGAGCAAGATCGAAGGGATTGGTCGCCCGCGCGTCGAACCCTCGTTCATTCCGGACGTTGTGGATGAGATGCTCCGCGTGCCGGACGCCGCCAGCGTCGCGACGGCGCACTGGCTGGAGACACAGCTTGGCCGTAAAGTCGGGGCTTCCACCGGCACCAATATGTGGGGCGCGCTACAGCTGGCCGCGAGGATGCGCGAAGAAGGCCGTACCGGCTCTGTCGTCACGCTGCTGTGTGACAGCGGGGAGCGCTACCTGGACACCTATTACAACGCAGAATGGGTGCAGGCAACTATTGGCGATGTAGAACCGTGGAAAGCGCAGATTTCGCAGCTGGTGAAATAAAAAAAAGCCAGGCTAAAGCCTGGCTTGCTGGAAGGGTCTCACTATTCGGGGGAATATGGGAGGTTATTTTTGTCCAGCCAATGCGTCAAAAAATGGGACACCGCTTCGTTACGACAGTGTCCGATAACCGGTAAATGCGGGAGCGCGGCGATAAGTTGCGGCATCGCGTTCCCCATAATCAGTCCACGACCCACGCTGCTCAGCATCTCGTGGTCGTTCATGGCGTCACCAAAGGCCATACAGTCCTGCATCGTCAGCCCCAGATGATCGCTCAGCACCGCCAGCGCAGATCCTTTGTTACAGCCCACCGGCAGCACTTCAAGGCAGTCCACCGCCGAGAAGGTCAGGTGCGCCCGGTCGCCCAGCGCCTCGTTAAGCTGAATACGCAGGCGGCAGAGATCGTCGTGATCGCCGCAGAAGCAGATCTTGGTCACCTTGTGTGCCGGAATGCGGCGCAAATCGATAAGCTGATATTTAAAGCCGCTGTAAACGTGAGCGTGCAGCAAGGCCGGGATCTCACGCCCGGTAAACCAGCCTTCATCATTAAAAACATGCACGCTGGCCTGCGTATCCCAGGTGCTGTGCAGGACAATGTCCGCCACTTCCGGATTCAGATCCTGACGGTGCAGCATATTGCCGTCGACGGAGTGAATGCGCGTCCCGTTGCCGGTGATCAGGAACGCATCGAGGGCAAATGTTCCCAGCAGATGGCGCATCTCGAGAACATGACGACCAGTGGCAAACGTCAGGGTGACTTCACGCTCGCGCAGGCGCTTAAGTGTGTTCAGGGTTTTCTCCCCTAAACGGTGATCCGGCATTAACAGCGTGCCGTCCATATCAAATGCAGCGAGCCGAGCCATAATTACTCCCGAAATGTGATGCGGTTAACTTGTGCATCAGTATTACGTGAGATATACGGAAGTAATAGTGAATAGATGATAATTATTGTTCCGGGTTTTTCATGCGCCAGCTTAATCGTCTTAACCAGTATCAGCGTCTGTGGCACCCCTCCGCCGGCGCACCGCAGCAGGTGACCATCAGTGAACTTGCCAGCCGCTGCTTTTGCAGCGAGCGACATGTTCGCACCCTGCTGCGCCAGGCGCAGGAGGCGGGCTGGCTAAGCTGGCACGCCCGCTCCGGACGAGGTAAGCGTGGGGAATTACGCTTTCACGTCACCCCGGACTCGTTGCGTAATACGATGATGGAAGAGGCCCTGAAAAGTGGACAGCAGCACAACGCGCTGGAGCTGGCCCAGCTCGCGCCTGAAGATTTGCGATCGCTGCTGCATCCGTTTATGGGCGGGCAGTGGCAGAACGATACGCCGACGCTGCGTATTCCCTACTATCGCTCGCTGGAGCCGCTTCAGCCGGGGTTTCTCCCTGGCCGGGCGGAGCAGCATCTGGCGGGACAGGTATTCTCTGGTTTGACGCGTTTTAATGGTACCAGCAGTGAACCCACGGGCGATCTGGCGCATCACTGGGAAATCTCCGCTGACGGCCTGCGCTGGCATTTCTACATTCGCTCCACCCTGCACTGGCATAACGGCGATAAAATAGAGACGGCACAGCTCCGGCAAAGCCTGACGGCGCTGTTATCGCAGCCCGGCTTGGGCACGCTTTTCCGCAGCGTCTTACGTATCGAAACCACGCATCCGCAGTGCCTGACGTTTATTCTCCATCAACCTGACTACTGGCTGGCGCACAGGCTGGCAACCTACTGTAGCCGTCTGGCGCATCCCGATTACCCCGTGGTGGGCAGCGGTCCCTTTCGACTGAGCGTTTTTGAGCCTGAACTGGTGCGTCTGGAAAGCCACGAGCAGTATCACCTTGGCCATCCGTTGCTTAAGGCTATCGAGTACTGGATCACGCCCCAGCTTTTTGACTACAGTCTGGGCACCAGCTGTCGCCACCCGGTGCAAATCGCCATTGGCGAGGCCGACGAGCTGGCCAGCCTGCGGCTGGTGAGTAACAGCACCAGTCTGGGTTTCTGCTACCTCACGCTGAAACAGAGCCCACGTCTGAGCGAACTTCAGGCAAAGCGGCTGATTAATATCATTCATCTCTCAACGCTGCTGCACACGCTTCCCCTGAACGAAGGGCTCATCACCCCTACCGAGGAACTGCTTCCCGGCTGGGCGATCCCCCAATGGCCTGATTTAACCGACGTTGCGCTGCCAGAGGCATTGACGCTCGTCTACCACCTGCCGGTTGAGCTTCACACCATGGCCAGCCAGTTAAAAGCATACCTTGCGCGGCAGGGTTGTGAACTGACCGTCATCTTTCACGACGCCAAAACGTGGGACGGGTGCCAGCAGCTTGCCGATGCAGACATCATGATGGGAGACAGACTGATTGGCGAAGCGCCAGCGTACACGCTTGAGCAGTGGCTCCGCTGCGATGCGCTCTGGCCGCATCTGCTGAGCGCACCGGCATACGCCCATTTGCAGGCCACGCTGGATGCGGTGCAGACGCAGGCCGACGAACGTGACCGACACGCAGGACTTCAGGCTATCTTCAGCCGGTTAATGGAGACAGCCGTCCTGACGCCGCTCTTTAACTACCAGTATCAAATCAGCGCGCCTCCGGGCGTCAACGGCATACGCCTTAACACTCGCGGCTGGTTTGACTTCACCGAAGCCTGGCTTCCTCCCCCAAACGCGTGAAGAAGCTGGTCGCCGCTTTAGCCAGGCGTTAACATGACGCTTTTACTGTAACTGTCGAGATGATCTATGAAACGTGCCGTCGTCGTGTTCAGCGGAGGACAAGATTCCACCACCTGCCTGATTCAGGCGCTTCACCAGTATGATGAAGTGCACTGCGTCACTTTTGATTATGGTCAGCGTCATCGCGCTGAAATCGATGTCGCTCGTGAACTGGCCCTCAAACTGGGCGCCCGCGCTCATAAAGTGCTGGACGTGACGCTGTTAAATGAACTGGCCGTCAGCAGCCTCACCCGCGACAGCATTCCGGTGCCTGATTACGAACCGGATGCCAGCGGCATTCCGAGCACCTTCGTACCGGGCCGCAACATTCTCTTCCTGACCCTGACGGCGATCTATGCCTACCAGGTGAAAGCCGAAGCGGTGATCACGGGCGTATGTGAGACCGACTTCTCTGGCTACCCGGACTGCCGGGATGAATTCGTGAAAGCACTCAATCACGCTGTCGATCTGGGAATGGCAAAAGAGACCCGCTTCGAAACGCCGCTGATGTGGCTGGATAAGGCTGAAACCTGGGCCCTGGCCGACTACTGGGGCAAGCTGGATGTTGTTCGCAACGAGACCCTGACCTGCTACAACGGCATTAAAGGGGACGGCTGCGGGCAGTGTGCCGCCTGTAACCTGCGCGCGAACGGTCTGAATCATTATTTTGCGGATAAAGCGGGCGTGATGGCCGCGATGCAGAAAAAGACCGGGCTGAAATAAGGGCTACCTGACCGTGCTGTCGAACGGTAAGTGTCGACAGCACAGTTATTCCTGAACATTTCTTACGCGATCATCAGCTCCAGCTTTTCGCGCAACTCCCCTTCCAGCGGCAACGCTTTCTGGGTTTTGAGATCGATACAGACAAAGGTGATCAGCGCATCGGCCACCACCTGCCCTTCTGGCTCCAGCGTAACGACCTGGCTCAATACACCACTTTTGCCATTCAGTTGTTGGACCTCACTGGTCACGGTGAGCACATCCCCCAGCACAGCCGGGCGGCGGTAGTTAATGTTGATATTGACGACCACAAACGCGATGTTGTGTGCGGTCAGCCACTGGAAGCTTTCGCTGTTCTCCAGGCCGTCCCAGCGCGCCTCTTCAAGAAATTCAAGGTAGCGGGCGTTATTGACGTGCTGGTAAACATCGAGGTGATAACCACGGACTTTGATTTGTGTCTGCATAGCGCAATAGCCTTTCGTTGTTATAGGTTCAGAGGTCATAACTGGTATGACCTCTTTATCCTGGCAAATTTTTGCCGCAGTGCAAGTGATTACGCGATTACAGCGTCAGGTGTGCGAGATTGCGCTCAACCAGCGCGCTGCCCATACCCGGCACCTGCTTGAGATCGTCAAGGGTTTTGAAAGGGCCATACTCTTCACGATAGCTGACGATGGCCTGCGCTTTTTTTAGACCCACACCATTCATAACGCGGGCAAGATCGTCCGCAGAGGCAGTATTGATACTGACCCGCGTACCCTCGTCCTCAATGGCTTTCGTGCTGGCCGTCGCGTTGGCTTTAACATGACCTTGTGACGTTGCATCGGCCTGGTTTTGTGCAGCCTGCGCTTTAACCGAGGGGGACGCCGCCAGCGCGCCCGCACTCATCCCGGAAGTGGCAATAGCCAGTGTAATTAACAGTGCTTTGATTCCACATTTCATGCTGTTTTCTCCTTGTTTGTTGACAGCCACGCCACAATAACCGCACGGGAAAACAGGGACAAACAACAGATTGCAGAAATGGAAAAGGCCGCGAAAGCGGCCTTTAGTTTTTGCAGAGCGTTACGAAAATCTGCGAGCAGATACGTAATTATTGCTCCTGAGTGACCACATCACCCAGTTTGATTTTGGCTTCTTTACGCAGGTTGCTCATCATCGCTTCGAAAGCAATCTGGGCATTGTTCTGGGTAATTCCCTGAACCATGGCCTTCTTCTGCGCGTCTGGCAGCGTACCGGCTTTTACTTCATCCAGCGCCAGAAGCACCACGTTACCCTGCATATCGGTCGTGGTGCCAAAGACAGGTTTGTCTTTCGCCGGCAGGCTCAGGCCAAACGCCGCCTGGCTGACAGGATCCTGACCGGTACGGCTCAGCGTTTTTGCTTCGCCAAAGCTCAGGCCAGCCGCTTTCAGCGCATCGTTCTTACCGGCTTTCAGATCGGCCAGAATTTTCTCTGCATCCAGTTTTGCCTGCTGTGCCGCTTTGTTGTGTTTGACCAGCGCCACCACCTGATCTTTCACTTCCGCCAGGGGCTTCACTGCCTCGGCTTTGTGCTCGCTGACGCGCAGTACGAACGCACGGTCACCGTCAACGGTAATGATGTCTGAGTTGCTGCCCGGCGTACCGTTCTCACCGACCAGACCACCATTGAAAATGGCATCTGAAACTGGTTTGAAGTTCAGTTCTTCCGGCAGGTTTTCGTGGCTGAACCAGCCCGTCTCAACCGCTTTAACGCCAGCAGCCTGCTCAGCACCCGCCAGTGATTCATTGTCGTTGCTTGCGGCATCGCTCACTTTCTGTTGCAGAGCATAGAAGGCGTCCAGCGCTTTCTCCTGCTTCACTTTCGCAGCGATATCATCACGAACGTCAGCCAGCGGCTTGGTTTTCGCCGCCACAACATCGTCCAGACGCGCCACCAGGAAACCAACGGAGGATTTGATTACACCAGACAGTTGGCCTTTCTCTTTCAGGCCTGCATTTTTCAGCTCGTCCGGGGTAGTGGACTCTTCCAGCCAGCCCATATCACCGCCGTTTTTGGCAGAAATAATGTCGGTGGATTTTGCTTTCGCTAAGGTGGCGAAATCAGCGCCTTTGTTCAGCTCGTCCAGCACGGCTTTCGCTTCTGCTTCCGTTTTGGTCTGGATCACGCTGTAACGGTTACGCTGCGGCTGAGTGAACTGATCCTGATGCTGGTCGTAATAAGACTGGATCTCGGCGTCAGTCGCGTTTTCCTGCATCGCAGCTGCATCCAGCTTGATATAGCTTACGCGGAACTGTTCCGGAGAGATGAAGTTGTTCTTGTTTTGCTCGTAGTAAGCATTAACTTCAGCGTCGCTAACCTGCTGTTTCGCTGCCAGTGCGTTGACATCAATCGTCGCTTCACGCACCACGCGTTGCTGCGCCACCAGTGCCGCCAGCTCTTCAGTTTCGCCTTTCAGCATGAAATCGGTGCCCACCACCGCGTTGATCAGCTGTTGCGTGGTCAACTGGTTACGCAGCGCCTGAGCGTACTGGTCAGCCGTCATACCCATCTGGTTAACAATGCTGTTGTAACGCGCGTTGTCGAACTTCCCATTAGACTGGAAAGCCTGCGTCGAGAAGATGGCTTTTTTAACCTGCTCATCGCTGATGCCCAGACCCAGGCTTTTCGCGTACTGATCCAACAGCGCTTCGTCGATAAGGCGGTTCAGCGTCTGCTGACGCAGGTTTTTCATATAGCCTTCGTTGGCTGCAAGTTCAGAGTATTGGTCGCCCAGTTGCTGCTGCATGCGGTTACGTTCACCAGCAAAAGCGTTCTCGAACTGCCCACGGCTAATTTCCTGGCCATTCACTTTTGCGGCGTAGTTCGCGCCACCGCCGATGAGGTAACTACTCACACCGGTCAATATGAACGACACGATAATGATACCGAAAATAATCTTGAGCACGAGACTGTTAGCAGCCGTGCGTAAGCTGTCCATCATGGTGTAACAACACTCCGCTGTAGGTGACTGGTTACCTGACGCTGACGGAAAATCCTGACCGTCGCGCGTAAAGGCGTATTGTGACAAGAAAACAGGGCAATTGTCAGCCCACAACTCGCATAAACTCGCACAAATCAGGTCTGGACAAACAAAAAAGGCACATCAAACGATGCGCCCTTGTACTTTTCAGCTTCCCTGGAGCGGGAAAGCAATCAGTTTACTGCGTCTTTCAGCGCTTTACCTGCACGGAAACCCGGCACTTTAGCGGCAGCAATGGTGATCTCTTTACCGGTCTGAGGGTTGCGGCCAGTACGGGCTGCACGCTCTTTAACCGCAAAAGTACCGAAGCCTACCAGTGCAACGTCGTCCCCAGCTTGCAGAGATTCAGTAACAGAAGCAATTAAAGCATCTAAAGCACGTCCAGCTGCAGCTTTAGAAATATCAGCACCCGCAGCAATTTTGTCAATCAGTTGAGATTTATTCACTGTTCTCTTCCTCTCTTTATAATTTATATCGCACCTGAATCCTTCACAGCGCGACCGCGCAGCAGTTATATCAGTCCTGCTATGACCTTACAACACCCGTTGTTGATGGCTAACCCAATCAGCAATCTAAATTAGCTATACAAAAAAAGGCTGGCAAGTACGAAATGACTTACCAGCCTTGTTTTTATTGGCGCTCTTTGCGCGAGGTCACTATTTTGCGGTTACAACCTGCATTCCGGACGGTTCATTTTGCAGTGCGAGAGTCAGAACTTCCTCAATGCGTTTCACCGGATGGATCTGCAAATCGGCAATAACGTTGTCCGGAATCTCTTCCAGATCGCGTTTATTTTCGTAAGGGATCAATACGGTTTTGATCCCACCGCGGTGTGCCGCCAGCAGTTTTTCTTTTAACCCGCCGATAGGCAGTACCTGACCACGCAGCGTAATTTCACCGGTCATGGCCACATCAGCACGAACCGGGTTCCCTGTCAGGCAGGAAACCAGCGCCGTACACATGGCAATACCCGCGCTTGGGCCATCTTTCGGCGTCGCCCCTTCCGGAACGTGAACGTGAATGTCGCGTTTTTCGTAGAAATCCGGGTTGATACCCAGTTTTTCCGCGCGCGCGCGCACCACGGTCAGCGCCGCCTGGATGGACTCCTGCATCACTTCACCCAGTGAACCGGTGTAGGTCAGCTTGCCTTTGCCCGGGACACAGGCGGTTTCGATGGTCAGCAGATCGCCGCCCACTTCCGTCCATGCCAGACCGGTCACCTGACCAACGCGGTTTTCGTTGTCCGCACGACCGTAGTCGAAGCGCTGAACGCCAAGGTAAGCATGCAGATTGTCGCCGTTAATCACAATGTGCTTCAGGCTCTTATCCAGCAGCAGCTGTTTCACCGCCTTACGGCACAGCTTAGAGATCTCACGCTCGAGGCTACGAACGCCCGCTTCACGGGTGTAATAGCGAATGATGCCAATAATCGCGCTGTCCTCGACGGTCAGCTCGTTGGCTTTCAGCGCGTTACGCTCAATCTGTTTCGGCAGCAGGTGCTGCTTAGCAATGTTCAGCTTCTCATCTTCGGTATAACCGGAGAGACGGATCACTTCCATACGGTCCAGCAGCGGGGCCGGAATGTTCATGGAGTTGGAGGTCGCCACGAACATCACATCGCTCAGGTCGTAGTCCACTTCCAGGTAGTGATCGCTGAACGCCACGTTCTGTTCTGGATCAAGCACTTCCAGCAGCGCCGACGCCGGATCGCCACGCATGTCCGAAGACATTTTGTCGATCTCATCGAGCAGGAACAGCGGGTTTTTAACCCCCACTTTCGCCATCTTCTGGATCAGCTTGCCCGGCATGGAACCGATGTAGGTACGACGGTGACCGCGGATTTCCGCTTCATCGCGTACGCCGCCCAGCGCCATACGGATATACTTACGTCCGGTCGCTTTGGCGATGGACTGGCCCAGAGAGGTTTTACCCACGCCTGGAGGCCCTACCAGGCACAGGATTGGGCCTTTGATTTTGTTCACACGGCTTTGTACCGCGAGGTACTCAAGAATGCGGTCTTTCACGCGTTCCAGGCCGTAGTGGTCGGTATCGAGGATTTCCTGCGCCTGACGCAGGTCTTTTTTGACCTTGCTGCGGGCATTCCACGGAACCTGCACCATCCACTCAATATAGCCGCGCACGACGGTCGCCTCTGCCGACATCGGAGACATCATTTTCAGCTTCTGCAACTCAGCTTCGGCTTTCTCTTTCGCCTCTTTCGGCATCTTCGCCGCGTCGATCTTACGCTTCAGCGCTTCGTTTTCATCCGGCGCATCGTCCATCTCGCCGAGCTCTTTCTGAATGGCTTTCATTTGCTCGTTCAGATAGTACTCACGCTGCGATTTTTCCATCTGCTTTTTGACGCGGTTGCGAATGCGCTTCTCAACCTGGAGCAGATCGATCTCAGACTCCATCATCGCCATCAGGTATTCCAGACGTTCGTTAACGTCGGACATTTCCAGCACGGACTGTTTGTCGGCAAGCTTCAGCGGCATGTGCGCAGCGATGGTATCCGCCAGACGTGCAGGATCGTCGATGCTGTTCAGCGACGTCAGCACTTCAGGTGGGATTTTCTTATTCAGCTTGATGTAGCCTTCGAACTGGCTGATCGCGGTGCGTACCAGCACTTCCTGTTCGCGCTCATCAAGTTCCGGTGAATCAAGGTACTCTGCCTTCGCAGAGAAGTGCTCGCCATCGTCTGACAGAGTGGTAATACGCGCACGCTGTAAGCCTTCCACCAGCACCTTCACGGTGCCGTCTGGCAGCTTCAGCATCTGCAAAATAGAGGCCACGGTCCCGACGGTGAAAAGATCGTTTACACCCGGCTCATCCGTTGATGCTTCCTTCTGCGCGACCAACATGATTTTTTTATCATGATCCATGGCGGCTTCGAGGCAACGGATAGATTTTTCCCGCCCTACAAATAAGGGTATGACCATGTGCGGATAAACCACCACATCGCGCAACGGCAATACGGGGATTTCAATGCGTTCAGAACGCTCAGGATTCATAGAGCTCTCTCTTAGTTTAGTGTCCGCCAGGTAAACTGGTCATGTAACTGTGCTTCACACAACCATTAACATGTAATCCAGTATATGGGGATGTTTCCCATACATTCAACGCCATGAATACGGAAAAAGTAAAGGGGAGATAAAATCCCCCCTTTTTGATTAACTGATTGTATGAAATGGTGAATTATTCGCCAGATGCCTGCTGCGCTTCCGGTTTACCGTAAATCAGTAACGGCTTGGACTGGCCACCAATGACGGACTCGTCGATCACGACTTTTTCAACGTCTTCCATAGAAGGAAGATCGTACATCGTGTCGAGCAATGCTGCTTCTACGATAGAACGCAGGCCACGGGCACCGGTTTTACGCGCCATCGCTTTCTTGGCAATCGCGTCCAGTGCTTCGTCACGGAATTCCAGCTCAACGCCTTCCAGATTAAACAGCGCCTGATACTGCTTGGTCAGCGCGTTTTTCGGCTCTTTCAGGATCTGAATCAGCGCGTCTTCGCTCAGTTCGTTCAGGGTCGCCACAACCGGCAGACGGCCGATAAATTCCGGAATCAAACCGAATTTGATCAGATCTTCCGGTTCAACCTGCGCCAGCAGCTGGCCTTCGTTTGGTTTTTCAGACGTGGCTTTCACCGTTGCGCCAAAACCAATGCCGGAGCCGGTTTCCACACGGTGAGAGATCACTTTATCCAGGCCTGCAAACGCACCACCACAGATAAACAGGATCTTGGAGGTATCAACCTGCAAGAATTCCTGCTGCGGATGTTTACGCCCACCCTGCGGTGGAACAGCCGCAACCGTACCTTCGATCAGCTTCAGCAGCGCCTGCTGCACGCCCTCGCCCGAGACGTCACGGGTGATCGACGGGTTGTCTGATTTACGGGAGATTTTGTCGATCTCATCGATATAGACGATCCCGCGCTGGGCTTTCTGTACGTCGTAATCGCACTTCTGGAGCAGCTTCTGGATAATATTTTCAACGTCTTCACCCACATAACCGGCTTCGGTCAGGGTGGTGGCATCCGCCATGGTGAACGGAACATCCAGCAGGCGCGCCAGCGTTTCCGCCAGCAGGGTTTTACCAGAACCTGTAGGCCCGATCAGCAGAATGTTACTTTTGCCCAGCTCTACGCCATTGCTGGTATCGCCGTTACGCAGACGTTTGTAGTGGTTGTATACCGCCACCGCCAGCACTTTTTTCGCCTGCTCCTGACCAATGACATAGTCGTCCAGGTGGTGGCGAATCTCGTGTGGCGTTGGTAACGCGCTGCGCTCACGGTGCGGCGCGACTTCTTTAATCTCTTCGCGAATGATGTCGTTACATAAATCGACGCATTCGTCGCAGATATACACGGACGGCCCGGCAATCAGTTTACGCACTTCATGCTGGCTTTTGCCGCAAAAAGAGCAGTACAGCAGTTTGCCCGAACCATCTTTGCGTTTATCTGTCATGAGTCCAAACCTCTTTTTAAGTTCTATGTGCCGCACATGACGACGCAAATGCCATTCTCAGACGCAAGCTGCTTACAGGCAACGTTCCGCCCTACCTTAGTATAGCGGCACACTCGCGTCGCGGGCATCAATTACGATGGGTCAAAATGGAGTCGACTAAGCCGTACTCAACTGCCTCTGGTGCAGAGAGGAAGCGATCGCGCTCGGTATCGCGCTCGATCTGCTCGAGAGGTTGACCCGTATGCTGCGCCATAAGTTCATTCATGCGCGCTTTTACTTTCAGAATTTCTCGGGCGTGGATTTCAATATCCGTCGCCTGGCCCTGGTAACCACCCAGCGGCTGGTGAATCATCACGCGGGAGTTAGGCAGGCAGAAACGCTTACCTTTCGCCCCTGCGGTTAACAGGAAAGCACCCATGGATGCCGCCTGCCCCATACAGATGGTACTGACATCCGGCTTGATGAATTGCATGGTGTCATAAATTGACATGCCCGCCGTAATCACACCGCCTGGCGAGTTGATGTACAGGTAAATGTCTTTTTCCGGGTTTTCCGCTTCCAGGAACAGCATCTGCGCCACGATCAGGTTAGCCATATGGTCTTCCACCTGGCCGGTCAGAAAGATAACGCGTTCCTTGAGCAGACGGGAATAGATATCGAAAGAACGCTCACCGCGTGAGGTCTGTTCAATAACCATTGGCACCAGCGCCATATGGGGTGCAAAGTTATCTCGTTCGCCACTGTATGACATTTCCGTCTCCTGGTTCAAAATTGAAAACACCTGCTGTACTGATTGTAACCTTATGGACGGATTATCAGCCAGTCTCAATCATCGTGATTACATACTAATGGGGGTCGTCATGCCCTATTTCAAGCATAACAACGTTTTGTTGTAACGCTAACACTGAAAGGGCGTTTTAGCACCCTTCCAGGACTAAAGCGGTGATAAAAAAAACCCGTCGCCGGAGGGCAACGGGTTTTTTGTTCAAACTTTAAACCGTCGGGGCGAAATTACGCCTGCTGGTTCATCAGTTCGGTGAAAGAGGTCTCTTTTTCGGTCACTTTCGCTTTCGCCAGTACCGCTTCAACAGCCTGCTCTTCCAGTGCGACGTTGCGCATGTTGTCCATCAGCTCTTTGTTCTTACCGTAGAACTCGATCACTTCTGATGGGTCTTCGTATGCAGAAGCCATCTCTTCGATCAGGCCTTTCACACGCTCTTCGTCAGCTTTCAGCTCGTGGGTACGAATCACTTCGCCCAGCAGCAGGCCGACAACAACGCGACGTTTCGCTTGCTCTTCGAACAGCTCGCGTGGCAGTTCCATCGCTTGCTGCTGGTTGCCACCGAAGCGCTGTGCAGCCTGACGGCGCAGAACGTCGATTTCGCTGTCGATCAGGGCAGCAGGAACGTCGATGTCGTTCGCTTTCACCAGACCTTCAATCGCCTGAGACTTCACGCGGTTACGTACAGCGCCGTTCAGCTCGCGCTCCATGTTTTTACGCACTTCGGTACGCAGGCCCGCAACAGAACCATCTTCCACGCCGAAACGCTTGATGAATTCTTCGGTCAGTTCTGGCAGTTCGCGCTCTTCCACTTTCTTCAGGTTGATAACGAACTTCGCTGCTTTACCTTTCAGGTTTTCAGCGTGGTATTCTTCAGGGAAGGTCACGTCAATGGTGAACTCTTCGCCAGCTTTGTGACCTTTGATACCGTCTTCGAAGCCTGGGATCATACGACCCTGGCCCATCGCCAGTACGAAGTCAGACGCTTTACCGCCTTCGAACTCTTCGCCGTCTACAGAACCGGTGAAGTCGATGGTTACGCGGTCTTCCGCGTCAACAGCGCCTTCTTTCTCTTTCCAGTTCGCCTGCTGCTTGCGCAGGGTATCCAGCATGCCGTCAACGTCTTCGTCAGTCACGGAAACGATCGGTTTTTCAACTTCGATAGATTCCAGACCTTTCAGCTCAACTTCCGGGTACACTTCGAACTCTACGGAGTAGGTGAAGTCTTCGCCCTGCTTGTATTCACCTGGAACGTAGTTCGGCGCGCCGGCTGGATTGATTTTTTCTTTGATGATCGCGTCGATAAAGTTGCGGCTCATCAGTTCACCCAGCACATCCTGACGCACGGAAGCGCCATAACGCTGAGCAACAACATTCATTGGTACTTTGCCCTTGCGGAAGCCGTCAATACGTACTTTTTTTGCTACGTTGACCAGCTCGCTTTTCACAGCAGTTTCGATGCTGTCAGCAGCGATAGTAATCGTTACACGGCGGCCAAGGCCTTGAGTGGTTTCAACTGAAACTTGCATCTTGTTACCTCAAAAAAATCACAGTGCTCGGTCAACTCTGAATCTGTCTGTTATACCGGGATGCTCTCTTATGTGCAGATTCACATTCCCTGTCGCCAGAATCATCCCGAAGACATTCAATAAGACGCGGCATTATAGCGGCATCACTTAGGTGAGTCGAGAACGGTTGGAGCATGTTGCTGCGGCTTTTTTCACACTTTAAGGCTATTTTTAGCCTTAAAAACGCGCCATCCGCTCAAAACTCAGACAAAACAAAACGGCCCGAAGGCCGTTTTGACGAAATCTGTAAGCAACATACTGGAAAAACTCCGGCGGTTGCAAATCCGATTTATCAGGCGATGGTGCCTGCACCCCGACAAGGCGGTGATGCGAATACCGTATCCTGTAGCCCTTCCCATTCCTTAATGGTGTAGGTATGCAGCGCCAGCGCATGTACGGTTGTGGAGAGTTCTTCCGTCAAGGTGCTGTAGATCAAGCGGTGTCGGTTCAGGAAACGTTCTCCCGTGAAGCGATCGCTGACCAGAACCACTTTAAAGTGGCTTTCAGAACCTGCCGGCACGTTATGACGATAGCTTTCGTCGACAACTTCGAGAAACACAGGGTTGAACGCTGCCCTTAATTTTTCTTCTATCTGTTCACGTATCATCATGAAATCACTCCTCCGACAACGCTAAGATGTCACCCATCCCTTTAAATATTAGCCGCTTTTACCGGTTCCATTACACCTTGACAACAAATATTTAGCTTTCGTCTGATTTTCTCATCCAAACGAATGAAGTTCACTATGTGGTTCATACGTTTTGTCCCTTACAGGCAGAGAAAAGCGGAAAGGTGGTCAGTTTTCGGACAAGGCGATGAATTTACATGCGTTGACCACTTCCCCTGGCCGTTGGCGATGTTATGATGGCGGCAATTTTTCTCTCTTTGCTTACGATTCGTTGAGAACCCGAAAATGTTAAAAAAACTCTTCTTTCCGTTGGTAGCACTCTTTATGCTCGCCGGCTGCGCGACTCCGCCGACGACCATTGACGTTTCACCAAAAATTACCCTGCCTCAGCAGGATCCAAGCCTGATGGGCGTTACGGTCAGCATTAATGGCGCCGATCAGCGTCAGGACCAGGCGCTGGCGAAAGTGACTCGCGACAACCAGCAGGTCACGCTGACCGCCTCCCGCGACCTGCGCTTCCTGTTGCAGGAAGTGCTGGAGAAACAGATGACCTCCCGTGGCTACATGATTGGCCCAAGCGGCGCGGTTGATCTGCAAATCATCGTGAACAACCTGTACGCTGACGTCTCCCAGGGTAACGTTCGCTACAACATTGCGACCAAAGCCGATATCGCCATCATCGCTACCGCGAAGAACGGCAATAAAATGAACAAAAACTACCGTGCAAGCTATTCCGTTGAAGGCGCATTCCAGGCCTCCAACAAAAATATCGCTGACGCGGTTAACAGCGTGCTGACTGATACCATTGCCGACATGGCGCAGGACACCAGCATTCACGACTTCATCAAGCAGAACGCCCGTTAATCCTGCTGACTGACCCGGTGCTTCACCGGGTCAGTTCATAAGAACATGTCCAGTCACTACTTACGTATTTTCCAGCAACCGAAATCAGCTATTCTGCTGATCCTTGGTTTCGCCTCCGGTTTACCCCTTGCGCTCACCTCCGGCACGTTACAGGCGTGGATGACGGTTGAGAACATCGATCTTAAAACCATTGGTTTCTTCTCGCTCGTCGGCCAGGCTTACGTCTTTAAGTTCCTGTGGTCGCCGGTGATGGATCGCTATACCCCACCGTTCCTCGGGCGCCGTCGCGGCTGGTTAGTGATGACGCAGGTGCTGCTGTTGCTGGCCATTGCCGCAATGGGTTTCCTTGAGCCGTCAACACAGCTGCGCTGGATGGCCGCGCTTGCGGTGGTCATCGCCTTCTGCTCCGCTTCGCAGGACATTGTTTTTGACGCCTGGAAGACGGACGTCCTGCCAGCGGAAGAGCGTGGCGCCGGTGCGGCAATCAGCGTGCTTGGCTACCGCCTGGGTATGCTGGTTTCCGGCGGGCTGGCCCTCTGGCTTGCCGACCGCTATCTCGGCTGGCAGGGAATGTACTGGCTGATGGCCGCTCTGCTGATCCCCTGCATTATTGCCACGCTATTCGCGCCTGAACCGAGCGATGTGATTCCGGTCCCCCGCTCGCTGGAGCAGGCCGTCGCCGCACCGCTCCGCGACTTCTTTGGTCGCAATAATGCCTGGCTGATCCTGCTGCTAATTGTCCTTTATAAGCTTGGCGACGCTTTCGCCATGAGTCTGACCACCACCTTCCTGATCCGCGGCGTCGGGTTTGATGCGGGCGAAGTCGGCGTGGTGAACAAAACCCTGGGGCTGTTTGCCACGATCGTCGGCGCGCTTTACGGCGGTGTATTGATGCAGCGCCTGACGCTGTTCCGCGCTCTGCTGATCTTCGGCATCCTTCAGGGCGCATCGAATGCCGGTTACTGGCTGCTGTCGATCACCGACAAGCATATGATCAGCATGGCGACGGCGGTATTCTTTGAAAACCTGTGTGGCGGTATGGGCACTGCGGCATTTGTCGCCCTGCTGATGACGCTGTGCAATAAGTCATTTTCCGCCACCCAATTTGCGCTACTGTCTGCCCTTTCTGCCGTCGGGCGCGTATACGTTGGCCCCGTCGCGGGCTGGTTTGTTGAAGCTCACGGCTGGCCGACGTTTTATCTCTTCTCGGTGGTGGCGGCGGTGCCGGGGATTTTATTGCTGCTGGTCTGTCGCCAGACGCTGGAATATACCCAGCGGACGGAACACTTCATGCCGCGCACGGAATATCAGGCTGCCTATCGGTTTGCCCTGCGTCTGCTGATGGCTGGTTGTCTTGCGCTGGTAGTGTGGCTCGCGGTACTCATCTTGAATGCGACGACCACCTTGTCGCTTCCGTTTGAAACCCAGCTGCTTGATGCAGGGGTGTTACTCGCCATCGTGGGTATCCTGACCGGTGGGATGCTGGATTTCTTGTCATTGCGGAAAACGCAGATGACATGAAGTAAAAAGCGAAAGATTATTTCCCGTTGTAATAACGACACGAAATTATAACGGCGAAATAACCGCCATCGGCAAAAAAAATATTTGTTGTTTTGTGCGGGATAGCATTCGGAAATTATTGGAGCTTATTTCGCTACGCTATTTTCCGTTAAACGATTCAGCATTCGAAAGATTGAATTTTCGTTTTTTAGTTGTCTTTTTATTGATAATTAATTGTTAATTATTTGTGTATTTTTCACAATGGTTATACCAATTGTCCCTTTTGCGGTATGCTGGGGCACCCTTTCGTTATAACGCCCGCTCCGTGCGGCTTCCCCCGGAAAACGCGACATAATTTGCAACACTTGTGACATGTGCGGCAGAACCCGGTAACACCTTCCTGACACAGGGCTAATGATGTTTACAGTAATGTAACCTTCCCGTAAAATGCCCCCACACTTTAAACGCCACCAGACTCCCGTGGAATTGAGGTCGTTAAATGAGACTCAGGAAATACAATAAAAGTTTGGGATGGTTGTCATTATTCGCAGGCACTGTATTACTCAGTGGCTGCGATTCTGCACTACTAGACCCCAAAGGACAGATTGGACTGGAACAACGTTCATTGATACTGACGGCTTTTGGCCTGATGTTGATTGTGGTTATTCCTGCCATCTTGATGGCTGTTGGTTTCGCCTGGAAGTATCGTGCGAGCAATAAAGATGCGAAGTATAGCCCTAACTGGTCACACTCCAATAAAGTGGAAGCTGTGGTCTGGACGGTACCTATTCTGATCATCCTGTTCCTTGCTGTACTGACCTGGAAAACCACTCACGCACTTGAGCCGAGCAAACCGCTGGTTCACGATGAAAAACCTATTACCATTGAAGTGGTCTCCATGGACTGGAAATGGTTCTTCATCTATCCAGAACAGGGCATTGCTACCGTGAATGAAATCGCCTTCCCGGCGAACACTCCGGTTCAGTTCAAAGTGACCTCCAACTCCGTAATGAACTCCTTCTTCATCCCACGTCTGGGCAGCCAGATTTACGCGATGGCCGGTATGCAGACTAACCTGCACCTGATCGCGAATGAAGCAGGCACCTACGACGGTATCTCCGCCAGCTATAGTGGCCCGGGCTTCTCGGGTATGAAGTTCAAAGCTATCGCTACGCCAGACCGCGCGACTTTCGACCAGTGGGTTGCAAAAGCGAAGCAGTCTCCAAACACCATGTCTGACATGGCGGCGTTCGAAAAAGTGGCTGCACCTAGCGAATACAACAAGGTGGAGTACTTCTCTAACGTGAAACCGAATCTGTTCAAAGACGTTATTGGCAAATTTATGGATCACGGCATGAGCATGGACATGACCCAGCCTGAAGGCGAGCACAACACGCACCAGGGTATGGAAGGCATGGACATGAGCCACGCGGAAACCGCTCACTAAGGGGCCGAGGAAGAAAATGTTCGGAAAATTGACACTGGATGCAGTGCCCTACCATGAACCGATTATTATGGTTACGGTGGCTGCAATTATCATTGGTGGCGCGGCCTTAGTTGGCCTGATCACTTACTTCGGTAAGTGGAGCTACCTGTGGAATGAGTGGCTGACTTCGGTTGACCACAAAAAACTCGGTATCATGTACTGCATCGTCGGTATCGTCATGTTAATTCGTGGCTTTGCGGATGCAATCATGATGCGTAGCCAGCAGGCGCTTGCGTCTGCGGGCGAAGCCGGCTTCCTGCCACCGCACCACTACGATCAGATCTTTACCGCCCACGGCGTTATCATGATCTTCTTCGTGGCGATGCCGCTGGTAATCGGTCTGATGAACGTGGTCGTTCCGCTGCAAATCGGCGCGCGCGACGTTGCGTTCCCGTTCCTGAACAACCTGAGCTTCTGGTTCACGGTTGTCGGCGTTATCCTGGTTAACCTGTCACTGGGTGTGGGCGAATTTGCTCAGACTGGCTGGCTGGCCTACCCGCCGCTGTCGGGAATTGAGTACAGTCCGGGCGTGGGCGTTGACTACTGGATTTGGGCGCTTCAGCTCTCCGGTGTCGGTACCACCCTGACCGGTATTAACTTCTTCGTGACCATCCTGAAGATGCGTGCACCAGGTATGACGATGTTCAAGATGCCAGTATTTACCTGGGCATCTCTGTGCGCCAACGTCCTGATTATCGCGTCGTTCCCAATTCTGACCGTCACCATCGCGCTGCTGACCCTGGATCGCTATCTGGGTACCCATTTCTTCACGAATGATATGGGTGGCAACATGATGATGTACATCAACCTGATTTGGGCCTGGGGTCACCCGGAAGTGTACATCCTGGTTCTGCCGGTGTTCGGTGTGTTCTCCGAAATCGCGGCAACCTTCTCGCGCAAACGCCTGTTTGGTTACACCTCTCTGGTGTGGGCAACCGTATGTATTACCGTCCTGTCGTTCATCGTCTGGCTGCACCACTTCTTCACCATGGGTGCGGGTGCCAACGTAAACGCCTTCTTCGGTATTACCACCATGATTATCGCGATCCCGACCGGGGTTAAGATCTTCAACTGGCTGTTCACCATGTACCAGGGTCGTATCGTGTTCCACTCAGCTATGCTGTGGACCATCGGCTTCATCGTGACCTTCTCCGTAGGTGGGATGACCGGCGTACTGCTGGCGGTACCAGGTGCTGACTTCGTTCTGCACAACAGTCTGTTCCTGATTGCGCACTTCCATAACGTTATCATCGGTGGCGTGGTCTTCGGCTGCTTCGCTGGTGTGACCTACTGGTGGCCAAAAGCGTTCGGTTTCACCCTGAACGAAAAATGGGGTAAACGCGCGTTCTGGTTCTGGATCATCGGCTTCTTCGTGGCGTTTATGCCGCTGTACGTGCTGGGCTTCATGGGGATGACCCGTCGTCTGAGCCAGCAGATCGATCCGCAGTTCCACCCAATGCTGATGGTTGCAGCGGGCGGCGCAGCGCTGATTGCCTGCGGTATTCTGTGCCAGCTGATTCAGTACTACGTGTCTATCCGTGACCGTAACCTGAACCGCGACCTGACCGGTGACCCATGGGGTGGCCGTACGCTGGAGTGGGCGACCTCTTCTCCGCCTCCGTTCTATAACTTTGCCGTAGTGCCGCACATTCACGAGCGTGATGCATTCTGGGAAATGAAAGAAAAAGGTGAAGCGTACAAGCAACCTGAGCATTACGAAGAGATCCATATGCCGAAAAACAGCGCCGCGGGCATGGTCATTGCCGCTTTCGCAACGGTATTTGGTTTCGCAATGATCTGGCACATCTGGTGGATGGCGATTGTTGGCTTCGCTGGCATCGTAATCAGCTGGATTGTGAAGAGCTTTGACGAGGACGTGGACTACTACGTACCAGTCCGTGAAGTTGAAAAGCTGGAAAACCAGCATTTTGACGAGATTTCTAAAGCGGGGCTGAAAAATGGCAACTGATACTCTGGCGCACTCAACTGCCCACGCGCATGAACATGCGCACCATGATACAGGACCGACGAAAGTCTTCGGTTTCTGGATCTACCTGATGAGCGACTGCATCCTGTTCTGCTGTCTGTTCGCAACCTATGCCGTTCTGGTGAACGGCACAGCGGGCGGCCCGACCGGTAAGGACATCTTTGAACTGCCGTTCGTTCTGGTTGAAACCGCACTGCTGTTATTCAGCTCCATCACCTACGGCATGGCGGCTATCGCCATGTACAAAAACAACAAGAGCCAGGTTGTCTCCTGGCTGGCGTTGACCTGGCTGTTTGGTGCTGGCTTTATCGGGATGGAAATCTATGAATTCCATCACCTGATCATGGAAGGTTTCGGCCCGGATCGTAGCGGCTTCCTGTCAGCGTTCTTCGCGCTGGTAGGCACCCACGGTCTGCACGTGACCTCGGGTCTGATCTGGATGGCGGTGCTGATGTTCCAGATCTCCCGTCGCGGCCTGACCAGTACTAACCGTACCCGTATTATGTGCCTGAGCCTGTTCTGGCACTTCCTGGACGTGGTATGGATCTGTGTGTTCTCTGTTGTCTATCTGATGGGGGCGATGTAATGAGTCATTCTAACGATCATGGCGCTTCCCACGGCAGCGTAAAAACCTACATGACAGGCTTCATCCTGTCGATCATTCTGACGGTGATCCCGTTCTGGATGGTGATGAACGGTTCTGCATCTAAGCCGGTTATCCTGGGCGCAATCCTGGTGACCGCGGTGATTCAGATTCTGGTGCATCTGGTTTGCTTCCTGCACATGAACACCAAGTCCGATGAAGGCTGGAACATGACGGCCTTTATCTTTACCGTGATTATCATCGCTATCCTGGTAGTCGGTTCCATCTGGATTATGTGGAACCTTAACTACAACATGATGGTTCACTAAGAGCGGCGAGTATGTTTAAGCAATACCTGCAAGTCACGAAACCAGGCATCATCTTTGGCAACCTGATCTCCGTAATCGGAGGGTTCCTGCTGGCCTCTAAAGGCAGCATTGATTACACCCTCTTTATTTACACGCTGGTCGGTGTGTCACTGGTGGTTGCGTCCGGTTGTGTATTTAACAACTACATCGACATGGATATCGACAAGAAGATGGAAAGGACCAAAAATCGGGTGCTGGTTAAAGGCCTGATTGCTCCTTCCGTCTCGCTGGTGTACGCCACCTTGCTGGGTATTGCTGGCTTTATGCTGCTGTGGTTTGGTGCTAACCCGCTGGCCTGCTGGCTGGGGGTGATGGGGTTCGTGGTATATGTGGGCGTCTACAGCCTGTATATGAAACGTCACTCCGTCTACGGCACGCTGATTGGTTCTCTCTCCGGCGCGGCGCCGCCGGTGATTGGCTACTGCGCCGTCACGAACGAGTTCGACAGCGGTGCGCTCATCTTGCTGGCTATCTTTAGCCTGTGGCAGATGCCGCACTCCTACGCCATCGCGATTTTCCGCTTTAAGGATTATCAGGCGGCGAACATTCCGGTTCTGCCGGTCGTGAAAGGCATTTCGGTTGCCAAGAACCACATCACGCTCTACATCATCGCTTTTGCCGTGGCAACGCTGATGCTCTCTCTGGGCGGTTACGCCGGATATAAATATCTGGTGGTAGCAGCTGCGGTGAGCGTATGGTGGCTCGGCATGGCCCTGCGCGGTTATAAAGTGGAAGATGACAAGGTCTGGGCACGCAAGCTGTTTGTGTTCTCGATTGTCGCCATCACCTCCCTGTCCGTGATGATGTCCGTAGACTTCATGGTGCCAGATTCACAACACCTGCTGACTTACGTCTGGTAAGAAGACTGATGTAAAAACGCCGGGTTTAGCCCGGCGTTTTTTTATGGGTACGGCGTAACCCCTTTCTTTAACAGTATATTGCCGTATTTCGCGGTCTCGCCCGTCACCACGATGGCGTACGCTTTCTGTGCCCGCGCATAAAACGCATAACGGTCAATACGCGTAATCCCCTCCCCTTCCGCCTCACCAAAGAGTGCGTTGCGATAGCGCGCTTCTACCTGTATATCGAGCGTATCCCCGTCGACAGGGGCCATCATCACCAGCGGTGGCGCATAGCTGTCCAGTTCAAACAGCGGTATCACCGCGGCCAGCAAATCGCTGATGAGCAGGCCATCTGCGCGGATCGTCTTTGGCCCCAGGCTATGCGCGGGAAAGTGAGCATCTGCAAAAATAATCTCGTCACCATGACCCATTTCTGCCAGCGTTTTCAGCAGCTCGGGTGAAATCAGAGGGGATATCGTTTTAAGCACAAGGTTGCTCCTCAGGATAGAAATAACGGTAACGATAGTGGACCCGATCGCGAGCAGCCTCAGCGCTGGCCGTTTCTCCGACGCCCCACCATCCGTACAAAGACGCCCCCAGCACGGTCGTATCAGCCTCTTCAAGAACCTTCACCGGGATCCCAAGCGCATTGGACTTGAGCTGATTCCACAGCATATTGCGGCTACCTCCCCCCACCAGCAGGAGTTCACGCGCCTTAAATTGCGCGATCGCCTCCAGCGCCAGGCATTTTTCTTGCAGATGCACCGTGAGTCCTTCCAGGGCTGCGCGGTAAAAATGGGCTGGCGTGGTGGTGAGCGTAACGCCCTGCCAGCCGGCGAGTGGAGAATCGAGCAGTTGGGTATTCATCGTGACGCCATCCGCGCCGTTCGGAATTGCCGCCGCCTGAGCCAGAATAGTGTCCCAGTCGGTACCAGGCGACCAGAACAGCGCGCGGATCCACTCCAGTACGCCAGACGCCAGATATTGCATTCCCGGATTATAGAGCCCCGTCCGGCTATCCAGTTCGCAGGTTGCGCCCGGGTATTGCCCCAGCAAAGCGGTATCAACCTGCGTGGTGCGCGCCATTAAAATCTCCCAGGTACCCGAAGAGAGAACTGGCTCATTAATTCCCGCCCCGGCGCCAAAAAGGGCAAACTGCGTGTCGTGCCCGGCGGAGATCACCGGCACACCGCAAGGCAATCCGAGCCTGGATGCAGCGTCGGGCCGCAATTCACCAATCCTTTCTCCGGGGGAAACCAGCGGCGGGAAAAGGGAATGAGGCACGCCGATCTTGCTTAAGATCGTTTCACTGAAGCGCTGCTGATGCAGATCGAACATCTGACTGGTACCGGCCATCGTGAGATCGGTCGTCATCTTTCCGGTCAGGCGATGGTTGATTAGCGAGGAGATAAAAAGCCAGGCGTGAGCACGCTGTAACAGATCGGGATGGTTGTCCTGAAGCCAGCCCAGCTTATACAACGTGTTAAAACTAAACTGCCCAACGCCGGTGATCTGCTGTAGTTCTGCCGGGGAGCATGAACGGGCAATCGCTTCCATCACCGGCACGGTTCGCGGGCACTTCCAGCTGATGATCGGGTAAAGCAGTTCTCCCCGCTCATCTACCAGTGCGCCATCCACGCCAAAGGTCGTCACACTCATTCCGCACAGTTGATGCTCGCTCAGCGCTGCGCTGATTTTCTGACAACAGACGGCAAACCGTTGCATGATGGCGTCGAGCGACCACTGGTGCCAGGCCGGATTTTCAGCGGCGCTTTCGCTTTCGTTCGCCACCGCGGCGCGCGCCACAATATTCCCTTCGGGATCCAGCGCAATGGCGCGCACGTTCGTCGCGCCACAATCGAGAACCAGAAAACATTTTTTCATCGCGGTCCCCACAGGCTGCCAGCCCGCCGGAGCAGGCTGGCAGGCCGGATTAATGTTTGTATAACGGTCCGTAATTTTCACAGGCGCGGTAATCCTGCCCTTCCGGATCCATACCGTGAGCGCCCCAGGCCGTCGGCCGATAAATCAGCGCCTCCGGTACGTTATGCATGCATACAGGGATGCGCAGCATGGACGCCAGGGTGATGAAATCAGCGCCGACGTGCCCGACGGTTAATACCCCGTGGTTAGCGCCCCAGTTCGCCATCACTGAATAGACGTCGCTGAACGGGCCTTTACCGGTCAGGCGTGGGGCAAACCAGGTGGTGGGCCAGGTTGAATCGGTGCGCTTATTCAGAATGTCATGTACGTGTTCCGGCAGCTCAACGCTCCAGCCTTCCGCTATCTGTAATACCGGACCCACACCCTTGATGAGGTTTACGCGGGTCATGGTAAATGGCACGCCACCCCGGGTGAGGAAGTTTGATGAGAAACCGCCCCCGCGGAAGTATTCATGCACCGCCGGACACCAGTGGGTTGCGGCCAGGCACGCGCTGGCTTCCTGCTCAGTAATGTCCCAGTGTGGTTTCAGGGTCGGTTTCCCCTCGGCGTCTTTCTGCTCCGCTGTACCGTCCAGCGCCGCCGAGCCGGAGTTGATCAGATGGATAATGCCGTGCTCAGCCCGTCCAGTGAGCTTCTGGCCGGTAACACGCTCAACCGACTCCGGCGACCAGTAGGTGCGTACATCAGCAAAAATCTGCGCGGTGCCGGTCATCAGATGCCCAAACAGCATCGCTACCCCGTTAAGGCTGTCATTTTCCGTCGCCACTACCAACGGCTGGCGAATACCGTTCCAGTCGAAAGAGCTGTTCAGCAGCGCCTCTGCGGTATCGCCATTTGGATACTGATCCGTCCAGTGGCGCTGCCCCTGGAAACCGGACGCAATGGCGTTATAGCCCAGCGATTCCTCCACGCGGCCCATCGCAGCGAGTTTAGGGTTGCCCTGCATCATGTCGCGGATGCACATCGCCATTAGCAGGCTCTCCCGCAGGATCGCGGCATTTTCCTGTTCATTGCGACGATACTGCTCTGCGTTTTTATCCTCGCCGAAACGGAAATGTGCCTTCGCCCAGCTCAGGGCCAGCTCAAGTTCTTGCTCGTCGTAAATCTTATGATCGATGCGGCGACGCAGTTCGGTCATATCCACCGCCTGCACCTTCATCCCCAGCCAGGATTCAAAGAAGTTGTGATCGACAATCGAGCCCGCGATCCCCATTGAGACACCGCCCACCGACAGATAACTTTTCCCCTTCATGCTGGCGACCGCCAGGCCCGCCCGGGCGAAGCGCAACAATTTTTCCTCAACGTCTGCCGGGATGGTCTCGTCGCCCGCATCCTGTACATCGTGGCCGTAAATGGAAAACGCCGGGATCCCTTTCTGGTTATGCGCTGCCAGCGCCGCTGCGAGGTATACCGCCCCCGGACGCTCGGTGCCATTAAAGCCCCAGATCGCTTTCGGGCGCAGCGGATCCATATCAATGGTTTCACTCCCGTAACACCAGCAGGGGGTGATGGTGATCGTCAGACCAACGTGGCACGTGCTGAACTTCTCTTCGCAAGCGGCGGATTCCGCCATTCCGGCAATGCAGCTGTCGGCAATTACGCACTCTACGGGCGTACCGCAGGGGTGGCGTAATTTTTCACTGAGTAGCGCCGCCGTGGCTTTCGCCATGTTCATGGTCTGCTCTTCCAGAGACTCGCGTACGCCCATTCGGCGGCCATCAATAACAGGTCGAATGCCAATCCGGGGTAACGCTTTTATCGTTTTCATAGCCCTTCCTCACGTTGGTTAACCTATCCGTCTCAGGGGCATAGCCGTGAAAAAGCGCCCGGGCAGCACCGTGAACGGAAAGCGGTGAAATTTGCTAACTCGAATTAGCTTAGGGTTCTCACTAAAAATGAGACAAGATAAATGTGCAGGATCTGTGAGCAGTTTCACGATGAGAGGTCAAAATTCGATCAGTGTCAGGTATTACGATTCAGCAAAATCTAAACATATCGTTTGAATTCAATTAAATAACAAAATACCTTTGCACGACGTCACAATTTGAATACAAATGATTTGGCTAAATTATGACCCTAAAATAGCTTTTAAGGACGAAAGCTAAGTCGAGTTAGCTTAATAACTAAATCACTGTGGCTTGTGATTCATTGCCTTTCCAACACAGGAATTTTGCAATGTCAGAGACTCTTATTCAGATGACGCGCATCACCAAACGCTTTCCCGGCGTGCTGGCGCTGAATCAGGTTGATTTCGATTTACGCCGCGGCGAAGTTCATGCCCTGTTAGGTGAAAACGGTGCCGGCAAATCGACGCTGATGAAAATATTATCCGGTGTTTACCAACCCGATTCCGGTGAAATTCGCTTTGAAGGGCAATCCGTATCATTCAGCGATCCGCTAAGTGCTCAGCACGCAGGTATTACGATTATCCATCAGGAATTTAATCTCTTTCCCGATTTAACCGTGGAAGAGAATATCTTTATTGGCCGTGAATTCTGCAAAAATAGCCGCTGGCAGTTAGATAAACGCGCCCAGCGACAGGCGGTTGAGAAAATACTGCACACGCTGAATTTAAAAATCGCCCCGGACGCCCGCGTCAGTGAATTAACCGTAGCCCAGCAGCAGATGGTGGAAATTGCCAAAGCGATTTCGGTCAATGCCAAAGTGCTAATCATGGATGAACCCACCGCCGCGCTGACCGAAAGTGAAATCGAGAGTTTATTTGACGTCACGCGGATGCTCAAGGCTCAGGGCACGGGGATAGTCTACATCTCGCACCGTCTGGAAGAATTGGCGCTGATCGCCGATCGCGCGACCGTCATGCGCGACGGACAATACATCGCCACCGTAGATTATGAAACGGTTCAGATCGGCGAGCTTATCGCCATGATGGTTGGCCGCAATCTCGATAACATCTACCCAAAACGCCCGCCGCATCAGCGCAGAGAAAAAGTGCTGGAGGTGAATGGCCTGACGCGAAATGGTGTACTGCACGACATCAACTTTACCCTCTGGCGCGGTGAGATCCTCGGCCTCGCTGGCTTAATGGGCGCAGGCCGAACGGAACTGGGCCGGGCCCTGTTTGGCGCCGATGCGATCGACGCCGGTACCCTGACGCTGAACGGCACCCCCACACGGATTAAAGACGTGGCTGACGCCATTGAGAAAGGCATCAGCTATTTAACAGAAGACCGCAAAAAAGAGGGACTCGCCCTCGGCCTTTCCGTTGAGATGAACATTATGCTCGGCAATTACCCGGACTACGCCGGCGCCGCGGGTAATGTCGATGAAAAGCGCTGCCGGGAGTCCAGCCAGAAACTGGTGGATGCGCTGCGAATAAAAACGCCGCATCTGGAACAGGCGGCACTGAATTTAAGCGGCGGTAATCAACAGAAGATCATTATTGCCCGCTGGGTCTGTAAAGATACCGATATTTTAATTTTTGATGAGCCAACCCGGGGAATTGATGTTGGCGCCAAGCTGGAAATTTATGAACTAATGAACCGCCTTGTCGCTAAAGGTAAATCGATCATCATGATTTCATCCGAACTGCCGGAAGTATTAGGAATGTGCGACCGCATACTTGTGATGCGCAGCGGCCACATTGCCGGCGAAATAGAGGCTGAGCACGCCACCCAGGAAAAAATCATGCAATACGCCACGCTGGAGGATTAATCATGTCCGTTACCGTTCCATCGCCGCAAAGCGGAAGTCATACGATGAAAATAAATAAAGCGCTCCTGATGCGTCTGGCGCCTCTTTTTAGCCTGGTATTGCTGGTTCTGTTTTTCAGCTTCAGCTCACCGTTCTTCTTTAATACTGAAAATATCATGACTATCGCCCTGCAAACGGCGGTGATTGGCATCATGGCCATTGGCGTAACCTTTGTGATTATTACCGCCGGGATCGACCTGTCGCTCGGATCGGTGGTGGCGTTCTCAGGGGTTGCGGTGGGCATCGCCGCCGGGTTTGGTATGCCGCTGCCGGTCTGTATTCTGGCAGGCGTGCTCGCCGGCGGGCTTTGCGGCTATGTGAACGCGTTTCTGGTCACCAAAATGACCATACCACCGTTTATTGCCACCCTCGGCTTAATGATGTCGGTACGCGGCATCAATATGGTGATGACCGATGGCCGCGCGATTTATTTTTCTGACTACCCGCAGTTCAAGCTGCTAGCGCAGGGTCGCCTGTTCGACGTCCTGCCTTATCCGGTGTTCTACCTGGTCATCGTGGCACTGATCGCCATGTGGATCCTGAAGAAAACGGTGATGGGCCGCTATATCTACGCTGTCGGCAGCAATGAAACGGCGGCACATCTTTCCGGGATCAAAGTCCAGCGAGTGAAAATTTTCGTTTACGCCTTATGCGGCCTGTTAACCGGCGTGGCCGGGGTGATCCTCGCCTCTCGTCTCAATTCAGGCCAGCCAACCGTAGGCGTGGGTTATGAGCTGGAAGCCATTGCGGCGGTAGTGATCGGCGGTACCAGTCTGATGGGCGGCGTGGGCACGATTGGCGGCACCATCATAGGCGCGTTCATTATGAGCGTGCTGAAAAACGGCCTCAATCTCATGGGCGTGTCCCAGTTCTGGCAGATGGTGGCGATGGGCGTGGTCGTCGTTGCCGCCGTCTACCTGGACACGTTACGTAAAAGAATGCGTTAGGTTCTCGATACAACAAGCCCTGCCAACCCTACAACGGAGCAAATAATGAAAACCAGCCATATCCTGAGCGCCCTGTCGCTCGTTGCCATCCTGTCCAGCAGCGCGCTGGCAAAAGATTTGAACCTGCCGGTAGTCAGTAAAGGTTACCAGCACGAATTCTGGCAGACGGTCAAAATGGGGACGGAAGCTGCCGCAAAAGAGTTGGGTGACAAAACCAGCTACGTTGGCCCTGCCGATGAAACGCAAATCGCCGAGCAGATCCAGTTAGTCGAAAACACCATGGCACAAAAGCCAAACGGCCTGTTGCTGGCCGCGCTTGATGCAAACGCCCTTGCCCCGCTGGTCGAAACCGCCAACAGCCGGGGGATCAAAGTGGTGACCTTCGACTCGGGCGTGAACTCCGATATCCCGGCCAGCTTTGTCGCCACCAATAACCGTAAGGCGGGCGCACAGGCTGCGGATGCGCTGGCGGAGCAGGTAGGCCAGAAGGGGAAAGTGGGTATTATCGCCCACGTAGCCGGAACGACGTCCGCCATTGAGCGCTCTGAAGGATTCAGCGAGCGAATGAAAGAGAAGTACCCGAATATTCAGGTACTGCCGGTGCAATATAGCGATGGCGACCCGCAAAAAGCGATGGATAAAACCATTGATATGGTTCAGGCCAACCCGGATATCGCCGGTATTTATGCCACCAACGAAGGCTCAACCCTGGGCGTTGCGAACGCTATCGACAGCCAGAATCTGAAGGGCAAAGTGAAAGTCATCGGTTTTGACAGCACCGAAGCCATCATTAACTTCCTCAAAAACGGCGTGATTCAGGGCTTCGTGGTGCAGGACGCGTACCAGATTGGTTATCAGGGCATAAAGGCGCTGAACGCGGTGATTTCCGGACAGACGGTGGCTAAGGAAATTGATATTCCAGTGAAATATGTCAATGCGCAGAATATCAACACCCCTGAAATTGATAAACTGTTACATCCGTTTGGTAAAAAATAAGGAAGTTTATGATGAGTGACGGCTATTTCCTCGGGGTCGATGTGGGTTCAGCCAGCGTTCGTGCTGGGCTTTACTCTGCGCAAGGCGAGCGTTTGAGCTTCGCGACCCGTCCGATTTCGCAGTTTCACGCCAGCAACGCGCGCGTGGAACAGTCCTCCGCGGAGATCTGGCAGCAGGTTTGCGCGGTGGTGCGGGAAGCCGTCGACTCCTCTGGGATCTCACCCGACGCCATTTGTTCGATTGGCTTCGACGCCACGTGCTCGCTGGTCGCGCTGGATGCTGAGGGTAACGGCCTGAGCGTGTCCCCCGACAGTCCGGCATCGCAGGACATCATTATGTGGATGGATCATCGTGCTCACGAAGAAACCGTTCGCATCAATGCCACACGCGATCCGGCCCTGTGCTACGTGGGCGGCGAGGTGAGTATTGAAATGGAACTGCCAAAACTGCTGTGGTTGCAGCGACATCATCCTGAAACCTGGAATCAGGCCTGGCGCTTTTTCGACCTTGCCGATTTTCTGGTCTGGAAAGCGACGGGCCAGGACGCCGCCAGCCTGTGCACCCTCACCTGCAAATGGAACTACCTTGCGCATGAGGCGCAGTTCAGCGAATCGCTGCTCAGGGAGGTGGGGCTCGAGACCTTACTGACAAAAATTCCCGATACTATTCTGGACGTCGCTGAATGCGTCGGGAAACTCAGCCCACAGGCAGCGCAAGCTCTGGGGTTGCCCGAAGAGGTGGTTGTGGCAAGCGGCATGATCGATGCCCACGCGGGTGGCGTGGCGCTGACGGGCTCACACCCGGAGGGCACGCTGGCGCTCATCAGCGGAACCTCGAACTGCCATATGCTTGCCAGTCAGACGGAGATCCATACGCCCGGCGTCTGGGGGCCTTACTGGAGCGCCATGCTGCCGGGCTACTGGCTGACGGAAGGCGGGCAAAGTGCTGCCGGGGCACTGGTCGACTGGACGTTGCGCGAGCACGGAGCCAGCGCAGACCTGTTTGCAAAAGCAGAAGCGGCGCAACGCCATCCGGTGGCGCTGCTCAACGACTGGGTAGCCGCGCTTGAACAGGAAGAAAAATATCCCACCCGCAACCTGCACATTCTGGCCGATCACCACGGCAACCGCTCGCCGCGTTCGCGTCCGGATGCGCGGGGCAGCGTGGTCGGTCTGACATTAGAAACCGGTGAACGTGCGCTGGCGAGGCTCTACCTGGCCACGCTACAGGCCATAGCCTATGGCACACGACATATTATGGCTACCCTTAAACATCACGGGCACACCTTGTCGCGCATTGTCATTTGTGGAGGAGCCACCCATAACCGGCTCTGGCTGCGGGAGTATGCCGATGCCACGGGCTGCGATATTCATCTCTTAGCCGAAGAAGATGCCGTCACTCTCGGCGCGGCCATTTGCGGCGCTGTGGCGAGCGGTGCATGGGCAACGCTCACCGATGCCACCCGGGAAATGGTCAAAGCCGGCGACATCATCACCCGTCGGCCGGAAACCGCGGCTTTCCACCGGCAAAAATATGAGGCGTACCTGATGCTGTGGACCCAGCAGCAGGCGCTTAATCTCCTGATGCAACAGGAAATATAATGGCAGGATGCGTATGCTTTATCAGCAGTTTTTTACGTACGTTAAGGATTGAGGCGTAGCGATGGCCAAAACAGTTGAACAGATAGCGAAGGATCTGAATTTATCCGTCACCACCGTGCGGCTGGTACTGAGCGGGAAAGCCGAACAGTATCGGATCAGCGTGAAAACACAGTCCCGAATTAATGAACACGTCGAGCGCTTCGGCTATACCCTCAACCATTCGGCGCGCAGTCTTAAGCTAAACAAAACCGAGACGCTGGGACTCATCGTACCCAACATCTCGAACGTGTTCTTTGCAACGCTCGCCGAGAAACTCGAACTGCGCTGCCGCCGTTCGGGCTACCAGCTGATGATCAGCTGTACTTACAACGATGTGGATTACGAAAACAAGCTGGTCAAAGCCCTGATGGCGCGCAACGTGGACGGCTTGTTTATCGTTCCCTCGACGCTGGAAAACCAGCAGCATCATTTGCGGCAGATCCAAAAACCACTGGTGCTCCTCGACCGGGATTTTGGCTTTACTGACAACGCGCTGGTTGAGAGTCATAACGAGGCCGGGGGGGATGAACTGGCCCGCAACATGCTGGCAGAGAGAAAAACGCCGCTCTGGTTCCTTGTGGGCGATACCGCACTGCCCAGTATTACGGACCGTCTGAACGGCTACTTACAGGCCCTGAAAACAGCCGGTATTCACCATCGCGAGTGGGTCATCGAAGGGCCGGACAATACGCCGGAGGGCGGATATGCCCTGATGGATTCGCTTATCGACAGCCAGGGTGTTCCGCAGGCGTTTATCGCCTCATCGTTACCCGTTCTGGAAGGGGCAATCGAAGCCCTGCGGACGCGTACCGGCACCGTGCCCCAACACATCAATATCGGCACCTTCGATGAGCACCCCATGCTGGGGTTCCTGCCTAACAGCGTCTGGTCCATGCAGCAGGATGAAGATACCTGGGCGGAAAAAGCGTTTGAACTGATGCAGCGAGCCATCGACGGCGAAGCGGTTAACGAGACGGCGAAAGTCGATATGAAGCTGGTCAAACGTTCCCGCCAGTAAAAATAAAACTGTACCCGGAGAATAAAAAATGGAACGAGCCCGATTAGCCAGAGACATTATCGACACCTGCCTTGAGATGACCCGCATGGGGTTAAATCAGGGCACCGCCGGCAATATCAGCGTTCGCTATCGCGACGGCATGCTGATTACGCCGACCGGAATTCCCTACGAGCATCTGACCGAAGAGAGTATCGTCTATGTAGATGCACAGGGGCGACACGAAGAAGATAAACTGCCCTCCAGCGAATGGCGTTTTCATCAGGTTGTGTATCAGACCCGCCCGGATGCTAACGCCGTCGTCCATAACCATGCGGTTAACTGTACCGCCGTCTCGATACTCAACCGCCCCATTCCTGCTATTCACTATATGATTGCCGCCGCCGGGGGAAACTCCATTCCCTGCGCCCCTTACGCGACCTTCGGGACGCGCGCGCTGTCAGAGCATGTCGCGGTCGCATTACGCGATCGCAAAGCGACGCTCTTACAGCACCACGGCCTGATAACCTGCGAAGAAAATCTTGAAAAGGCACTGTGGCTGGCGCAGGAGGTAGAGGTGCTGGCAAAACTCTACCTGGCCACGCTGGCGATAGTAGATCCCGTTCCTGTACTCAGTGTACGATGAAATTGCCATTGTTCTTGAGAAATTCAAAAGCTACGGATTGCGCGTCGAGGCGTAATTTTTTATCCGGGGGTGCTTTTATCACACCCTCGTAATATCTCTTAAACAAACACCTATTTACCGCACTTATCACCCCGCCTAAACTATGGCCTGCTTTTTGGTAGAGGTGGTAATGAACGATTATAAAATGACGCCAGGCGAACTGCGTGCGACCTGGGGTTTAGGGACTGTTTTCTCGCTGCGGATGCTTGGCATGTTTATGGTCCTGCCCGTTCTGACCACATATGGCATGGCGTTACAGGGTGCCAGCGAAGCGCTGATTGGTCTGGCGATTGGTATCTACGGCCTGGCGCAGGCGATATTCCAGATCCCCTTTGGCCTGCTCTCCGACCGCGTGGGTCGCAAACCGCTGATTGTCGGCGGGCTGCTGGTGTTTGTACTTGGCAGCATCATCGCCGCCCTCTCCCACTCCATCTGGGGAATTATTCTTGGGCGCGCCCTGCAAGGTTCCGGGGCGATTGCCGCCGCCGTGATGGCGCTGCTGTCAGACTTAACCCGCGAGCAAAACCGCACCAAAGCCATGGCGTTTATCGGCGTCAGCTTCGGCGTCACGTTTGCCATTGCCATGGTGCTGGGGCCTGTTATCACTCATGCGCTCGGCCTGCACGCCCTGTTCTGGATGATTGCGGTGCTGGCGACCATTGGGATCGCACTCACGCTGTGGGTTGTGCCTGACAGTAAAAACCACGTCCTCAACCGTGAATCCGGGATGGTGAAAGGCTGCTTCAGCAAAGTCATCGCCGAGCCGCGCCTGCTTAAGCTGAACTTCGGCATTATGTGCCTGCACATTCTGCTGATGTCCACCTTCGTCGCCCTGCCCGGTCAACTTGCCGCAGCCGGTTTCCCGGCGGCAGAGCACTGGAAAATTTATCTGGTCACAATGCTGATCTCGTTTGTCTCCGTTGTGCCCTTCATTATTTACGCCGAAGTGAAGCGCAAAATGAAACGCGTCTTCGTGGGCTGCGTGGCGTTATTGCTGATTGCCGAGATTGTGCTGTGGGGCGCTGGCCCGCATTTCTGGGAACTGATCGCCGGCGTACAGCTGTTCTTCCTGGCGTTTAATCTGATGGAAGCCCTGCTGCCGTCGCTTATCAGCAAAGAGTCTCCGGCAGGATACAAAGGCACCGCGATGGGCATTTACTCCACCAGCCAGTTTCTCGGCGTGGCGATCGGCGGGTCGCTCGGCGGCTGGGTGGACGGTCTGTTTGACTCCCAGACCGTTTTCCTCGCCGGTGCGCTGCTGGCGATGCTCTGGCTGTTTGTTGCCAGCACCATGAAAGAGCCGCGCTATGTAAGTAGCCTGCGGGTAGAAATTCCCGATGACGTGGCAATCGGTGACGCGTTAAAACAGCGTCTGGAAGCGACAGAGGGCGTGAGCGAAGTGCTGATTGTCCCGGAAGAGCGCAGTGCGTATGTCAAAATTGACAGCAAAGTGACTAACCGCTTTGAGGTGGAGCAGGCGCTGAAGGCCTGAAAAAATGCCCGGTTTAGCCGGGCATGATTGTCTTAATCGCGGAAGTTTTTAAACTGGAATGGCTGACCGAGATCGCCGCCACGCACCAGCGCCATCACGGATTGCAGGTCATCACGGGATTTTCCGGTCACGCGGATCTCTTCACCCTGGATCTGCGCCTGCACTTTGAGCTTACTGTCTTTGATAAGCTTAACGATTTTTTTCTGTACCGCGCTCTCAATCCCCTGCTTCAGCTTCGCTTCCACAAACCAGGTTTTGCCGCTGTGAACAAAATCTTCCGGTACATCGAGTGAGGTCCCTTCAATGCCGCGCTTGAGCAGCTTGGCGCGCAGGATATCCAGCAACTGGTTGACCTGGAAATCAGACTCGCTCAGGACTTTGATCGTCTTGTTCGCGTCGTTCAGTTCAATGGTCGCCTCAACGCCACGAAAATCGAAACGTGACTCAACCTCACGGACAGCATTTTCTACGCCGTTACGCGCTTCCTGCAAATCAACTTCAGAAACAATATCGAAAGATGGCATCTTTTCTTCTCCCTTCATTTTTGTTGCGTTGCATAATACCCGCAACGAGGCATAACGAGAAGCTTAGCTGATGGCGCTATACTTAGCGTCAAAGCACCTGGCGCCGTTGCAGGTGAGGAGGAACGATGAAAGTAACAGTGCTTGGATGCGGAGCCCTTGGCCAACTCTGGCTTACAGCGCTATGCAAACAGGGACACGACGTTCAGGGCTGGCTGCGAATTCCCCAGCCCTATTGCAGTGTGAACGTAATTGGTACAGACGGTTCAATTTTTAACGAGTCTTTGACGGCAAACGATCCGGAATTTCTCGCCACCAGTGATTTGCTGCTGGTCACGCTGAAGGCCTGGCAGGTCTCCGATGCGGTGAAAAGCCTGGCCGCCCAGTTACCTGAAAGCACGCCAATCCTGCTGATTCACAACGGTATGGGTACCATTGAAGAGCTAAAATCTGTCCGGCAACCGCTGCTGATGGGGACAACCACCCACGCGGCACGTCGCGACGGTAACGTCATTATCCATGTTGCCAGTGGTATCACCCATATCGGTCCTGCGCGTGAACAGACCGGCGATTACAGCTATCTTGCGGATACCCTGCAAAGCACGCTGCCTGACGTCGCCTGGCACAATAACATTCGCGCGGAACTGTGGCGCAAACTGGCGGTCAACTGCGCGATCAATCCGCTGACCGCCCTGCTGGATTGCCCTAACGGTGAGCTGCGCAAGCATCCCGATCGGGTAGCGCTGATTTGCCGGGAAGTTGCCGCCGTCATTGAACGCGAAGGCTACCACACCTCAGAGTCCGATTTACGTTATTATGTCGACCAGGTCATTGAGAGTACGGCAGAAAATATCTCCTCAATGTTGCAGGATATCCGGGCTATGCGGCATACCGAAATTGATTACATTACCGGTTATCTGTTAAAACGCGCCCGGGCACACGGTATTACCGTTGCGGAAAACAGTCGTCTGTTTGAGTTAGTAAAACGAAAGGAGAGTGAGTATGAGCGCATCGGCACTGGTATGCCTCGCCCCTGGTAGCGAAGAGACAGAAGCGGTCACCACCATTGATTTGATGGTGCGTGGTGGTATTAAGGTTACTACCGCCAGCGTCGCCAGCGACGGAAGTCTGGCGATTACCTGCTCGCGTGGGGTGAAGATCCTGGCGGATGCACCGCTTGTACAGGTGGCGGACGGTGATTACGACATGATCGTTTTGCCGGGTGGGCTGAAGGGTGCAGAGTGTTTCCGCGACAGCCCGCTGCTGGTTGAAACCGTTCGTCAGTTTCATCTTTCCGGGCGTATCGTCGCGGCAATCTGTGCGGCCGCGGGTACGGTGCTGGTTCCGCACGACATTTTCCCCATCGGCAATATGACAGGCTTTCCTGGCCTGAAGGACACAATTCCGGAAGATCAGTGGGTGGATAAACGCGTGGTCTGGGATCCGCGCGTTAACCTGCTCACCAGCCAGGGGCCGGGCACCGCCATTGATTTTGGCCTGAAGATTATTGACCTGCTGGTCGGGCGCGAAAAAGCGTACGAAGTGGCGTCATCGCTGGTGATGGCGGCGGGGATTTATAATTTCTACGAAGCCTGATGTCCTCCCGGGCTGGCAACGCGCTGGCCCGTCTGCCCTACAGAAATAGTGCAGCCAGCGTCACAGTTCTGTGATTCATTTTCCTGCCCTAAAGCGTCTCTCCACCGTTTTACCCTTTCAAAAACCCTTTATTTTCAGACAAATAATCAAATCCGCACCGCATTGCATGCCTGTTTGACAGGCTAAAAGAACCGTGAAAAACTGCATTCAACTGGTATATACCAGTTTAAAAATCCGCCAGCAAAGCCTGATAACATCAACAGCGGCGGGAGAGCAGAAATCTCTTCTGGAGTAAGCAATGTGATTACATTTCTTGAGCACAGAGTCATTCCTGTACTGATTCGCGTAGGCGAAAATAAAATACTGGTCGCCGTGCGCAACGGTATTGCGCTGACCTTACCCTTCACCATCACCGGTAGCCTGTTTCTCATTCTCGCCAATCTACCGATACCCGGCTGGAGTGAATGGCTTGGCCCGTTTGCCGAAAAGCTCAGCGCCCCGGTGGGCGTTACCTTTGGTGCAATAGGGCTGATTTCTGCGGTGGGTATCAGCTACAACCTCGCGAAGGAGTACAACCTCAACGCTATCACCTGCTGCATAGTCACGCTGGTGGTTTTCTTACTGGCGCAACTCAACGACAGCTATCAGCTCAACGTTGACAATCTTGGTGCGGCGGGGCTGTTTTCTGCCATCATCCTGGCGATTTTGACGGTGCACATCGTGCGATTTTTTATCCGGCACAACGTCGTGATCACCCTGCCGGAGGGCGTGCCTCCTGCCGTGGCGCAATCTTTTGCGAGCCTGATCCCCGCCGCGGTAGCAATCACTCTGATCTGGCTGATTAGGGTCATCCTGAATTTTGATATCAACCACTTCTTCACCCTGCTGCTCAGCCCGCTCGTCTCCGGCCTCGGTTCGCTGCCGGGCATGCTGGTGCTTATTTTTCTGATTTCGCTGCTGTGGTGCTGCGGCATACATGGCGACAACGTGCTTTCCGGCATCACCAGTCCCATTTTCCTGAAATACATCGCTGAAAATACTCAGGCCTATCTGCATCATCAGCCCATTCCCCATATTACCGCCGACGGGTTTTATATCGTCTTTATGTGCCTGGGCGGAACGGGCGCGACCATGGGGCTGGTCATTGCCATGCTGCGTTCCCGCAGTCGGCTGTACAAATCAGTGGGTAAGCTCTCCCTGCCCTCCGCGATATTTTGTATTAACGAACCTGTCATTTTCGGTTGCCCGATAGTCTTCAACCCACTGCTGATGATCCCGTTTACCCTGACGCCGATGATCCTGTGCATCTCAACCTGGTCGCTGATGTACTTCGACATCATTGGTCGCCCCGTCTTACAGATCCCCTGGACCATGCCGCCGATTTTCGCCGCATGGTTCGTGACCGGCGGCAATATCCCTGCCGTGATCTGGTCCATCTGCACGCTGGTTATTTCCGCCCTGGTCTGGCTGCCGTTTTTCAAACTGGCCGAGCGCAAACAACTTGAAACCGAAGCGGCCGAAGAAAATGCCCGCCGCAACGCGGACACGCTTTCCGACCCCATCTTGTAAAAAGGAACCACGATGAAAAAGCTCAAGGTTGTCACTATTGGCGGCGGCTCCAGCTACACGCCAGAATTGATCGACGGTTTTATCAAACGCTACGCAGAGCTGCCGGTCACCGATTATTATTTGCTGGATATTGAAGAGGGAAAAGAGAAGCTGGAGATTGTCGGAAAGCTGGCCCAGCGCATGGTAGCTGAAGCCGGGCTCCCAATGAATATCCACCTGACGCTCGATCGGGAAGAGGCGCTGAAAGATGCCGATTTTGTCACCACGCAGCTGCGTGTCGGCTTTCTTGATGCCCGCATCAACGATGAAAAAATCCCGCTAAAATACGGCGTTCTGGGGCAAGAGACGACAGGTCCCGGCGGGTTTATGAAAGCTCAACGCACGATCCCGGTCCTGCTGGATATCTGTAAGGACATGGAAAGATGGTGCCCGAACGGCTGGCTGATTAACTTCACCAACCCGGCCGGGATTGTCACCGAGGCAATCACCCGCCACTCGGCCATTCGGACCATAGGCATTTGCAGTGGCGCAAACAGCATGATGATGGACATCGCCAAAGCCTACGGCGTGCAGAAGTCGGACGTTTACGCACGCATTATTGGTCTGAACCATCTTATTTTTGCCGACCAAATTTTCCTCAAGGGAGAGGATTATACCGACGACTTTATTGAAAAACTGGCCGAGGGCAGCGCAAATAACTCCCTGAAAAATATACCGGACATTGCGTTTAGTGCCCGCTTTGCCAGGGCACTCCACATGTACCCTATCTCCTACCTCAAATACTATTTTTTGACCCGCGAGATGACCGACGCCGCGCTGCGCGATGCAAATACTAAGGGAACCCGCGGCGAGCAGACGCGCGAAATTGAGCAACGGCTTTTTACGCTTTATCAGGATCCCCATCTCGCGCACAAGCCGAAAGAGCTGGAGCAGCGCGGAGGCGCCTGGTACTCCGATACTGCATGCTCGATCATCAGCGCTATTTATAACGATAAAAAAGAGATCCACGTCGTAAATGTTCCTAACAGGGGCACAACACCCGATCTGCCGGATCACGTTACGCTGGAAACCAACGCCATGATCGACCGAAACGGCGCGCATCCCCTCGCCTATGGCAGGCTGCCCGTGAAGATTCGCGGCCTGATCCAGAGCGTGAAGGCCTATGAAGAGCTCACCGTTGAGGCCGCTGTCACTGGAAATTACGACACGGCGCTGCTGGCGCTGAGCGTAAATCCCCTTGTGCCTTCTGCCGCCGCGGCAGAACAGATCCTTAATGAATATCTTGAGGTCAACCACCGTTATTTACCCCAGTATGCTAAACGTAAGGACGCACAATGAACGTAGAACAGACAGACGATTATGCGGCGCTGAGTGACGCCGTGGCGAAAGCGGTCATTGAAACCGTTACGCAAAAACCCGATGCGCTGATTTGCATCGCGGGTGGAGATACGCCGCTGGGCGTTTTTGCCGCGCTTGTGCACGCCAGCAAACAGGGCAGGGTCGATTTTTCCCGTGCGGCATTTGTTGGCCTGGATGAGTGGCTGGGGCTCGGTCAGGCCGATAAAGGCAGCTGCCGGGAGATGGTATGGGGCCATTTCTTCAGCCACCTGGCCCTGCGCGACGATCAGATCTGTTTCTTTGATGGCCTGACGCAATCCCCCGAGGAAGAGTGTCAGCGTGTGGATAACTTTATTACGGCCCACGGTGGGCCTGACATCATTGTGTTGGGGATCGGTATGAACGGCCATATCGGCTTCAATGAACCGGGCGCCGCCCTCGATACCGGTTGCCACATCGTGGACCTGGATGCGGTGACGCAGGCCGTTTCGGTTAAATACTTCGGCCAGCAGCGTCATATCCGTCAGGGCATTTCGCTGGGGATGAAGACTATCCTGGCCTCACGGGCCATTATTTTGATGGCAAGCGGCGAGAAAAAAGCCGACATCATCGCAACAACCGTCAATTCCGCACCGGACCCGGCGGTTCCCGCGACGCTGCTAAAGCCGCACCCACGGTTAAGGATCATTGTCGATAAAGCGGCAGCCGCTAAGCTGTAAAAGAGAAACAGGCGCTGATGCGCCTGTTATCGTTTGATATGCATATTCTTGACGCGGAAAATATCTGCCCGGTTGTAGCTGATGGAGAAGTTAAATGCTCTACCGTCATCGAGGCGCGTGACTTCGGTAATTTTCAACATCGGCTGGCCTGGCAGAATATTGAGATGGGCCGCCAGCTCCTCATCAAAAAGATCCGCTTCAATCAGTGAATCGGCGTCGCTGATTTTCTTACCGGTAAAGTCTTCAATATAGCCATACAGCGATCCCTCTTCGAGAATAGCCTGCGGAACAGTGGCAACCACCTTGTGAGGAATATTGCTGTCTTCAATTAACACCGGCTGTCCGTCCAGTAAACGGATACGGCGAATAAACCAGACATCATCACCCTGCGCAATTTCGAGGTGCTGTGCCAGCGCCGCGTCGGCGTGAAGGGTCGTCAACGTCAGCAAGCGGCTGGTTACGTTGACCCGCCCCTGAAATTCACGGGAAAACCCGAGAATACTGTCACTCTTTTCATTATTCAGAATGTAAATATTGCTGGCAGTATTCTTTAAAACAAACATGCCCTTGCCGTGGATACGCTCGATATACCCTTCCTGTACCAGCATCGCCATGGCTTTCTGAACCGTTACGCGCGTAACGTCATAAATACCGGCAAGATCGCGCTCCGACGGAATGCTTTCGCCCTTTTTGTAGACTTCATTGAGAATATCTTTTTTGATTCTCTCTTTGATTTCCCAGTACTTATGTTTTTTTTCCATTGTCGATTACCCGGCCAAAAAGAGCATAGAATCGCAGGCCCGGTAGCGCTCGCGCCACCGGGCGAGAAACTACGGGCGATACACCTTCACGTTCGCGAAGCCCTGCTCACGCAGATACAGCGCCTGCAAACGGCTCATGACCCCACGTTCGCACCACAGCAGATACGTTTTGCTCTGGTCGAGATCGCCAAACTGGGTGCTCAGCTTGTAGAACGGCAGCGAAACCACCTCGACGCCTTCCACCTGCAACGGCTTGTCATCCTGCTCATCAACAGAACGGATATCCAGAATCGTATCGTTAGCACCGAAGCCGCTGACCGTCTCCACCTCAACCACTTCCTGCTCGGTCTGCTGAGCGATCTCACGGATATCGATGTTGGACGCTTCCGCCACCACTTTTTCCAGGATGCTGAAATCGAAGTTCTCTTCTTCCGCTTCGATCTTCGCCTTCACCGCTTTGATGGTTGGACTTTTTGAGATCACACCGCAATATTCCGGCATGGTGCGGGCAAAATCTTCAGTACCGATTTTACGCGCCAGATCGATGATGTGCTCTTTATCGTGAGAGATCAGCGGACGCAGGATCAGCGTATCAGACACGTTATCGATAAGACGCAGGTTAGTCAGCGTCTGGCTGGAGACCTGCCCCAGCGCTTCACCGGTGACCAGCGCCTGCACGCCGTAGCGCTCAGCCACTTTGGACGCCGCACGCACCATCATACGTTTCAGCACCACGCCCATCTGGCCGTCGTCCACTTTTTCGAGGATTTCGCCGACCACCGGCTCAAAGTTGATCGCCACAAAACGCACGCGGTGAGAGCTGCCGAAGCGGTTCCACAGGTAATGCGCCACCTGACGTACGCCGATTTCATGCGCCGCGCCGCCCAGGTTAAAGAAGCAGTAGTGCACGCGGCAGCCACGACGCATCAGCATATAGCTGGACACGCCGGAGTCGAACCCGCCGGAGATCAGCGACAGCACATCTTCCTGAGTGCCGATAGGGAAACCGCCAATACCTTCATAACGACCCTTGACCAGCAGCAGGCGATCGTTTTCGATCTCAAGGTTAACGGTGACGTCCGGGTTAGTCAGGCGCACGCGCGCCGTTTCAACGTGCTGGTTCAGACCACCACCGACGTAGCGCTCAACCTCAATAGAGCTAAACTCATGCTTACCCCGGCGCTTCACGCGCACGCAGAACGTTTTCCCTTCGATCTGGTCGCGGTACTGCACCAGCGCCTTTTCGAAGATATCGTGCATATCGGTGAAGGGAACGTCTTCCACTTCCAGAATATGGTGAATACCCGGGATACGGGTCAGCGCGTCGCGAATATCAAGACGTTTGTTTTCGTCTTTCGCGCGGACTTCTACGTGGTCCCAGTGACGCACCACGGCGAGCGTTTCGTCGTAGTGTTTTAATACGTTACGAATGTTCCCGGTGAGAATTTTAATAAAGCGCAAACGCACGGATTGGCTTTTGATGGTGATTTCAGGGAACAATTTAATGATAAACTTCATGGCGGCAATGTTTCTTAGGCAAGCTTATAAAGGCTTGTAGTGGAAAATGATACAGCAGCCCACACCCGTGGCTGCATCCAGGCGCGCAAGTATACCACCATCGCGCCACTCGCGTTATTTGATAATTGCCCCGAGTCCGTTACCATGTCAGGGCGAAAAATTTAAGAGTCAATTCACTATGCCGAAGAAAAACGACGCACCGGCCAGTTTCGAAACTGCGCTGAGTGAACTGGAGCAGATCGTTATCCGTCTTGAGAGCGGCGATCTCCCGCTGGAAGACGCGCTCAACGAATTTGAACGCGGCGTGCAGCTCGCGCGCCAGGGGCAGGTAAAACTCCAGCAGGCCGAGCAGCGTGTGCAGATCCTGCTTTCCGACAGCGAAGACGCTAAAACCACGCCATTCACACCGGACGCCGAGTAAATGGATTTTTCCAACGCGCTTCAGGCGCGCGTTATCCGCGCCAACGATGCGCTGCGCCGATTCATTGAGCCGCAGCCTTTTCAGAACACTCCTCTGGTTGAAGCCATGCACTATGGCGCACTCTTGGGGGGTAAACGCCTGCGTCCGTTCCTGGTGTATGCCACGGGCAATATGTTCGGTATCAGCGATAACACGCTGGACGCACCGGCAGCCGCCGTGGAGTGTATCCACGCCTATTCGCTGATCCATGATGATTTGCCGGCCATGGACGATGACGATTTGCGTCGCGGTCAGCCAACCTGCCATATCAAATTTGGCGAAGCGAATGCCATTCTGGCGGGGGATGCGCTGCAAACCCTGGCCTTCTCCATTCTGAGCGATGCGCCGATGGTTGAGGTGAGCGATCGCGATCGTCTGGCAATGGTGTCCGAACTGGCAATGGCCAGCGGCGTCGCCGGGATGTGCGGCGGCCAGGCGCTGGATTTAGAGGCTGAAGGGCGTCAGGTTACTCTGGAACAGCTGGAGCGCATCCACCGTCACAAAACGGGCGCACTGATTCGTGCAGCCGTTCGCCTGGGCGCGTTGAGCGCGGGTGAACGCGGGCGTAAAGCCCTGCCGATTCTGGACAGATACGCAGAAAGTATCGGTCTGGCATTCCAGGTTCAGGATGACATTCTGGATGTGGTGGGCGATACTGCAACATTGGGAAAACGTCAGGGTGCGGATCAGCAGCTTGGCAAAAGTACCTACCCCGCCCTGTTGGGCCTTGAGCATGCCCAACGTAAAGCCCGGGATCTGATAGACGATGCCCGCCGGTCGCTGAATGAGCTGGCCGCGCAATCGCTGGATACCTCGGCACTGGAAGCGCTAGCGGACTACATAATCCAGCGTGATAAATAAACTATAAATCTCGATGAGCCTTTGATGAGTTTTGATATTGCCAAATACCCGACACTGGCGTTAGTTGACTCCACTCAGGAGTTACGTCTGTTGCCGAAAGAGAGTCTGCCGAAGCTGTGTGACGAGCTGCGTCGCTACCTGCTCGACAGCGTTAGCCGCTCCAGCGGCCACTTCGCCTCCGGACTTGGCACGGTTGAGCTGACCGTGGCGTTGCATTACGTCTATAACACGCCGTTCGATCAGCTGATCTGGGATGTAGGCCACCAGGCCTATCCGCACAAAATTCTGACCGGACGTCGCGATAAAATTGGCACCATTCGCCAGAAAGGGGGCCTGCACCCGTTCCCGTGGCGCGGCGAGAGTGAATATGATGTGTTAAGCGTCGGCCACTCTTCCACCTCCATTTCTGCGGGCATTGGTATTGCCGTTGCCGCCGAAAAAGAGAATAAACAACGCCGCACCGTCTGCGTGATTGGCGACGGGGCGATCACCGCCGGGATGGCCTTTGAGGCCATGAACCACGCGGGCGATATCAAACCGGACATGCTGGTGATCCTCAACGACAACGAAATGTCGATCTCCGAGAACGTCGGCGCGCTGAATAACCATCTGGCGCAGCTGCTGTCCGGCAAGCTTTACTCCTCACTGCGTGAAGGCGGTAAAAAAGTCTTCTCCGGTGTACCGCCGATTAAAGAGCTGCTTAAGCGTACCGAAGAACACATCAAAGGCATGGTCGTGCCGGGTACGCTGTTCGAAGAGCTGGGCTTTAACTATATTGGCCCGGTGGACGGCCACGATGTGCTGGGCCTGGTGACGACGCTTAAAAACATGCGCGACCTGAAAGGCCCGCAGTTCCTGCATATCATGACCAAAAAAGGGCGTGGTTACGAACCGGCGGAAAAAGATCCGATCACCTTCCACGCGGTGCCTAAGTTCGACCATACCAGCGGCTGCCTGCCGAAAAGCAGCGGCGGGATGCCGAGCTACTCAAAAATCTTTGGCGACTGGCTGTGCGAAACGGCGGCGAAAGACAACATGCTGATGGCGGTGACGCCTGCCATGCGTGAAGGCTCCGGCATGGTGGAGTTTTCCAAAAAATACCCGGACCAGTATTTCGACGTGGCTATCGCCGAGCAGCACGCGGTAACCTTTGCTGCGGGCCTGGCGATTGGCGGCTACAAGCCGGTGGTAGCGATCTACTCTACCTTCCTGCAACGCGCCTACGATCAGGTTATCCATGACGTTGCCATTCAGAAGCTGCCGGTGCTGTTTGCTATCGATCGCGCGGGCATTGTGGGGGCTGATGGCCAGACGCACCAGGGCGCGTTTGATCTCTCCTTCCTGCGCTGCATCCCTGATATGGTGATCATGACGCCAAGCGACGAAAACGAGTGTCGTCAGATGCTGTATACCGGTTACCACTATCAGGACGGCCCCTGCGCGGTACGTTATCCGCGCGGTAATGCCCTTGGCGTTGAATTACAGCCGCTGGAAAAACTGGATATCGGTAAAGGTCTGGTGAAACGCCGTGGTGAAAAAGTGGCGATCCTGAATTTTGGTACGCTGATGCCGGAAGCGGCAAAAGTCGCTGAAAACCTGAATGCGACGCTGGTCGATATGCGCTTTGTGAAGCCGCTCGATGAATCTCTGATTCTGAGCATGGCGGAAAGCCATGACGTTCTGGTCACGCTGGAAGAGAACGCCATCATGGGTGGCGCGGGTAGCGGCGTGAACGAAGTGCTTATGGCGAACCGTAAAGCCGTTCCGGTGCTTAATCTCGGCCTCCCTGACCACTTCATCCCGCAAGGCACCCAGGATGAGGCGCGCGCCGACATTGGTCTGGACGCCGCCGGTATCGAAGCTAAAATCCGCACCTGGCTGGCCTGATCCCTCCCCTTTTCTGCTCCTGCTATGCTTAAACGTATTGTTTAAACAGCAGGAGCGGAACCATGCAATACACGACATTAGGAAAAACGGACCTTAAGGTGTCCCGGCTTTGCCTGGGATGCATGACGTTTGGCGAGCCTGACCGGGGAAATCATGCCTGGACGCTGCCGGAAGAGAGCAGCCGCCCTATCATCAAGCGCGCCATTGACGGCGGCATCAACTTCTTCGATACCGCCAACAGCTACTCAGACGGCAGCAGCGAAGAGATTGTCGGCCGCGCCCTGCGAGATTTTGCCCGTCGTGATGACATTGTGGTCGCCACTAAGGTGTACTACCCGTCAGGCGATCTGGCGGAAGGCCTTTCTCGCGCGCAGATCCTGCGTTCCATTGATGACAGCCTCAGACGCCTGAACATGGATTACGTCGACCTGCTGCAAATCCACCGCTGGGATTACAACACCCCGATCGAAGAGACGCTTGAAGCGTTAAACGACGTTGTGAAAGCCGGTAAAGCGCGCTACATCGGCGCATCGTCCATGCATGCCTCACAGTTTGCCCAGGCGCTCGATCTCCAGGCGCAGCACGGCTGGGTGCGCTTTGTCACCATGCAGGATCACTACAACCTGATTTACCGGGAAGAAGAGCGCGAGATGCTGCCGCTCTGCTACCAGGAAGGCGTGGCGGTGATCCCGTGGAGCCCGCTGGCGCGCGGAAGGTTAACCCGTCCGTGGGGGGAAACTACCGCCCGGCTGGTATCGGATGAAGTGGGTAAAAACCTGTATGACGATACAGAAGCCAGCGATGCGTTAATTGCCGAACGCTTAGCCGGGATCGCCGACGATATCGGTGCAACGCGCGCGCAGGTGGCGCTGGCGTGGCTGCTGAGCAAGCGCGGTGTCGCCGCGCCGATTGTGGGCACATCGCGGGAAGAACAGCTGGATGAGTTGTTAAGTGCGGTGGACTTATCGTTGACGCCGGAGCAGATTGCAGAGCTGGAGACGCCGTATCAGCAGCATCCGGTGGTAGGGTTTAAATAAACACTTGCCGGGTGGCGGCTTCGCCTTACCCGGCCTACAAATAAAGTGCGATCGTAGGCCGGGTAAGGCGAAGCCGCCACCCGGCAAAACACTCACCCAAAGTGATCGTACCCTTTCCAGTCAAGCGTAACCGGGGCGCCGTCGCGGACAAACAGCAACCCTTCACTTTCCGGCATCACCTGCCCGATGCAGGTAAATTTCGCGCCGAGATGCGCTAGCGCCACATCCAGCGTCCCGCGATTCAGCTCAGGCACGGTGAAGCACAGCTCATAATCTTCTCCACCGGATAACGCCCAGCGCAGCGCCTGTTCAGGTTCGACATGGCGAAGCAGTTGCTCCGACAGCGGGAACAGATCCAGGTCAACGCGTGCGCCCACGCCGCTGGCCTTCAGGATATGGCCGAGATCGGAGATCAGCCCGTCAGACAAATCGATAGCCGAACTGGCCCGCTCGCGCAGCGCCTGACCGTGCAGAATACGCGGCGTTGGCCGCAGATGGCGCTTCACCAGATACGCCGCATCGTCAGCATCTTCAACCGTTAAACGGTTCTGAAGGATCGCCAGCCCTGCCGCGCTGTCGCCCGGCGTACCGGTCACGTAGATCCAGTCGCCTGGTTTTGCACCCGAGCGCTTCAGCGCGCGCCCGGCAGGCACATAGCCGTGGATTGCCAGGGTCATGGACAGCGGACCGGCGGTGGTATCACCGCCAATCAGCTGCATATCGTAATAATTCAGCTGTTCAAACAGGGCATCGCTGAAGGCTTCAAGCCAGGCTTCATCCACCTCCGGCAGGGTCAGAGCCAGCGTCAGCCAGGCCGGGTCGGCGCCCATTGCCGCCAGATCGCTGACGTTCACCGCCAGCGCTTTATACGCCAGATCGGCAGGATCGATATCCGGCAGGAAATGACGCCCACACACTAAGGTGTCGGTGCTGATTGCCAGCGTCTGTTTTTCGGGAATATTGAGAAGTGCGCAGTCATCGCCAATGCCGGTTTCAACATCAAGACGAGAGGTTCTGACACGGTCGAAATAACGGGCAATCAGGGAGAATTCGCCGCATGCCATACGTTATGCCTCAGCAAATTAAATAAAAAAACCGGAGCCGCACTGCCAAAAAGGCAATGCAAGACACCGGTTTGCGGATCACTTTTTGTGGGGACGGATCGCAGGTGCGGCTTTATCCAGCACGCCGTTAACAAACTTGTGGCTGTCTTCAGCGCCGAAGGTTTTCGCCAGTTCGATCGCTTCGTTGATGGCCACTTTGTACGGCACATCATCACGTTTAGACAGCTCAAACAGCGCGATACGCAACACTGCTTTTTCGACCTGGCCCAGCTCTTCGAGCAGACGGGACAGGTATGGCTTCATCAGACCATCGAGATACGCGCTATTAGTCGCCACTCCCGACAGCAGTTCACGGAAGTACAGAACGTCAACGTCTTTCACGTCCTGTTCTGACAGGAACTGGTATTCAACATCAGCGATGTCGTTCTGGGACAACTGCCAGGAGTAAAGTGCCTGGACGGCACATTCACGGGCGCGGCGACGAGCAGCAGGTTTCACGGAATTCCCCTTACAAAAAAATCAGGCCTTGATGGCTTTCAATACATTGATCATTTCAAGCGCGGTCAGTGCAGCTTCTGCACCTTTGTTACCGGCTTTAGTGCCAGCACGTTCGATGGCTTGTTCAATACTTTCGGTGGTCAGCACGCCGAACGCGACAGGGATTTCAGCATCCTGTGCAACGTGTGCCAGACCGTTGCTTGCACCGCCCGCAACGTATTCGAAGTGCGCAGTGCCGCCACGAATAACGGTACCCAGCGCAATCACCGCGTCGTATTTACCGGTTTTCGCCAGCGCGCCCGCCGCCAGTGGCAGTTCGTAAGCGCCTGGAACCCAAACAACGGTAATGTTGTCATCTTTAACCTGGCCGATACGTTTCAGGGCGTCAACCGCACCTTCCAGCAGGCTATCGTTGATGAAGTTGTTGAAACGCGCAATGGTGATGGCGACGCGAGCGTCCGGGGTAGCTACAGCAGCTTCAATAATGTTCATACTCTTCCTTTACGGGTTCATTTGGCCCCGCAGGGGGGCGGATTTTATCATAATACTTTGCGCACTGCTTCCCTATTTCAGGAGCAATTACGCTGTCGTTAAATGGAGGCAGACATCCGGGCCTACCGGACGAATCTCGCTGAATGAGAGTTGCGGCGCATCGGCCAGTTTTTCAAGGCCGGGCAGCACAAACAGGCCGCGCGCGTCATTACCTAACAGTTTAGGCGCAACGTAGACGAGAAGCTCATCCACCAGCCCCGCCTGAAGCAGTGCGCCGGCGAGCGTCGGACCGGCTTCAACCCAGATGCTGTTGACCTGCTGTTTGCCGAGCAACATCATCAGCACCACGAGATCGAGATGCCCGTTATGTTCCGGCACCATAATGCTGCGCACGCCTTCCGGCCACTCGCGCGTATCTTCTTTGGTGCGGGCAATCCAGGTTTCACCCGGCTGCTGCACGATGCGGTGCTCCGGCGTCACGCGGTTCTGGCTATCAACAATAATGCGCAGCGGCTGACGCAGGTTCTCCTGCGGATAGAGCGCCTGCGTATCCGCATTCAGCTCTTCCCAGCGCACGGTCATGGCCGGATCGTCAGCCAGTACCGTTTCACTGCTGGTGAGAATAGCATGGCTTTGCGCGCGCAGACGTTGCACATCGCGCCTTGCCTGCGGCGAGGTGATCCACTGGCTCTCGCCGTTCGCCATCGCCGTGCGGCCATCCAGTGACGCGCCAAGCTTAAGCTGGATAAACGGGAAGCCGGTGCGCATACGCTTCAGGAAGCCTTTGTTGATGTTTTCGGCATCCTGCATCATCAGGCCGTGGCTGACGTCGATGCCTTCCTGTTGCAGACGATACAGCCCGCGGCCCGCCACCTGCGGATTAGGATCCTGCATGGCGGCGACAACGCGCGAGACGCCCGCCGCAATCAGCGCCTCACAGCACGGCGGCGTACGTCCGTGATGGCTGCATGGCTCCAGCGTCACATAGGCCGTCGCGCCACGCGCTTTCTCACCCGCCATGCGCAGGGCATGCACTTCAGCATGCGGCTCGCCTGCGCGGTAGTGAAAACCTTCCCCCACGATCTCGCCATCTTTAACAATGACGCACCCGACATTGGGGTTAGGGTGAGTGGTAAACTGACCGCGCTGCGCCAGCTTCATGGCGCGCGCCATGTACATCTCATCGTGCATGGGCTTAATCCTGTAAGCGGGCGATCTCTTCGCCAAACTCTTTGATGTCTTCGAAGCTGCGGTAAACGGAGGCAAAGCGGATATAGGCGACTTTATCGAGCTTCTTCAGCTGTTCCATCACCAGATTGCCGATCATTTTGCTCGGCACTTCGCGCTCGCCTAACCCCCGCAGATAAGATTTAATATGGTTTAACGCCATTTCGACATCATCGGAGCTGACGGGCCGTTTTTCCAGCGCCTTGAGCATCCCGCTACGCAGTTTCTCTTCATTGAACGGTTCGCGCACATCGTTACTTTTTACCACGCGCGGCATTACCAGCTCTGCCACCTCAAAGGTGGTAAAACGCTCGTTGCACACCAGACACTGCCGACGACGACGCACGGAAGACCCTTCGCCTACAAGACGCGAGTCGATGACTTTGGTATCCACAGCGGAGCAAAATGGGCAATGCATACGATGTCCCTGTTATCTGGTTAACTGATTTCTATTTTACCCTGAACTGGCCCGACAACAAAGGAAGAGCTTTTTGAGACAAAGGATCTATGCCTGACGGCATTATCCTGTCTACCATTGCAGCAATCTGTGATTTCAAGGAATTAAACGCAATGACAAGACGTTACCTGAAAATAGTGCTGGTGGGGAGCCTGTTCACGCTCAGCGCCTGCGCACAGCAAAGCGAAGTCCGTGAGATGAAACAAAGCGTGAATACGCTTAACGTGGCGATGGACAAACTTAACAAAGAAACCGTGAAGATCACCCAGCAGAACGCGCTCAATGCCAAATCCAGCAATGGCGTTTATTTATTGCCAGGTGCAAACACGCCCGCGCGTCTGAACAGCCAGATTGGCACGCTAAAGATGTCTGTGGTGAATGTTGCAGCGAATGCCGATGGTACTCGCGCAACATTACGCATTCAGGGTGAGTCCAACGATCCGCTTCCCGCGTTCAGCGGCACCGTAGAGTGGGGCCAGATTCAGGGCACCACGGAGAGCTATCAGGAAGTGAACGTGAAGAATCAGCTCTTCACCACCCCCGCCAGCACGCTGGCGCCGAGCGATGTTGATATCCCGCTCCAGCTGAGCGGACTGACCCCAGAACAGCTGGGCTTTATCCGTATTCACGACATTCAACCCGCCGCGCAATAACCCGCCCTTCTAGCGGAGTGAAATGTCACTCCGCTAACATTTACATTTCGTATGGATTGGCAACATAAATGATTGCCGCTACAATCCCGCCCGTCTAAAGTACGCAAACGTGAACGCAATCGATTACGTATGTGAGAGATATGTGAAACAACACATATTTTTGTGAGCAAGGATTCCTATAATAGGCTCCGCAGAAATACGAAATATTTAGAAACGCAATTCGCGCATTTTTCACTCCCGGAAGGGAATTTCAATCAGTGGCATGATTATGAAAAAAACATTATTCGCAGCCGGTGCAGTTCTGGCACTCTCCACCTCTTTCACTGTTAACGCAGCGGAAAACGACAAACCACAATACCTTTCCGACTGGTGGCATCAGAGCGTTAACGTTGTAGGCAGTTACCATACCCGTTTCGGACCGCAGATCCGTAACGATACCTACCTCGAGTACGAAGCATTCGCTAAAAAAGACTGGTTTGATTTCTATGGCTACATGGACGCACCGGTGTTCTTCGGCGGTAATACCGACGCGAAAGGTATCTGGAACCACGGTTCCCCACTGTTCATGGAGATCGAACCCCGCTTCTCTATTGATAAACTGACCGGTACCAGTCTGGCGTTTGGTCCGTTCAAAGAGTGGTATTTCGCAAACAACTACATCTACGACATGGGTCGCAACAAGTCCGGTCGCCAGAGCACCTGGTACATGGGTCTGGGTACAGACATTGAGACTGGCCTGCCGATGAGCCTGTCCATGAACGTCTACGCAAAATACCAGTGGCAGAACTACGGCGCCGCGAACGAGAACGAGTGGGACGGCTACCGTTTCAAAGTGAAATACTTCGTGCCAATTACCCAACTGTGGGGCGGCAACCTGAGCTATATCGGCTTCACCAACTTTGACTGGGGTTCAGACCTGGGCGATAACGATTTCCGCGACCTGAACGGCAGAAAAGCGCGCACTAACGACTCCATCGCGTCCAGCCACATCCTGGCGCTGAACTACGATCACTGGCACTACTCTGTTGTTGCGCGTTACTGGCACAACGGTGGCCAGTGGAACGACGACGCCAGCCTGAACTTTGGCAACGGCGACTTCAGCGTTCGCTCTACCGGTTGGGGTGGTTACCTGGTCGTGGGTTACAACTTCTAATCAGTGCGGATTCCGCCCGGTGGCGCTACGCTTACCGGGCCTACGATCCGAATGTAGACCGGGTAAGGCGTAGCCGCCCCCCGGCTTTTTACTGCCTCACCTTGCGCAAAAAATCTGCCAATGACCTGTCCGCACTCTCGCTAAACCGCCTCTCCGTCTGCACAATATTGAGGCATCGGTCGAGCCGGAAACAGCGGTAGTCATCGCGTCGCTCGCACCACGCAGCCAGCAGCCAGTGCTCCCCCCAGAAGAACAGCCCAAGCGGCTGCACCTCACGCCAGGTTAACTGCCCGGCCTCATCACGATAATGCAGCGCCAGCACGCGCTGCGCAGATATCGCCTGATGAATCACATCAAATCCGCTGCGGGAATGGGGCTGAAGCGCAATATCCGGCGCATATATACGCGTCTGCTCCGCCTTGCGGCGGCTCTCTTCTGGCAGGATCGCCAGCACTTTTTCCTGGGCCGACTCCAGCTCGCGCGACAGCGATTCCCCGCCCCAGGTTTTGAGCAGGCGAATCGCCACCATCAGCGCCTCGGACTCTTTGTTGGTCAGCATCAGCGGGGGTAAATCAAAACCCGACATCAGCCGATATCCGCTTCCCGCCTCGCCTTCCACCGGCACGCCGGAAAGCGACAGGTCGCGGATATCGCGGTACACCGTGCGCTCGGACACGCCAAGCCTTTCCGCCAGATGCGCTGCCGTTGTCAGACGCCTGCCCCGAAGGATCTGCACAATCTGGAACAAACGGTCAGCGCGTCGGGTCATCGGTTTACTCTCATACCGGTTGATGGAGGCCGACGCGATTACCTTCGCTGTCGGTAAACAGGGCTATAGTGCCAATGCCTTGCGGCAGTTCCAGCGGGCCAAACACGCACTCACCGCCCGCAGAAGCAATACGATCGAGCGTGGCCGCCAGATTGTCAGTATGCAGGTAAATAATAGCGCCCTGCGAAGACGGTGTAACGCCGTCAAATTTCGCCAGCGCGCCGCCGGTGGCCGGATCCTCGTGTGGGAAAATCGCCAGATCAGCCACGTCCATCTTCTCGCGCCGCAGCGCGACCTGCATCACCGACTCATAAAATTTGATGGCGCGATCCATATCGGCGACCGGAATTTCAAACCAGTTAATAACACTTTTCATACGTCCTCCTGCCTGTTGTTAGGGTTCAGAAGGAGTCTACGACAGGGCTCCTGACAGCATACTGTCAGGAGTGTTTGTGAGATGCAGACAAAAAAATCCCGGCCAACAGGCCGGGATTTCGATACTACATAAGACTCTTACGGCAGAATGGACGGCTGATCCGCCCCTTCTTTCTCGACTTTCTGCTGGATCAGATGCTCGCGCTTCATGCCCAGCTTCAGCGCCAGTGCGGACGCGACGTAGATAGACGAGGCCGTACCGATAGACACACCGATCAGCATGGTCAGCGAGAAGCCTTCCAGCACCGGGCCACCGAACAGGAACAGCATCAGGATCACCATCAGGGTGGTGCCGGAGGTGATCAACGTACGGTGCAACGTCTGGGTCAACGACACGTTAAAGATTTCGTACGGCGTGCCGCGACGGATCTTACGGAAGTTTTCACGAATACGGTCAGATACCACGATACTGTCGTTCAGTGAGTAACCGATAACGGACATCAGGGATGCCACAATCGTCAGGTCAATCTCAATGTGGAACAGAGACAGTATGCCCATGGTGATCACCACGTCGTGCGCCAGGGCGATAACCACGCCTGCCGCCAGTCGCCACTCAAAGCGGAAACCGACGTAAATCAGGATCGAGATCAGCGCCACCAGCAGCGCCATCGCACCGGTCTGCGCCAGGTCAGCACCAACGCTCGGGCCGACAAACTCAATACGCTTAACCGTTGCATCCTGGCTGGTCGTTTCGTTAATAACCTGGACGACCTTGCTGCCCAGCTCCTGGCTGCCGTTGGCATCGTGTACCGGCGGCATACGCACCATGATGTCGCGGCTGCTGCCGAAGTTCTGTAGCAGCGGCTCTTCAAAGCCCGCTTTTTGCAGAGACTCACGCATCTGGTCCATATCGACCGGTTTTTCCAGGGTAATTTCGATCACCGTACCACCGGTGAAATCCAGACCCCAGTTAAAGCCTTTCACGCCCATAATGACGATGGACAAGATCAGCAGAAAACCTGAAATGCCGAAGGCCCAGTAGTCCCAGCGCATAAAGTCCCAGACTTTACGGCCGTGGTTCAATTGTTCAACAGTATATTCCTGTGCCACAACGCACTCCTCAGATAGACAGCTTTTTGACGCGCTTGCCGCCGTACAGCAGGTTCACGATGGCACGGGTGCCGACAATAGCGGTAAACATCGACGTTGCGACACCGATACCGGTAGTAATCGCAAAGCCTTTGATCGCGCCAGTACCCACTGCATACAGGATAAGAACCTTAATCAGTGTTGTTACGTTCGCATCGAAGATGGAGCTGAACGCCCCTTTGTAGCCTTCTTCGATCGCCTGCTGTACAGAACGACCGTTGCTCAGCTCTTCTTTGATACGTTCGTTTATCAGTACGTTGGCGTCGACCGCCACCGCAAGGGTTAGAACGATACCCGCAATCCCCGGCATGGTCAGCGTCGCCCCCGGCAGCAGGGACATGATACCGATGATCAGCACCAGGTTGGCAATCAGCGCGGAGGTCGCAATCAGGCCGAACTTCTTATAGAAGAAGATCATGAAGATGATGGACACCGCCAGACCGGCCAGACACGCTTCCAGACCCTGTTTGATGTTCTGCATACCCAGGGTTGGACCGATGGTACGTTCTTCAACAATCTGAATTGGCGCAATCAGCGCACCGGCACGCAGCAGCAGAGAGAGCTGACGCGCTTCGTTCGGGTTGCTGATACCGGTAATACGGAAGCTGTTACCCAGACGAGACTGGATGTTGGCGATGTTAATCACCTCTTCCTCTTTCACCAGCACGGCACGGCCATTGGCGTCTTTCTTACCGCTGTCTTTGTACTCCACGAACAGGGTCGCCATCGGCTTGCCGATGTTGTCCTTGGTGAAGTTAGACATGATGTTGCCACCTGCGCTATCCAGCGAGATGTTAACCTGCGGCTGGTTGTACTCATCCTGGCTTGAAGTGGAGTCGGTAATATGGTCACCGGTCAGGATCACGCGTTTGTACAGCACAACCGGCTGGCCTTCGCGGGTCTGTTTCACTTCGGAATCGCCCGGCACACGGCCTGAAGCCGCAGCAGCCTGGTCGACATTGGAGTTAACCAGACGGAACTCCAGGGTCGCCGTCGCGCCCAGAATCTCTTTCGCACGGGCGGTATCCTGGATACCCGGCAGTTCGACCACGATACGGTCAGCACCCTGACGCTGTACCAGTGGCTCAGCCACGCCCAGCTGGTTTACACGGTTACGCAGAATGTTAATGTTCTGCTGAACGGCGTATTCACGTGCTTCACTCAGACGCGCGTCGGTCATTACCGCACGCAGCTGGTTGCTGCCCTGAGAGGTGATCACCAGATCGCGGTGACGCTGAGACAGATACGTCACAGCCTGATCGCGTGCCGCGCTGTCGCGGAACGTGATGCTCAGGCCGTAGTTATCTTCTTTACGTACGGTGGTGTACGGAATGCCCTTATCGCGCAGATCGCTGCGCAGGCTGTCGATATTCTGTTCCTGTAGCTTGCCGAGCGCGGTATCCATATCCACTTCCATCAGGAAGTGAACGCCGCCACGCAGGTCAAGACCCAGTTTCATTGGCTCTGCGTTCAGCGCAGCCAGCCAGCGTGGGGTTGCAGGAGCAAGGTTAAGCGCCACGACATACTTATCACCCAGCACGCCCATCAGCGCTTCACGTGCGCGGAGCTGCGTGTCGGTGGTGTCGAAGCGAGCAAGAATTGCGCCCTCTTCCAGTGCCACAGACTTAGCGGTAATTTTTTCTTCTTGTAACGTTTTCTGGACCTGGATCAGCGTTTGCTCACTGGCGGCGACACCGCGCGCGCCAGTGATTTGAACGGCCGGATCCTCACCATACAGGTTGGGAAGCGCGTACAGCAGGCCGACGATAATCACGACGACCAGCATGATGTACTTCCACAAAGGATAACGGTTTAACACGGCAGTTCCCTTTGGGAAAAGTTGGGATTACAGCGCCTTCATGGTGCCTTTCGGCAGAACGGCAGCTACGAAGTCACGTTTGATAACCACTTCAGTGGTGTCGTTGAGGGCGATAGCAATGTAGCCGTTTTCCGCTACTTTGGTTACGCGACCCACCAGGCCACCATTGGTCAGGACTTCATCGCCCTTCGCGATGGAGTTCATCAGGTTTTTGTGCTCTTTAGTACGCTTCTGCTGTGGACGCAGGATCATGAAGTAGAAGATCAGACCGAACACAACCAGCATCAGAATCAGAGACATCGGGCTGCCCTGCGCTGGTGCACCCGTTGCTGCTACCGCATCAGAAATAAAAAAGCTCATTCAAATTCCCTCATTATTAAAATTAATCAACGTTCAACGGTGGAACATCCCGCCCCTGACGTTGGTAGAAATCGGTCACGAAGCTCTCTAATTTACCCTCTTCGATAGCCTTACGTAAACCAGCCATTAAGCGCTGATAATAACGAAGATTATGAATGGTATTGAGACGCGCCCCCAAAATCTCGTTGCAACGATCGAGATGATGCAGATACGCGCGAGAATAATTGCGACAGGTATAGCAATCGCACTCGGAATCGAGCGGGCTGGTGTCACTCTTATGCTTCGCGTTACGGATTTTCACCACGCCATCGGTAACGAACAAATGACCGTTACGCGCGTTTCGGGTTGGCATAACGCAGTCGAACATATCAATGCCGCGACGTACGCCTTCCACCAGATCTTCTGGTTTACCCACACCCATCAGGTATCGTGGTTTATCCGCCGGGATTTGCGGGCAGACATGCTCCAGAATGCGGTGCATGTCTTCCTTCGGCTCACCCACAGCCAAACCGCCGACAGCGTAGCCATCAAAGCCTATCTCTACCAGACCTTTAACCGAGATATCGCGTAAATCTTCGTAAACGCTGCCCTGAATAATGCCGAACAGCGCATTTTTGTTTTGCAGGGCGTCAAAACGGTCGCGGCTACGCTTCGCCCAACGCAGGGACATCTCCATGGAACGCTTGGCGTAGTCCCAGTCCGCCGGGTATGGCGTACATTCGTCGAAGATCATTACGATATCGGAGCCGAGATCGTACTGAATCTCCATGGATTTTTCCGGATCGAGGAAGATTGGATCGCCGTTGATCGGGTTACGGAAGTGTACGCCCTGCTCAGTGATCTTACGGATATCGCCCAGGCTGAAGACCTGGAAACCGCCGGAGTCGGTGAGGATCGGGCCTTTCCACTGCATGAAATCGTGCAGGTCGCCGTGGAGCTTCATGATCTCCTGACCCGGACGCAGCCACAGGTGGAAGGTGTTGCCGAGGATAATCTGTGCGCCAGTGGCTTCAACTTCTTCCGGCGTCATTCCTTTTACGGTGCCGTACGTGCCCACAGGCATAAACGCGGGGGTTTCTACCACGCCGCGATCAAACACCAGACGACCGCGACGCGCGCGGCCATCGGTGGTATCGAGTTCAAATTTCATTTTTTCTCCGACGTCAGAAAAACAGTCCAACGTTGTAATACGGTGCCGCGGACTTATTCCCCGACACGCTCATTCAAAGCCTGCGGATTGTACGTGATAAACATCGCGTCACCGTAGCTAAAAAAGCGATATTTTTGTTCTACCGCAGACTTGTAGGCGTTCATCGTATGCTGATACCCCGCAAACGCGGAAACCAGCATAATCAGCGTCGATTCAGGCAGATGGAAGTTGGTCACCAGCGCATCAATGACTTTGTACTGATAGCCCGGGTAGATAAAGATCTGCGTATCGCCAAAGAACGGCTCAATCAGCTCGCTTTTCGCGGCCTGCGCAGCGCTCTCAAGGGAACGTACCGACGTTGTACCGACGGCCACGACGCGATTACCGCGCGCTTTCGCCGCCAGCACCGCATCCACAACCTCCTGTGGCACTTCGGCATACTCAGAGTGCATGATGTGGTCTTCGATGCTGTCCACGCGCACCGGCTGGAAGGTCCCCGCGCCGACGTGCAGCGTCACGAACGCCATCTCAATGCCTTTCGCGCGCAGCTTTTCCAGCAGCGGTTCATCAAAGTGCAGGCCCGCCGTTGGCGCCGCCACCGCGCCAGGCTTCTGGCTGTAGACGGTCTGATACAGCTCGCGGTCGGCCTCTTCGTCCGGGCGCTCAATATACGGCGGCAGCGGCATGTGGCCGATGGCGTTGAGGATATCGAGCACCGTGCGCTCGTCGTTGAATTCCACTTCAAATAGCGCATCGTGACGCGCGGTCATGGTCGCTTTGATGCTCTCGTCATCCCCCAGCAGCAGTTCAGCGCCCGGCTTCGGCGCTTTAGAGGCGCGAATATGTGCCAGAATACGTTTATCATCGAGCATACGTTCGACCAGCACCTCAATCTTACCGCCGCTGGCTTTACGGCCAAACAGACGCGCCGGGATCACGCGGGTATTGTTAAAGACCAGCAGATCGCCAGGGTTGAGCTTGTCGAGCAGATCGGTGAAAGTACCGTGCGTCAGCGCGCCCGTTGGCCCGTCCAGTGACAGCAAGCGACAGCTGCTACGCTCAGGCATGGGATAGTGAGCAATCAGGGATTCAGGTAGTTCAAAGGAGAAATCGGCGACGCGCATGACGTATACTCGTGACTTAAAAACAGGCGGCATAGTCTAGTGCTCACACCCTTTTGCTGCAACAACTAGCCGCCACCGGACAACGAAAACGCATGAATTTTCTCGCTCATCTGCATCTCGCTCATCTCGCGGACAGCTCCCTCTCCGGCAATTTGCTGGCCGATTTTGTACGCGGCAACCCCGCGGAAGCGTACTCCCCTGAGGTTGTCGACGGGATTTTTATGCACCGCCGCATCGACGTGCTGACCGATAACCTGCCGGAAGTGACGGAAGCCAAAGCCTGGTTCCGCCCCGAAACCCGACGCGTGGCGCCGATCACGCTCGACGTCATGTGGGATCATTTCCTGTCGCGCCACTGGTCCCGGCTGTCGCCTGATATGTCGCTGCCTGAGTTTGTGCGCTACGCCCACGCGCAGGTGTCGATCATTTTGCCGGACTCCCCGCCGCGCTTTGTGAATCTGAATAACTATCTCTGGTCTGAACGCTGGCTGGAGCGATACCGCGAGATGGATTTCATTCAGAACGTCCTGAACGGCATGGCGAGCCGTCGACCGCGTCTGGACGCGCTGCGCGACTCATGGCATGACCTGGATGAACATTATGATGCGCTGGAAACCCGCTTCTGGCAGTTCTACCCGCGTATGATGACGCAGGCGAAAAATAAAGAACTGTGAAGTCGGTTCGATTGATAGGTAAAAGCTGGTGGAACGATTGTTACCACCTCTTTGTCTTATTCCCGTACTGCCTCTATACTGGCCCGCGTTGCGTTCCAAATAACCTTAGTATCTACAGGAGAATCATATGGTTCTGGTAACTCGTCCGGCTCCGGATTTTACAGCTGCCGCCGTTCTGGGCAATGGTGAAATCGTTGAAAACTTCAACTTCAAACAGCACACCAACGGTAAAGCGACCGTTCTGTTCTTCTGGCCAATGGACTTCACTTTCGTTTGCCCGTCTGAGCTGATCGCGTTCGACAAACGTTACGAAGAATTCCAGAAGCGTGGCGTGGAAGTGGTTGGCGTCTCCTTCGACTCTGAATTTGTACACAACGCATGGCGTAACACCCCTGTCGAAAACGGCGGCATCGGTGCAGTGAAATACGCGATGGTTGCGGACATCAAACGCGAAATCCAGCAGGCTTACGGTATCGAACATCCGGACGCTGGCGTTGCACTGCGTGGTTCTTTCCTGATCGACGCGAACGGCATCGTTCGTCACCAGGTTGTGAACGATCTGCCGCTGGGTCGTAACATCGACGAAATGCTGCGCATGGTTGACGCGCTCCAGTTCCACGAAGAGCATGGTGAAGTGTGCCCGGCTCAGTGGGAAAAAGGTAAAGAAGGTATGGCGGCTTCCCCAGACGGCGTAGCTAAATACCTGTCTGAGAACGTATCCAGCCTGTAATCGGCACGGTTTACCAAAAAACCCGCGAATACGCGGGTTTTTTTATGGCTTATGCTGCGCCGTCTTTTTTTACCTCGCGCCAGATGCGCCATGCCATACCCGCAAGCACCATCACCCCCGCAATCAGTACGCCCCAGACCATCAGCGTTTTCATTCTGCTTTCCTGCTCAGCCGCAGACGTCGCGGTTAAACGCGCCTCGCCACCCAGCGGGACAGGTTCCAGCGTATCCGCCATCGGCAGGGCTGCCAGATCGTAGGTTTTACGCAGTTCGGTCGGGATCAGCATATCCGTCTCCACGCTCGCCGGTTTCGCAGCCCCGTTCCCCCACGCGAGCAGGTACGGCCCCTTCCCCTGCGCGTTAAACACCAGATCGTAGCGCACGCGTTGCCCGGTCACGCCAGGCAGGTTCTCAGGCAAACGCGCATTGAGGGTCTTGATTTTTACCGCCTCGACCAGCCCGCCAGGGAGCGGAACAGGTTCAGACGTTTTGCCGCCGAGCTGGTAGATCACCTCTTTTTTCAGCGTATGCCACCGATCCTTATCCGCCTCCCGCCAGGCTATTTCTGCCGGGAGAACACCGTCGCCATTCAGCATGAAGCCGATCGCACTCAGAGGCTGCGGATGTTTCCAGCGCCACACGGCTTCGCTTTCGGATAACCGCTCCCCCTCTCCCGCCAGGCTAATGTGCTCAGATTCCGGCTGTTCAGTCGCGTTAATCGCGTTGACGCCGGTTAACGTCAGGGCAGAACGCCCCGTGTTCAGCACCAGCAGCAGATAACGATTCGCCTCAGGCGATAACACCAGATCGGTATCGATGCGGTCGAGCTTCAGGCGATCCTGTCCACTCATCACGTCCAGCAGGGGCATCTCTTCGCGCAGGGTATACCAGTTTTTCAGATCCTCGCTGTAATAGACCAATGCCGTCCCCTGCCACGAGCCCTGCGGCGTGTCCCAGAAAAGCTGGAGCTGAGAGAGCGGAACCTCCGTCGCGTTTTCCGGCAGGGTCAGCAGATAGTGCTGTCCGGCAGCCGCCGCGTGTTGCCCTTCCAGCACAATTTCCACGCCGTTTCTGGCCCGTAGCATAATTTTATCGCCGCTGTCCTCTTCTCCGCCCGGCGAGGCGTTAAGCGCAAAGAGGCGCAGCGCCGTGGTGGTCGGTGCCGGCTGCGGACGCGTCGTGGTAACCAGGCTGAACGGTACCGGCTCGCCCGACTGATTAAACACGCGCACGTCGCGCAGATCGGGCGATGTGCTCTGCTGATAAACCGCCAGCGGCAGCATGACCCGATACCACGGCGAAGAGGCAGAGGTATCAAGGGACAGGCCATAGGCATAATCCCGCGGGGATTCCGCTGGCGCGCCCTCGCAGAATGCCGGACCGGCCACGGCCAGCAGTGCCGCACAAACAACCGCGTTCATCCATTTCATTTTTCTTCTCCTGCTTTAGGCGGTAGCGGCGAGAAATAGCCCACAATCAGGACCAGGATCGCCACGCCAATAAACGCGACGGCGCGCGCCAGGCCGCCACCGCCCGCGCTGTCCACCAGCATCAGTTTGAGCATGACCACCCCCAGTAGCGCCGCACCGCCAAGCCACTGCTGACGGGAGGCGTGACGGGTGGCGCGGATCATGACCACCAGCGCGCACAACATCCAGAACAGGGCAAAGGTGGTCTGGATAAGCCGCGAATGCCACAACGACTCCCAATTCCAGGCCACCTCGCCGTACCACGCCAGCGCGCGCAGCAATGCGCCGTTAAGCCACCAGAAACCCAGGGCCATCAGCACAACGGCGGGCCACGGACGGGACTGCGCAAGCGATGCCGGATAGTAGCGATCCACTTCCCGATAAAACACCACCAGCCCCAGCAGCGCGAACGCCGCCCCTTCCTCAAGCGGGTTCACCAGCGGCAGCCATGTCTGTTGATAGACCACACCGTCCTGCAAATTGGTCACGACCAGCAATACCACCAGCGCCACAACCACAGGGATCGCGGCAAGGCAGGCGTAGAGCGCAGGCCATACCCGGAACGGCCACCCGCGACGCCGTACGGCCGCGGAGAGCGCCATAATCACCCCACCGCCAATAGCCATCGCAATGCCGCTTCCCCAGGCCGCCATGCCCCACGGCAGGGAGCGGGCAAACCAGTAAAGCTCGGCGGCTATGGCGAGTAAAATCATCCACACCAGCGACAGATGCAGTCCCATTGAGATACGCGGCAGAAGTTTATCTTCGTCGCGCCGCAGCAGCATCAGGGCGGCAGGCAGCGCAATAGCCCAGGCCAGATTTGCCCAGCTGGCCGCCAGGATTTGCTGTTGCCAGATCTGATACAGCACCATCAGCAGCATCACCGGCCACAGCAGCCATTTGCTGGCATCCAGCTCCCGCCACGCCAGACGAGCGGCGGCCTGCCGCCATCCCCAGGCCGATGCCGCCGTCAGCGCCAGCACGCCTGCCAGAACCGATAACTCCTGCTTCAGGAACAGCTGAGATGCGCCCAGCTGCGCCACTAACCAGAACAGCAGCCCACCGCCCAGCAATGCCCAACTGCCCGGCTGCGCGATTTTCTGCCACAGCCAGGCCGCAGCAAGCCAGCAAAGACTGAGCACTGCGAAAATAAGCAGCAGGCTCAACGAGGTGACGCCGTCCATTTGCGCCCATATCGCGCTGCCGAGCGCCAGCACCAGCAGCGCCGTCCCGCTATAGCTCATGCGCCGCTGCTGCTGTTGCACGCCCAGCCAGAGAATACCCAGCCCTTCCAGCGCCCAGGCCATCGCCGTCCAGCGCGCTGAAAGCGCCAGCGGAATGGCAAGCGTGGCAAACCCGCCGCCGATCGCCAGCGCCGCCATAACCAGTGGCCGCCCGACAGACGGATAGCGTCGCAGTGCGAGAAACGCCAGTGAGAGATAAAACGCACCATAGCCCAGCGCGCTGAGCGCCGGGCCGTACGTCCAGTGAGACGTCATGCCATACTGCATCCCAAAACCAATCAGCGGCGGAGCAAACAGCAGTGCGCCGTCAATAATCTGTTTGCCTTTTTCCTGCGCCCGCAGCGACAGCGCCACGCTAAACACGCCAAAAATAAGCGTATTGGCAATCAGGAACAGCTGACAGATAGCATAGTCTTCAGGCTGGTAGTCGCTCAGCCCCCATACCCCGCCAACGCCAAACGTGAAGAGCAGCCCGAGCAGGTTGAGCTCGCGCCAGTGCTGCCAGATGCTGATGGCGAGAATGCCGATGGAAAGCAGGAGATAGAAGGAGAACAGCGCCACAAAGCTGCCGCCTCCGGTAGACAACAGCAGCGGCGCAAGGTATCCGCCGAGGCTCGCCAGCATGGCAAGGCTCAGTGCCTTTTGCAGCACGGCCAGCCCGACGCTCGCCGCGCAAATCACCACCAGCAGCGCAAACGCCAGCGTCATCGGCAGCATTTGCCACAGCCGGAATGCGCCAAAGACGGTCAGATAAAGCACGCCGGTCGCCCCGCCCTGGAGGATCAGCGCGTAGATCCGCTGCCTGTGCCGCAGCCGCCATCCCCCGGCCAGCAGAACCATGGCAAACAGCGCCGTGGCGGCAAGACGCAGCTCAAGCGGAAACAGTGAATGTTCAACGGTATAGCGCAGCAGGAAAGAGAGGCCGAGGAAGAGCAGTACAATCCCCAGTTTTGCCAGCGGATTGCCTTGCATAAACCAGCGCGTCAGCGAGGACAGGATGCCGCCAAAGGCGGAAGGCCGTTTTGCCGCCGGTACAAGCGCTGGTTCTGCTTCAGTGACGGGCGGTTCGGGACGCCAGGGATCGACAGGTGCGGTAACGGCTTCTGCCACCGACGCTGGCGTCTCCACCGGCGCGGCGGCCTGCACCGGCTCCGGCGCTTTCTCAGCGACACCGCGCTCCTCAAGCGCCTCAATGCGCTGGCGAAGCCGGGCGATCTCCTGCCGCGCCGCCGTGCTTCGGTTAAAACCTATCACCGCGAGCACGGGTGCCACGACCAGCGCAAAAACCAGGAACAAACAGCCAAGGATGTAAAGCTCGTCCATGTTTCCACCTTCACCGTAAACGATCCGCTAAGATTGACACAAATCGTTGCATTTGCGCCATCTTAAAAGGTGAAAACCATTCTGCCTGCGCTTAGCTGCCGAACCAGACCGCAGCGGAAATCGCGGGCAGCGTGAGCACGCTCTCCTGGAACATCGCTTTACCCTCTTTGATCTTCCACGTTTTACCGGCCAGCAGTGGTGAATCTTCCAGCACCACTTCACACGCCTCGCCCCGGTTGATCGCCACCAGCACGCGCTGCTGGTTATAGACGCGGACAAACACCACTACGTTATCGTGGGCGTACATCACCTGACAGCCCCCGTAGCGCAGGGCCTGACTCTGCCTGCGCAGCGTCGCCATACGCTGGTACAGGCTGAACAGATCCTGATCCTGTTTTTCACTCTCCCACGGGAAGGTTTTACGGCAGAACGGATCGTTATTCCCCTCCAGCCCCACTTCATCGCCATAGTAGATGCAGGGTACGCCCGGCCAGGTAAAGAGCCAGGTCACCGCCAGCGGCAGACGCGCCACATCTTTACCCAGCAATGATTTAAAGCGCGCGGTATCATGGCTGTCGAGCTGGTTAAACATCCGCAGCTGCTGCTGATGCGACAGGCCAGCGCGATAGTTTTCCATCCACGCCATGCAGGTTTCGGCGTCGATATGCTGCGGATCGTAAGAGATATCGGTGTTAGCGAGGAAACCCCACAGCGGGAAGGTGAAGCCGCGATAGTTCATCGCCGCGTCTTCTGCATCAGCCTGCAACCACTGACGCGCGTCGCCAAAGTGCTCCCCGAAGACGAACGCTTCCGACCGGGCCGCTTTTGCCGACCGGGTAATGGCGGCGACATGTTGAAGGTTATTCCGCGCCCCGCCTGATTCACCCAGCATATGCACCACGTCCAGCCGCCAGCCGTCCATGTTCCACGGCGCTTTCAGCCAGTGGCGCACGATGCTGTCGTCGTCGCCGTAGATCTCATTCACCAGCGATGGCGACTGGAAATCGAGCTTCGGCAGGCTCGGGTAGCCCAGCCAGTCCAGGGCGCGGCCATTCTCATCAAAACTGTACCAGTCACGCTGCGGTGAGTCCGGATTATGGCATGCGCCGCTCATCGACTGATTATGACGGTCAAACCACGCGTGAGAATCACCGCTGTGATTGAACACGCCATCAAGGATCAGGCGCATACCCTCTTTTTGCGTGTTGTGCCGCAGCCGCAGCAGCGCCTCGTCACCGCCAAACTGCTCGTCAACGTGGCGATAATCCTGCGTATCGTATTTGTGCACGCTTGGCGCTTTAAACACCGGGTTCAGGTACAGCGCCGTGACGCCGAGCGTTTTCAGGTACGGCAGTTTTTCGCTGATACCGTCGAGATCGCCGCCGTAAAAGGTCGATCCCCCCGCCTGGGCGGTCAGCGGCTCGTCCCATTTTTTCAGAATGATGTCGTGACCGACCGCATGATGGTAATAAACCTTGTCCTGATCGGCGTTGCGCTTTTCGCTGCGCGCAAAGCGGTCCGGGAAAATCTGGTAAAAGACCTGATCGTTAACCCACTGCGGGCCGTTATCCGGGTGATCCACAGCAAACTGCTCCAGCCGGGCCGGAAGAAAACGGCTGAAGCCCTGCGGGGTAAACCACAGCTGCCGGTTGTTCCACAGCAGCTTGAAGCCGTAGCGGCGACGCGGCTGCCCGCTGCGCAAATCGATATTTGCCCGCCACGCCGTGACGCCCGGCTGCGGCTGGCTGCGCACTTTGTGCATTTTCAGCGACGTTTCTTCGTTATCCACTTCGGCGCGCAGGGTCACACGTTCAGGCTGATTGTCCCCTGCCAGCCAGAGCGTAATCACAAGGTTGTCTTTGTTTTGCTTAACAAATGGGTCAACCGGAAGGTGCCAGGCGTTTAACATCACGAATCCCCTTTGATGAAATTGACGTCACCTTGCCACAGGGTGATTAAAGATAGCTCATCGTGTTCGGGATTATTGGGGGAGGAGAACGGAGGAGGAGATTTTTTCCAGGGCAAAAGGGAGTGTAGGCCGGGTAAGCGCAGCGCCACCCGGCATTTTTACCTTACTGTGCTTCCGCCAGCTGACGATCGCGGCGACATTTAAACATCCAGCCCACCAGCAGCAGGACGATCCACGCGAAGCCCACGTACAGGGAAATACGGGTATCCGGGTGATAACCAATCAGGCCAATGATGAAGACCAGGAAGATGAGACCGACAATGGTCGTTGGCACGCCGCCCGGCACTTTAAACTTCAGCGCTTTGGCCTCTTCTGGCGACAGGCGGCGACGGAACGCAATCTGCGACAGCAGGATCATGATCCACACCCACACCGTCGCAAAGGTCGCCAGTGACGCAATCACCAGGAAGACGTTCTCCGGCATGATGTAATTCAGGTAAACCGAGAACAGCAGCGCCACGGTCATGACCAGCACCGTTACCCACGGGGTGCCGCGACGCGATGTTTTGGCAAACACCTTCGGCGCACTGCCCTGCTCCGCCATGCCGTGCAGCATACGACCCACGCCGAAGACGTCACTGTTGATGGCCGACAGCGAGGCGGTCAGTACCACAAAGTTGAGAATGCTGGCGGCAAACGCAATGCCCATATGCTGGAAAGTCAGGACAAACGGGCTGCCGTTGGTGCCCACCTGGTTCCACGGGTAGATGGACATAATCACAAACAACGTGCCCACGTAGAACACCAGGATACGCATCGGCACCGAGTTGATGGCGCGCGGAATGGACTTCTCCGGATCTTTCGCTTCCCCGGCGGTGATGCCGATAATCTCAATACCGCCATAGGCGAACATGACCATCTGGAGCGACATGACCATCCCGAGCCAGCCGTTGCTGAAGAAGCCGCCGTTGCTCCACAGGTTATGGATGCCGGTTGGCTGCCCACCGTTGCCGATACCCCAGATGATGATGCCGAAACCGGCGAGGATCATGATGATAATGGTCGCGACCTTGAAGAAGGAGAACCAGAACTCCAGCTCGCCAAACACCTTCACGCTCATCAGGTTAACGGCGCAGATGATCAGCACCACGCTCAGTACCCAGATCCAGTGCGGCACGGCGGGGAACCAGACCCCCATATAGATGCCAAACGCCGTCACATCGGCAATGGCGACAATCAGGATTTCGAAGCAGTAGGTCCAGCCGGTGATAAACCCGGCCAGCGGGCCTAAGTTTTCTTGTGCGTAGCGGGAGAAGGAACTGGCAGACGGGTTGTGAACCGACATCTCCCCCAGCGCACGCATGATGATATAGGCCGCCACGCCGCCGATGATGTAGGCCAGCAGAACGCTTGGACCGGCCATTTTGATGGCATCTGCCGAGCCATAAAAAAGACCGGTGCCGATAGCCGAGCCCAGCGCCATAAAGCGGATGTGGCGGGTGCTCAATCCACGTTTAAGTTTGTTAGTGCTTTCCATTAAAATCTTGCCATTCAACACGAAAAAAACAAAAAACCACGGGGCCTTAAGCCCCGTGGTTAAACAATTTGTTGCCGTTGATTAATGGGCGTTGGATGTCACCTGACGCCCTGCCGCACGGTCCCAGATAATCGCCAGAACCAGCGCTACAACGGAAGGCATCAGCCAGGCCAGGCCCTGCTCGGACAGCGGCAGACGCTGTGTCCAGGCTGGCAGGATTTCTGCAAATGCTGATGCTTTGATCCCGTCAAGGATACCAAAAATCAGGCTGATAAACATGGCCGGCGCAATAATTCGCGTCGAGTTATGCCACCACGGGCGGGTGAAGCTCAGCACCACCAGCACGATACATGGCGGATAGATCGCCGTCAGCACCGGAATTGACACCTGAATCAGGTGGCTCAGACCGAGGTTTGACACCGCCATGGAGAAGATGCCGAGGATAAACACCAGCGTGCGGTAAGAGAGCGGCAGATACTGGGCGAAGAACTCCGCGCAGGCGCAGGTCAGACCCACCGCCGTCACCAGACAGGCCAGGAAAATCAGCGCCGCCAGCAGCATGCTGCCTGCACCACCAAAGGTATGCTGCACGTAAGCATGCAGGATCGCCGCGCCGTTTGCGTTCTGATCGACCAGCGTTGCGCTATCTGAGCCCAGACGGAACAGCGCCAGATACAGCAGCGTCAGGCCGACACCGGCCATCAGGCCAGCCCAGATGGTGTAGCGAGTCAGCAGACGCGCTTCGGTCACCCCGCGGGAACGCGCGGCGTTAACGATAACAATACCAAACACCATCGCACCGAGCGTATCCATTGTCAGATAGCCGTTCACGAAACCGTTTGAGAACGCCGCGTTCTGATAAGCGTCCATCGCGGAGCTGATGGGCCCCGCAGGCCAGACGATGGCCGCAACCGCCAGCACGATCAGCGCCACAATTTTCAGCGGAGCCAGGAAGTTACCCACGGTATCCAGCAGTTTGCCGGGATAGAGAGAAACCAGAATCACGATGGCGAAGTAAATGAGGCTGTAAATAAACAGCGGCATCGCGCCGTCACCGGTCAGCGGGGCGATACCCACTTCAAAGGAGACGGTCGCCGTACGTGGGGTCGCGAACAGCGGGCCAACGGCCAGATAGCAGACGGTTGCCAGCAGAACGCCAGCCACTTTGCCAATCGGGGTGCTGAGGCTGTCCACACCGCCACCGACTTTCGCCAGCGCGATAACGGTCAGTACCGGCAGGCCCACGGCAGTAAGCAGGAAGCCAAACGCAGCCGTCCAGACGTGTTCACCCGCCTGTAAGCCAACCATTGGAGGAAAAATGATGTTACCTGCGCCAACGAACAGCGCAAATGTCATAAAGCCCAGCGCGATAATGTCACGCGATTTCAAGTGATGGGTCATAAAACCTTACTGCCTGTGGATGTGGTGTTGAATACGTTGAGATTTTCGCCATCCCTCACGGGACGATACAGCGGAAAATTTGCTCAATTTCAGCGGGATATGCTCCCGTCCTGGCGTGGCGAAGAATAGTTTTTCGATTTACCACGCAAATACAGTCGGTCTGACAGTATATGGGGGGCAATTTAAACGCTTATAACGTTTAAAGGCAAGAAGGGATCGTAAAACCAGAACAATATGCCAGCATGAAAATTCAGACCAAAATAATATGCCATGTATAAGAAAAACTCATGGCTAATCATGCGAACAAAAAAGCACCAGCCGTATAATATTCATCCGCGTTTCGCTTGACTGCAAAGCAAACGGGCCAGCAATCGCTGGCCCGTGGAAAGGTAGCCTGACACATCTGCCGTCAGGCGCTTTTTTTGGCAATTAATCGTTCCGGAATCACGAAGCTAAAGCGCGTGCCCTTACCCAGGGTGCTTTCGATATTGAGCCGGCTTTCGTGGTGGCTGACGGCATGCTTCACAATTGCCAGTCCCAGTCCGCTCCCGCCGGTCTGCCGCGAGCGCGCCTTATCCACCCGGTAGAATCGTTCGGTGAGACGCGGGAGGTGCTCGGGCCCAATCCCCGGCCCGTTGTCCTCGACGCTAAACTCAGCGCCCGCCGGGGTATGCTGCCAGCACACCGCGATATGCGTCCCTTTCGGGGTATGATTCACGGCGTTATAGACCAGGTTTGAGATAGCGCTTCGCAGCTCATCTTCACTGCCGAGCACTTTCAGCGTGTTATCAACGTCAAAACTCAGGGTGTGCTGATTATGACTCAGCGTTTGGGCTTCGCGCTCCACCACCCGCAACATCATCGGCACATCAATGATGTCGTTTAGCGCCAGCGACGGGGCAGCCTCAATCTTTGAAAGCGTCAGCAGCTGTTTGACCAGCCCTTCCATGCGGAACGTCTGCTCCCGCATGGTATGCAGTGCTTTCTCACGCGGCGCCCCCTCAAGCGTTTGCTCCTGCATCATCTCCAGGTAGCCCTGAAGCACCGTCAAGGGCGTACGCAGCTCGTGGCTGACGTTGGCAAAGAAGTTACGTCTCGCGCCCTCAAGCTGGTGCATCTGGGTAACGTCCCGCGCCACCATCAGCCACTGCCGATCGCTGTAGGGCATCACGCGGATTTCCAGATGGCGACCGTTATTGAGCTTCAGATTGTGCGGGCGCGAAAAATCCCGCTTTTTCAGATACAGCGTGAACTCGGGATAACGCAGAAGGTTCAGGATGTTCTGACCATTATCATCCGGCCAGCGCAGGCCCAGCAGCTGTTGCGCGAGGCCATTACACCAGAAGATTGTCCCTTCTTCTGTCGTCAGGATCACCGCGTCCGGCAGCGACTCCGCACCGCTACGAAAGCGTTTGATCAGGCTTCCCAGCTCACGACGGCGCTTTTTGTTACGCATCTGCATCTGGTGCAGGCCGTAGAGTAGCGGTTCCCAGCTCCCGCTTCCCGGCGGGGGTGTCATACTTCTGTCGACCCACAGCCACCAGGAGAGACGCAGTAAATTCCAGAAATGCCAGACGAGCAATCCCGTCACGGCCACCAGTAAAAACCACGGCAGATAGCCAAAGATAGCCCCCAGAATGAGGGCCGGAATACAACATAAGATCAGTTCAAAGACGAGCCTTTTCCATGACAGACGTTCCAGCACGCGTCACACTCCTGTCATTGTTCAGAAACGGGTCGAGAAACGATAACCCGTGCCGCGGACCGTCTGTACCATGCGATCGTGGCCGCTCAGTTCCAGTGCTTTACGCAGGCGGCGAATATGGACGTCAACCGTTCGGTCTTCGACATAGACGTTAGTTCCCCAGACGTTATTCAGCAACTGTTCGCGGCTGTAAACGCGCTCCGGGTGGGTCATAAAGAAGTGCAGGAGTTTAAATTCGGTCGGTCCCATATCGAGGGGATTTTCACCGGTCATGACCCGGTGTGAGGTAGGATCCAGGCTCAGCCCCTGCATCTCAATCACCTCTTCCACCGCCATCGGTGAAATACGGCGCATCACGGCTTTGATACGCGCCACCAGCTCTTTCGGGGAGAACGGTTTAGTGATGTAATCGTCCGCGCCGGTTTCCAGACCGCGCACGCGATCCTCTTCCTCGCCGCGCGCCGTCAGCATTACCACCGGGATATCGCGGGTCATCGCCTCGCGTTTGATATGCTTGATAAACTGCAATCCGGAACCGCCAGGCAGCATCCAGTCCAGCAGGATCAGATCGGGCCAGGGTTCATTCAGCTGGTTCACCGCGCTGTCATAATCTTCCGCTTCAACCGGCTGGAAGCCATTTTGTTCAAGCACGAAGCACACCATTTCACGGATCGGAGCTTCATCTTCTACGACCAGAATACGTCTCGCCATACTTTGCCCTGTCTTATCGTATTTAAGTTACAAGTCTGTAATGCGGCGTCATTATGCGTCAGATTTATGACAGATTTATGAAAAACATTACCACTATAAATAGCAAACTGTTGTTTTATTACAGCGGTTATTTTCCGTTCCCCGAACGTTTATAATCCTGCTTTCTTATTATTGCCACGGATCTTTTATGCGCATACTTCACACCTCAGACTGGCACCTGGGTCAAAATTTTTACAGCAAAAGCCGCGCCGCGGAACATGAAGCGTTCCTGAACTGGCTGCTGGAGACGGCTCAGGCTCACGAGGTGGACGCAATTATTGTGGCGGGCGACATTTTTGATACCGGATCGCCGCCGAGCTATGCGCGTGAGCTGTACAACCGTTTTGTGGTCAACCTCCAGCAAACCGGTTGTCACCTTGTGATTGTCGCCGGAAACCATGACTCGGTGGCGACGCTGAATGAATCCCGCGATATTCTGGCATTCCTCAATACCACCGTGGTGGCCAGCGCCGGACACGCGCCGCAGATCCTGAAAAAACGCGACGGCACGCCGGGCGCAGTGCTGTGCCCAATTCCGTTTTTACGCCCGCGCGATATCGTGCAAAGCCAGGCAGGTCTGTCCGGCAGCGAAAAACAGCAGCATCTGTTGCAGGCCATCACCCGCTATTATCACCAGCAACATTCGGAAGCCTGCGCCCTGCGCGGCGATCAGGCCATTCCGATCATTGCCACCGGACACCTCACCACCGTCGGAGCCAGTAAGAGTGATGCGGTGCGCGAGATCTATATCGGTACGCTGGACGCGTTTCCGGCGCAAAACTTCCCCCCCGCCGACTACATTGCCCTCGGGCATATTCACCGGGCGCAGATCATCGGCGGCTGCGAGCATATCCGCTACTGCGGCTCGCCCATTTCGCTCAGTTTTGACGAAACGGGCAAAGCCAAATCCGTGCATCTGGTGAGCTTCACCGGAGGCAAACTTAGCGCCGTTGAGACGCTTGAGGTGCCGGTCACCCAGCCGCTGGCGGTGCTGAAAGGCGATCTGGCCGCCATTACCGCTCAGCTTGAGCAGTGGCGCGGCGCAGCGCTTAATCCCCCCGTCTGGCTCGATATCGAAATCACCACCGACGACTACCTGTACGATATGCAGCGTAAAATACAGACGCTGACGGAAGACCTTCCCGTGGAGGTGCTGCTGGTACGCCGCAGCCGCGAGCAGCGCGAGAAAATACTGCTCAACGCCCAGCGTGAAACGCTTAGCGAACTTCGGGTTGAAGAGGTGTTCGCGCGGCGGCTTGCGCATGAAGAGGTGGACGAGGCCAGACGCACCAGGCTTAACGAGCTGTTTGCCCAGACCCTGCATTCCCTCCATGACGAGGACGAAAACGCATGAAAATTCTGAGCCTGCGCCTGAAAAATCTGAATTCGCTAAAGGGTGAGTGGAAAATTGATTTCACCGCGGAGCCGTTCGCCAGCAACGGACTGTTTGCCATCACAGGCGCAACCGGCGCGGGTAAAACCACGCTGCTGGATGCCATCTGCCTGGCGCTTTATCACGAAACGCCGCGTCTTAATAAGGTCTCTCAGGCGCAAAACGACCTGATGACGCGCGATACCGCCGAATGCCTGGCAGAAGTGGAATTTGAGGTCAAAGGCGTTGCTTATCGCGCTTTCTGGAGCCAGAACCGCGCCCGCAACCAGCCGGACGGGAACTTACAGGCACCGCGCGTTGAGCTGGCCCGCTGCGAAGATGGCAAAATTCTGGCCGACAAAGTCACGGATAAGCTGGATCAAACCGCCGCGCTTACCGGGCTGGACTATGGTCGCTTTACCCGCTCGATGTTGCTCTCTCAGGGGCAGTTTGCCGCCTTCCTGAATGCTAAACCGAGCGATCGCGCTGAACTGCTGGAAGAACTGACCGGCACGGAAATTTACGGCCAGATTTCCGCCATGGTTTTTGAAAAACACAAAGCGGCACGTAACGCGCTGGAGGTGTGCGAAGCGCAGGCCGCAGGGGTTGTGCTGCTGAGCGAGGAACAGCAGCAGCACTTGCAGCAAAGTTTGCAGGCACTTACTGACGAAGAAAAAGTCCTGCTGGCACAGCAGCAAAGCCAACAGAAAGATTTTCAGTGGCTTACGCGTAACGACGAACTGATACGTGAGCAGCAGCGTGCAGCCGCTTCGCAGCAGCAGGCGCAACAGGCTCTGACGGACGCCGCGCCCCAACTGGCGAAACTCCAGCTGGCGCAGCCCGCCGCCCAGCTACGTCCGCTATGGGAGTATCAGCAGGAGCAGACCACTCGCCTGGCGCAGACAACAGAGCGAATTGTTGAAGTAAATACTCGCTTACTCGACAGAGCGGCGCAGCGCTCGCGTATTCGCAACGGTGCACTGCGCAACCGTGAACAGTTGCAGACAGAGCATACGGTACTGACGCAGTGGCTGACCGAACACGATCGTTTCCGTCAGTGGGGGCAGGAAATTGCCGGCTGGCGGGCGCATTTTACGCAACTGGGTCGCGATAAAAATCAGCTTGTTGCCCAGTCAGCGCGCATGGCTGAGCTTCGTCAGAAGCTGGCTGAGATGCCTGAAAGTACGTTGACGCTGACTGCTGAGGATCTCGCGACGGCAATGGAGCAACAGGCACAATCGCGGGCGCTCCGCCAGCGTCTGACAGCGCTTCACGCTCGCTTTCAGCCGCTGCAAAAACGGCTGCGCCAGAATGCGGAAAGCGTGCAGAAAGCGCAGGCTGAGCAGGCTAAGCTGAATGAAACGCTGATCCTGCGGCGTCAGCAGTTCAAAGAGAAAAATCAGCACTATGCCGACCTGAAAGCGCTCTGTGAGCGTGAGGCGACAATCAAGGATCTTGAGAACTATCGTGCACAGCTCGAAGCGGGTAAGCCTTGCCCGCTCTGCGGTTCACGCGAACATCCGGCAGTTGTGCAGTATCAGGCGCTTGAACTGACTGACAATCAGCGCCGCCGCGACGCGCTGGAGAAAGAGGTTGCTGCGCTAAAAGAGGAAGGATTGCTGGTGCTCGGGCAGGTGAATGCGCTGACCCAACAGATCCAGCGCGAGACAGAGGAAGCACAGGCTCTCTCTGAGGAAGAGCAAGCACTTACTAAGGAGTGGCTGGAGGTCTGCGCCTCCCTGAACATAGCGCTGAATATTCAGGATGATATAGCCCCCTGGATGAGCGAACAGGAACAGTATGAACGCCAGCTGTATCAGCTCAGCCAGCGTCTGACGCTGCAAAACCAGCTCAATGAACAGGAAGGTCAGGCGCGCCAGTACCAGCAGCAGCTGACGGCGACGCGTCAGGCGCTGGCGGCCTCGTTACAATCGCTGTCGCTTAGCGTACCCGATGAAGGGGCTGAAAGCGCCTGGCTGAGCGCGCGCGAAAGCGAATATACCCTGTGGCAGGAAAAACAGGCCCAGCACGGTACGATTCAGGAAGGTATTAACGCCCTGATGCCCATTCTGGAGACGCTGCCGGTTACCAATGATGCAGAAGCCGACGCGGTTATCCCTGAGAACTGGCGCGGCATCCACGACGAATGCGTGTCGCTGCAAAGTCAGCTCACCACCCTACAGCAACAGGAGACGCTTGAGCGTGAACGGCTCCAGCAATCACAGGCTCAGTTCAACGCCGCGCTGACCGCGAGCTGCTTTGCCGATCGGGAAGCATTTCTCTCCGCCCTGCTGGATGAAACGTCGATCCGCCAGCTTGAACAACAAAAGCAGACGCTGGAGAACCAGCTCCAGCAGGCCACGGCGCTTTCGGTGCAGGCAAGCATGCAGCTTCAGGCGCATCAGGCACAGCGCCCCGAGGGGCTGGAAACAGATGCCGCAACGCTTCAGGCGCAGTTACACCAGCTGGCGCAACAGCTTCGGGACAACACCACGCATCAGGGGGAGATCCGCCAGCAGCTCAAACAGGACGCCGATAACCGTCTGCACCAGCAGGCGCTTATGCAGCAGATTGAGGAGGCGGCGCGTCAGGCCGACGACTGGGGCTATCTCAATGCGCTGATAGGCTCCAGCACCGGCGATAAATTCCGTAAATTCGCCCAGGGGCTGACGCTGGATAATCTGGTGTGGCTTGCCAACCAGCAGCTCAACCGTCTGCATGGCCGCTATCTGCTTCAGCGTAAAGCCAGCGACGCGCTGGAGCTGGAAGTGGTCGATACCTGGCAGGCCGATGCGGTACGCGATACCCGTACCCTTTCCGGCGGGGAGAGTTTCCTGGTCAGTCTGGCGCTGGCTTTAGCGCTTTCCGATCTGGTCAGTCACAAAACGCGCATTGACTCGCTGTTCCTGGATGAAGGATTCGGCACGCTCGACAGCGAAACGCTGGACACCGCGCTGGACGCGCTCGACGCGCTGAACGCCACCGGGAAAACCATTGGCGTGATCAGCCACGTAGAGGCAATGAAAGAGCGCATTCCGGTGCAGATCAAAGTGAAGAAGATCAACGGGCTGGGATATAGCAGACTGGACAGGGAGTTTGCGGTGCAGTAAATGGGGGGATGATGCGCTCTGGTGCCCTCACCCTGGCCCTCTCCCACGGGGAGAGGGCACAAACATCAAAAACGGTTTTGCGTTTATTCCGGCCAGAGCCACGCCGCGCCGCGCACTCCGCTGGAATCTCCGTGGACGGCTTTGCGGATCGGCGTTTCGCACTCGCCGCCAAATACCCACTGTTTCACCAGCGTTGGCACCGTGGCGTACAGCCGGTCGACGTTGCTCATGCCTCCGCCCAGTACAATCACGTCGGGATCAAGAATATTGATCACATGCGCCAGTGACTTAGCCAGCCGCATTTCGTAGCGGTTGAGCGCCAGTTCAGCCACCGGATCCTGCTCCTCAACCAGACGCATAATCTCGTTACCTTTCAGCGGCTGACCGCTCAGACGATGATAATCGGTGGCAAACCCCGTGCCGGAAATAAAGGTCTCAATACAGCCCTGCTTGCCACAGTAGCACGGTACTTCGGCGCGGTATTTGAGTTCATCTTCATCCATCCACGGCAACGGATTGTGTCCCCACTCGCCCGCGGTGCCGTTGCTGCCAATATGCGAGCGCCCACCGAAGGCCACGCCCGCCCCGCAGCCGGTGCCGATAATGACCGCAAATACGGTCTGCGCGCCAGCCGCTGCGCCATCCACGGCCTCAGACACCGCCAGGCAGTTGGCATCATTCGCCAGACGCACCTCCCGGTTCAGGCGTTGGCTTAAGTCTTTATCAAACGGCTGACCGTTGAGCCAGGTGGAGTTGGCGTTTTTCACCACGCCGGTATACGGCGAAATGGAGCCGGGGATCCCCATCCCGACCGTGCCCGTCTCGCCCGTTGCCTGCTCTGCCATATCGACCAGGCGGGCAATCGTCTCTATGGTCTGGTGATAATCATCGCGCGGCGTAGGCAGACGGTGGCGAAACAGTTGCTCCCCCTGCTCGCTCAGCGCAATAACTTCTGTTTTGGTGCCGCCCAAATCAATCCCAATACGCACAAGACACTCCTCATTATTTTGATTATCAACAGAGTAGAAGCCCGCTTCCCGATTAGCAATGCAAGCGATGCGACAATTCGTTATCATGCCCGCTGATTTAACGACAAGGCCGTGGAAATTATCATGCTGTGGTTCAAAAATTTGATGGTTTACCGTCTCAGCCGCGACGTTTCGCTGCGTGCAGAAGAGATGGAAAAACAGTTAGCCGCTTACTCCTTTACCCCTTGCGGTAGCCAGGATATGGCAAAAACCGGCTGGGTTCCGCCAATGGGTTCTCAAAGCGATGCGCTGACCCACGCCAGCAGCACGGGGCAAATCATCGTTTGCGCCCGTAAAGAAGAGAAGATCCTGCCGACGCCCGTGGTTAAGCAGGCGCTCGAAGCGAAGATCTTCAAGCTGGAAGCTGAACAGGGCCGTAAGCTTAAAAAAACCGAAAAAGATTCGCTTAAGGATGAAGTGCTGCACTCGCTGCTGCCGCGCGCTTTTAGCCGCTTTAGCCAGACCATGATGTGGATCGACACCGTGAACGGGCTGATCATGGTGGACTGCGCCAGCGCCAAAAAAGCGGAAGATACGCTGGCGCTGCTGCGTAAGAGCCTTGGCTCATTACCGGTGGTACCGCTGGCGCTGGAAACGCCGATTGAGCTGACCCTGACCGAGTGGGTGCGCAGCGGGACTGCCGCGCAGGGCTTCCAGATCCTTGATGAAGCAGAGCTGAAAGCGCTGCTGGAAGATGGCGGCGTGATCCGCGCGAAGAAACAGGATCTGGTGAGCGACGAAATCGCCGTGCACATTGAAGCGGGCAAAGTGGTGACCAAACTGGCACTCGACTGGCAGCAGCGCATTCAGTTTGTGATGTGTGATGACGGCTCCGTGAAGCGCCTTAAGTTCTGCGATGAACTGCGCGATCAGAACGAAGATATCGACCGCGAAGATTATGCTCAGCGCTTTGACGCAGACTTTATCCTGATGACCGGCGAGCTGGCGGCGCTGATTCAGAACCTGGTGGAAGGTCTCGGCGGCGAAGCGCAGCGCTGACAGGCAAAACGCAGGCCGGGTAAGCGAATGCGCCACCCGGCATGCTTTTATTTCAGATAGCGGCACAGATAAGAGGTTGGCTCTGCAACCTGCAAATGGAACTCGCTGTGGCCCGGCACGTTGAAGACCTGCCCGGCACTATAGACTTTCCACTCCGTTTCACCTGGCAGCAGGACGTTCAGCGCGCCGCTGACCACCGTCATCTCTTCCGCTTCTGCGGTGCCAAAGGTGTATTCCCCTTCCGCCATTACGCCGACACTGGCGCGGCCAGTGCTGCTGCTGGTAAAACCAATGGATTTCACTTTACCGGAAAAGTATTCGTTACTTTGAAGCATGAACTGGCCCTTATATTTATAGAGAAAAATCCACTATAGGGGCCATGCTCATGACCTGTCACGCAAAATCATTACACCAGTAATTCTGACGCCAGGCGCGCCATCAGGACGTTAGAGAGCAGCACCGGAACATCCAGCGCCTTTTGCAGTAAATCACGATGCCGCTGATGGAAGCCCAGGCAGTCGAGCATCAGGACATCCGCCCCTCTGTCGATCAACTCCTGCCCGGCTGCAATCAGCTTCGCTTCGCTGTCCCAGAACGGGTTTGCCAGCGCGTACAGCGGGGTGTGCTCCAGCGCGGCCCACTTCACCGTCTGGTTATCCAGCAGTTCCTCAACGGGAACGATGACCCCAACCTGATGACCATCAACAATTGAGGCCACCAGCGGGGGGATAATCCGCATCGGTTCGAGCAGAATGGCATTACGCGCGCTGAGCCCTTTAACGGGTGCTGTGCTCATCAGCAAAATAACGTCATAGTCCTGATTGTCGAGCACTTCGATCACGCCCTGTAGCGCGCGTTCGATTTTCTGGCGCGACACATGCGCCAGTTTACCGTCACTGAGTAACGTTGCCAGGGGATCTTCCCCCTCTCCGACCGCGTAGTCTTCCATGACCTCTTCCCGACTCAGCTTCCCTAACAGACTGAGATGCGTAATTTGTTGTTCAGAGACATGCTCGGTTAAGAGCGGTAATACTTCGCTTACAGGCACCACACCAATCGTGAGGATCGCCAACGTCGCCTTCATTTTGATCGCCTTCCGTTACTACCACAACTGCCACACAGGTACAGGCTCACTACGCTGCACTGTTCATTTTTTCAACAAAACAGCACCAAGGGTAGCAGGGGATCTCTACACCGTAATGTAAAGATCGACTGGCCTTTCCGAATCCACCTGTAATAACTAAATATTAACTGCTGCTTAACATCAGCGATATGTTAAAAGTGTGATTCAGGCACGGTTGTAACGAATTCGGATTCCTGTCAGGACTTCTCAGGATCCTCATAGCGCCGTTTCGCATCCAGCGCTTCCTGTTCGGTTTCATGTTCGCTGATCAGCGAATCAGGTTTAGGGTGATCGGCACGCAGCTGGTACCAGGTTACGGTCTGATCGCCGTTACCTTTTTCAACGGTAACGATGCGGGCTTCACGTGGATAGGGAGGTCTGGTTGGCATAGCTCATCCTTTTTTTATGTCTGAGCTATGAGTATAGACGGCTGTTAGCTGGCGCAAGCCAAACGCAGGGCGGTAATAATCTGAATCGCAACTTTCTCGGGTGACGCTGACGCATCCACAACGTGGTGTGCCGCCTCGCGGTACAGTGCATCGCGTTCGGCGAGGACGTCGCTGACCTCTTCACTCAGCGGTTTCGCGGTCAGCGCCGGGCGCTGTCCCTCTTCCGGAAACGCCTCCAGCCGCCCCACCAGCGTAGAGACCGGGGCACAGAGGTAGATCACGACACCCTTTTCGCGCATAAACTGGCGGTTATACGGTGCCAGAATAATGCCCCCACCGGTCGCGATCACGGTTGACGGCGCGGTCACCGCTTCCAGCGTGGCTGTTTCACGCGCACGAAAGCTCTCCCAACCCTCATCCTCAACGATATCGGCAATGGTCTTACCGGCATTCTCCTGGAGCCAATGGTCAGTATCGACAAACTGACTCTGGCACAGACGCGCCAGCTCCAGACCAACGGTGGTTTTCCCACAGCCGCGAGGGCCAACTAAAAAGATGGGTGGGTTCATAACCAGGTGTTCCCCTTGCTGCCGGATAACTGAAGGCTGTAAAGAAATGATTGCAGTAGATGTTGCGCTAACTTTACTGCAAAGCGGTACGGAATGACAAGCCTGTGGAAGCCACACTGTACCACAAAACCGCCCGGAGGTGGGCTACGCCGGGCGGCGCTTCACTTCCAGCAGCCATTTATCCAGCTCGGCGGCAAACTGCTGGCGATCGCGCTGCGACAGGCTGTCCGGCCCACCGGTTTGCACGCCGCTGGAACGAAGCGTATCCATAAAATCACGCATGGTGAGCTTCTCGCGGATCGTTGCCGGCGAATAGCGTTCTCCGCGCGGGTTCAGCGCCGCCGCCCCTTTCGCCAGTACATCGGCAGCCAGCGGGATATCCGCGGTGATCACCAGATCTCCTGCGTCACACAGGCGTACTATCTCGTTATCCGCCACGTCAAACCCGGCCGGAACGCGCAGAGAACGGATGTATCTGGAGGGCGGCACGCGGATATTCTGGTTCGCCACCAGCGTCAGCGGCATCTGCACGCGCTCGGCAGCACGAAATAAAATCTCTTTGATGACATTCGGACACGCGTCCGCATCAACCCAAATCGCCATAGTCTCTCCCCATTATGATTCTGGTGACTATTGTCGCCTGCATTTCGTTGTTAAGCTATCAATGAGAGATAACAACGCATAATAACGGAGAGACGTGATGGATAAGAAAATCGGGTTTATCGGCTGCGGAAATATGGGCAAAGCTATCCTCGGCGGACTGATTGCCAGCGGGCAGGTGCTGCCGGGGCAGATTTGGGTCTATACCCCATCCCCGGATAAAGTCGCGGCGCTGCGTGATGAGTATGGTGTCAACGCTGCCGAAAGCGCACAGGACGTGGCTCAGGTGGCGGATATTGTCTTTGGCGCCGTTAAGCCGAATATCATGATTAAAGTCCTGAGCGAGATCACCTCCAGCCTTAACAAAGAGACCCTGGTGGTATCGATTGCCGCAGGCGTGACCCTCGATCAGCTCGCCCGCGCGCTGGGCCACGACCGTAAGATTGTTCGCGCCATGCCAAACACCCCGTCGCTGGTGAATGCCGGTATGACATCCGTTACCCCGAACGCGCTGGTCACATCTGAAGACGTGGCGGATGTACTGAATATTTTCCGCTGCTTCGGCGAAGCGGAAGTGATTGCCGAACCGATGATCCACCCGGTAGTCGGCGTGAGCGGCTCTGCCCCGGCGTATGTCTTTATGTTTATCGAAGCCATGGCCGATGCCGCCGTACTGGGTGGAATGCCGCGCGCGCAGGCCTACAAATTTGCAGCGCAGGCGGTGATGGGTTCGGCCAAAATGGTGCTGGAAACGGGTAAACATCCGGGCGAACTGAAAGATATGGTGTGCTCACCGGGGGGCACAACCATTGAAGCCGTGCGCGTGCTGGAAGATCGCGGGTTCCGCTCCGCCGTGATCGAGGCGATGGAAAAATGCATGGAAAAATCAGAGAAGCTCAGTAAGTCCTGATGCGCTACGCCGGGCGTCAGGCGGCCACTTCGGTGCGGCCCCGTCCGGCATTTTTGGCTTTATAGAGGGCCACGTCCGCCGCCTTTAGCCATTCACGATAGTGGGTGAACTGCGCCCCCCAGGGGGCAACCCCAACGCTGATACACAACCTCGCCATAGGTGCTCCGTGCAGCGGCATGTTGACCAGCCGTTCGTGGACGCGCGACATCGCTGCAATCGCGCTGTCGGCAGGCGTGCCGGACATGATCACCGCGAACTCATCCCCGCCAAAACGGCCAATATAATCGCCTGAGCGCAGGGTCAGCTGAAGCTGGCGCGTGATGGCGACAATCGCTTCATCCCCCACGTCATGCCCCCAGGTGTCGTTGATCGTCTTGAAGTGATCGATATCGATGAGCAGTATCGTCGCCTGTCGATGGCTGCGACGGCAGGCCTCAAATTCATTACGCAGCAGCGTTTCCCAGTGACGGCGATTGAACACGCCGGTCATGCCGTCGCGGGTACTCATCAGCTCAAGCCGACGCTTATGCTCTGCCAGACGGATCGCCGTGCGGTGGCTGACCCAGGCAAACAGTATGGGATAGACCACCAGCACGGGGAGCGTCAGCCACAACGACAGCGGTTCAGAGGTCAATACCACAGGAGTACCCGTGGATTGCACGGTGAGCAGAGCAGACAGAGCAAGCAGCGCCAGTCCTGTCAGAAATAACCGACATCCCCCCGATCCCATCATATTCATGCCGATCATCACGATCAGCGCCGCTGTTGGTAGCGCATTGAACCCTGTTAGCCCCATCCAGACACCGGCAATAATGGCATCGATTTTCAGATTAACAATTTCACTGCTGTGGGGTTCAGCCGAACGAAAAGCCAGCTGCCAGGCCAGATGGGGCCAGACAAAGACCCAGCCCACCAGCAATAACCACCAGACGCCGGAAAGAAACTGGCTCACCAGGACGCTGGCAAGCGGAACGAATAGCGCCGCCAGACCAACGATGCGTGCCAGCCGTATTCGCCGGGCAAATCGCAGACCGGAACGGTATGAATCATCCTGAGAAAGCTGCTGGTGCCACGCTTCCCGAATGTTCTCGTGATTGTCATAAAACTCATCATTCATCATTTTTGGGAATATTCTGAAACATTTTCCCAAATTATAGAGAGGGGGATAGCGGGGAAAGTATGAAATTTTGGGTGAGCCACAGCCGTGACTCACCCGTTAGCACTACGCCTGTTTTTTGAGGCACGCGCTCATAAACTTGCTGCGATCGTCGCCTTTCAGCATCTGCTGTGTCGCCTGGGCGTTGCACTCACGCATTTTTTGCTGCTGTGGGGTCAGGCTTTTTTCACCGGGTTTAGCCGCACCATTTTTAAGGCAGTCGCTCATGTACGTTTTACGGGCATCCCCTTTCAGGCTTTGCGATGTCGCCTGTTGGTTACAGGTCGTCATGCGCTGCTGCTGGGGCGTTAACGTTTTCTCTTCCGCGTGTGCTGAGGCGATCAGACACAGGCCAGAGAGCAGGGTAACCAGTATTGTTGTTTTCATTGCACCATCCTTTATGTGAAGTTCCACGTTAAGTCTGGCTCGTTACGGGGAAAAAACCACCCTGCGACTCTGATTTTCGCCGGGCTCTGCGGTTATTTCAGCCCTGTATCGGCACAATATTCATTAACCGGTTTCGCCGGGGGGGAGGCGGTAATTAATAACAGAAATTATGCGGTGAAAGGTGTGCTCTGTCTCAATTTAATTTTCCCTGCATAAATGTGTAAAAATAAAAACAGAGCGACGCCAGGCATCCTGCATGACAATTCTGTGACACGTCATTTCACCTCAGGCAGGTTAGCTGCGAGGATGCCTTAAAAGCTTCTTTACGTATTGCTGAAGCAGCTCCGCATCTTCCGCAGGCACCTGGGAATCAGGACGCGCTTTTTCCAGCGCGCCTTCAACGTTGTCGATCAACGCCTCCTGCTCCGGTTTTGCCATCTGTCGCAGCAGCGCCGTCACAACGATTTCCAGCGCCTCGACCTGGGCAACCAGCTCTTTCGACTCTTCTTCCTTTTGGGCAAGCTTAACCAACAACTCAGCAATGAGATTTTTCATGGTGCTATTTCCTTATGTGATTTCCCCTGAAATTAACACCCTCTCTGAATAATGAAAAGCATGGATTGGCTTTATCTTATGCAAAAGTGACATCGCTGCCAAAAAAGATATTTCAGCGCGAAAGCGAAACGTTTTCCTGAAAGAAAGGCGCCGCATTTCGTTATATAAAAATGCGGCGTTCATAAGAATAAATAATATATTATCGTGTTTACCGGGCCGACTTTGCCTCAGCGATTCGCCTGCGGCGTCGCAAGGCAAAGGCCAGTTGAATAATATTTAGCAGGACCACCACCGCCGTCGCGGCAAATACCCAGCGGAAACCCGCCATCGCCGAGACCGAGGCGCCGATAAGCGGGCCTGCTACGTTGCCTAAATACATGAACGACTGGTTGTAGCCAAAAATGCGGCCGGTTACCTGGTCACTGGAATATTTCACCAGCAGCGTCTGAACAGCGGGCAGCATGGCGCCATCTGCGAAGCCAAGCAGGAAGCGCAGGATGCCGAGCTGAAGAGGTGTGGTGACGAATGACATGGCAAAGAAAAGGATCACCGCAATGATGAGCGTTGCCATCAGAATACGTGCCGTACCGATCCTGTCGCCCAGTTTCCCCAGACGCGGAGCAGACATCAGCGCCGACACGCCCGGCACCGCGGCAATCATCCCGCTCAGAAAAGCAATGTTGCTGCTGTCCGGCGCCATCGACTTGATAAACAGCGCCAGAATCGGCCCTACCGAACCGTTACAGAGCTGGATCACCATCGTCGTCACAAAGAGGCTAATCATCAGGCCAGGATAAGGCAGCGAGGCGAAAACCGCTTTTCCGCTCAGGCGTTCGGATTTACTGACAACAGGCCGCCCGCCCTCTTTAATCAGAAAAAGGGTGACCAGAAAGCTGATCGTTAGCAGGATCGCGGTAATGATAAAGACCGCACGCAGCCCGACATGGTCCGCCAGGAAGCCGCCGAGCAGCGGGCCGCCAATGACCCCGCTGATCTGGGCCGTGGAAAGCGTGCTGAGCGCCCAGCCGCTTCGCTCACGCGGTACCTGTGAGGCCACCAGCGCCATGGCATTCGGAATGTAACCGGAGGTCAGCCCCATTATCGCCCGCAGAATAAACAGCTGCCAGACGTTGGTGGCGAAGGCCTGGAGCAAAATGGCTATCGCCATCCCCAGCGAGGCGCGGAGCAGCATCAACTTGCGCCCCTTGCGATCCGCCAGGCTGCCCCACATCGGCGACACAATGGCGGAGACCAGAAACGTCACGCTGAACGTCAGGCCGGACCACATCGAGAGCGCTTCATGGGAAGTCACTCCCAGCTGCGACACATACAGCGGCAGGAAGGGCAATATCTGGCTGATAGCCAGTCCGGTGAAGAAGCAGCCGAACCAGACTGAAATGAGGTTAACTTTCCAGGATTCCATAACAGAAATAGTCTTCATTTTTAGGCGAATTCGCCGACAGATTAGCAAGTTACGCGCAATGACATAGCGCCAGAGATGCGGCCTTGCAGACTTTGGTGTTTTATCTTCCCAGTCATCATATTTGTGAAATAAGTCACAATTTATCCAATTTTTGGCGGAAGATTATGCTTCATCGACATAATCCATAGCCGCGCATCCCCAGATGGAAATGGTTGGCATGGGCGGCATTATAGTCCGGCCCCAGACCGTTACCGTAATAGCCACAGCTTGCCGAGAGCAGGGCCTGTAGCCAGGGCTGCGTCTTTTCCGCTTTCCAGCCGTTCAGGACGGTAACGCGCTGTCCATTTGCCAGCCTGAAAGCGCTGATATCCAGCGCATCCGCCGTGGCATGTTCGCTGCGCCGCGCATCCGGGCGGCTGTAGATATTACGGCAGGCGAAGCTGCCCAGATGTTCAATACGGGTAAGCTCGCTTCCCGTCCAAGTTTTAGTGAGCGGTCGGGCCTGCTGGCTGATAAACAGCGCCGAACTTAACGCCAGCGGGCAACTGGCCAGAAAGCTGCTGTTCAGGCTGACCGGGCCAAAATCGCGCACGCGCACCACGTTACTCAGCGGACACTCCCCGGCGCTGTCAGCGACAGCCTGGGTACGGATAAGCTGGCGTTGATTCGCCTGCGCTAACAGGCTTTCGCATGCCTTCGGTGTTAAACGTCGAAGTTTAAACTGGGTTATTTTTCCGGGCGGATCGTCAAGCGTAAGCGGCACGAAAGGATTGTAATACGGCGGCAACCAGCGGTAGCCCACCGTGGCGATCCCGGCAATAACAATAAGAATAAGCAGACCTTTTCCTTTCACGCGCCCCCCTTCAGCATCCCCAAAACATTATGGCAGAAGGCCGCGAAACCCGCCGGGCATCGTGGTATGTTATGGGCTTTTCGTCAGACTGGAAGAGAGTGAGATGGCAAAGCAGCGCGTAGGTATTGTCTTTGGGGGAAAATCGGCAGAGCACGAGGTGTCATTGCAATCGGCTAAAAATATCGTTGATGCGATTGATAAAAGCCGTTTTGACGTGGTGCTGCTGGGCATTGATAAACAGGGCCAGTGGCATGTTAACGATGCCAGCCAGTATCTGTTACACGCTGACGATCCGGCGCACATTGCCCTTAATCCTTCTGATGTCAGCGTCGCAACGGTTCCAGGCGTGGAACAGGGACAGCTTATCGATGCCGGGAACGCGCAGGCGCTGGCACAGATTGACGTAGTGTTCCCTATCGTTCACGGCACGCTGGGCGAAGACGGCTCTCTGCAAGGCATGTTGCGGATGGCAAACCTGCCGTTTGTCGGTTCCGATGTGCTGGGCTCTGCCGCCTGCATGGATAAAGACGTCACAAAACGTCTCCTGCGCGACGCCGGTCTGAATATTGCGCCGTTCGTGACGCTCACTCGCGCCAACCGCGATAAACACAGCTTCGCGCAGATCAAGGCGCAACTCGGCCTGCCGCTGTTTGTGAAACCGGCGAATCAGGGCTCGTCCGTCGGCGTCAGCAAAGTCACCAGCGAAGCGCAGTTTAACGATGCCGTTCGTCTGGCCTTTGAATTTGACCATAAGGTGGTGGTTGAGCAGGGAATTAACGGTCGTGAAATTGAGTGCGCCGTACTGGGCAACGACTTCCCGCAGGCGAGTACCTGTGGTGAAGTGGTACTGAACAGTGACTTCTATTCCTACGACACCAAATATATTGACGACAAAGGTGCCCAGGTTGTGGTTCCCGCCGCGCTCGATCCTGACGTTAACGACAAGATCCGGGCGATCGCCGTTGAAGCCTATCAGGCGCTGGGATGCTGTGGGATGGCGCGCGTCGACGTGTTTCTGACGCCGGATAACGAGGTGGTGATTAACGAAATCAACACTCTGCCGGGCTTTACCAATATCAGCATGTACCCGAAGCTGTGGCAGGCCAGCGGGATAAGCTATCCGGAACTGATCACCCGCCTGATTGAACTGGCGCTGGAGCGCCACGCCGCTGACAGCGCCCTGAAAAGTTCCGTTAACTAACGGTTAGTCAGCTTTCTCTGCCGTCGTCGTCTCATCGGGACGACGGCGGATAATAAATCCCGCCAGCCAGAAACTGATTACCCAAGTTACCAGCCCAACCGCATAGGTTTGCCAGCCTTTCGCTTCAAATCCCAGCAGCCCGACAACACCGTTGAGAATAAAGATCAGCCCGATCGCAAAGGCGTAGTAATGCCAGTCACGGCGTAATTTGGAAGTGAGCTTCATGACAACTCCGGCAGAAAAAAAACTATCCTCTCACAGTTTGATAAAGGCGTCTGTGGCGGATACGTAAATTCTGAAATGCAGCGCAGTTTCACTTATGTTATCAATTTGTGACGTGATGCAGAAATCGACAATCCAGGAGAAATCCTGAGCCGAATTTCCCACGATTCTGATATTGACAAATGCTATGACCTGTCACACTCACCCTGTACGACGCGTATTAAAACAGAGTGATATTATCGGGAGGTCTTATGGCAGACTTTACATTGTCGAAACCGATTTTTGGCGGAAAACAACCAAAAACCTCCACAGCGGGGAATATTGCCTATGCCCTGTTTGTTCTGTTTTGTTTCTGGGCAGGAACCCAACTGCTGAATATGCTGGTGCATGCCCCTGGCGTGTATGAGCATCTGATGCAGGTGCAGGATACAGGCCGCCCGCGCGTTGAAATCGGTTTAGGCGTGAGCACCGTATTTGGACTCATTCCCTTCCTCGCGGGCAGCATGGTTCTGGGCGTGATTGCCCTTGTCCTGCGCTGGCGCAACCGCCACTGATTACAGTCCCATACAGCGTGCCCGACGATCGTCAACGCGTTTCGCGAACCAGGCGGTCGTCAGGTTACGCGTGATCTTCGGGCTTTCCAGCTGAATGCCTGGCAGAATGGCTCTGGGTAAAGCCTTTCCACTTTTCTTCTCGGCCAGCGCAAAGACCTGCTTATACAGATCCGTTTTCTCAAACGCCAGGCTGTCGCCCTTCTCCAGCTGTCGGCGAATGTCGCTGTTGCTCATCTCCAGCTTCGTCGAGAGTTTTCGCACCGCACGTTCGGTGGTCCCGGCCTCACTGCTGCCGTAAGCAATGAGATCGCCGTCCAAAGCGAGCTTCACACCGCTGGCGCGGCTTACCGCATTCTGGAAGGCTGCATTTCGGCTGGCATACCAGCCCGCGTTAAAGTCGGCAAAGCGATACAGCGGTTTATCGTAGTTGGCCGGATAATTCAGCAGGTGATACGTCCCAAACCACAGCCCACCGCGCAGGGAGAAGACCTCCTGACGTACCGTACCGTCGATATCCCACGGATAGCCGTCGGTATGCTTTTCCGCAAATGCGATACTGACCTGCATCGGACCGCCGGTATGCACCGGATTTAGCGAGCCAAACAGCTTCTGCCCCATCGGCACCATATTGATGAAATCATCGAAAATGGCGCTAAGCTGTTTCTCGGTTTTCACCGTATCCAGCCGTTCACTGTAGCTTTTACCGTTTGGCGAGGTGATTTTAAGGGCGGTATGCACCAGGAAAACCGGGATATGCATCGATTCGGCCCGGCGGTCGATCTCCTTCCAGGCGATTTTGTTCAGGCCAGGCACTACAGGATCTGACTGATACATCGATTCCTGCTGCGCCACCGCGAGCACCGAGCAGATATTCTCCTCGGTAGGCGCGATCTTCTGGCTTTTGAAGGTCGCTGCCAGCGCATCAGCCCACTCACTGCGATCCTTCACGCTGGCGGGCATTTTTTGCCGCACCACGCTCGCCACATCAACGGGCTTCTCCCCTTCTTTGAGCGGGGCAGCCCCTTTTTCGGCACAGCCCGCCAGCACAAAAGCGGCGAGTAACGTCAGCGGTAATGCACGTGGTACGGCAAATGGCATAGCAATTCCTTTTTAACCTAATGTATGGGTGACTTCCTGCACGTCCTTATCGTCCAGCTCACGCTCGAAACTGCGTAAACGTTTGTAGATGGACATCAGCTCCACCAGCGTAGTCCAGGAGCTGATCAGATACTGGAACGAACCGCGAACCTGACCAAAGACGTTGGTGATTTGGGTCATCAGACCGAGCGTAATCGTACCCGCAACGATGGACGGGAACAGCAGGAACAACCCGAAAACGTTATCAACCTGAAGATAAAGAATGCGCGCGATATTGAAATACATGTAATGGAAATAGAGGCGGAAATAGTTACGACGTACGGCGCCAAACAGCTCACGCACGGTAGGCGGTGACGCACGGTTGGCATCGTCTTCGCCATACACCAGTTCTTTACGGTAGGCCGCTTCCACGCGCTGGTTTTTAAACTCCAGCCCCGGCAGCTTGATCCCCACCACCGCCAGCAGCCCCGTTCCCATCAGCGACCAGACAATCGCAGCAATCACAAGGCCGTATGGCAGATGGCCGACAATCGGCAGCTCCGGAACGTGCGACGAGAGCGTCACCAGCACCGGCAGGAAGGCGATCAGCGTCATGATGGCGTTGATAAAGCTCACGCCCATATCTTCCAGAGTAGAGGCAAAACGCATGGTGTCTTCCTGCACACGCTGTGCGGCACCTTCGATATGCCGCAGGTGCTGCCAGTGCGCCATATAGTGTTCGTTCATCGCGGTACGCCAGCGGAACACATAGTGGCTGACGAAAAAGTTATTCATCACGCCGATCACCACGGCGATGAGGGCGATGCCGAGGAAGATCCCCACCTCATGGTAGAACTGGTTAATGGTCACTTTATGCGGCGAACTCAGCGCCGTCTGGATCAGATCGTAAAACGGCGCATACCAGGCGTTTACCGCTACGCCCACCTCCACCAGGAACCAGGTGACAAAGATGATTAACGACGTGCCGAGAATCGACCAGTATTGCCAGCGGTGAGGAGAATAGACAAACCAGAACATGGCAAAAAGCCCTACGCAGAGCACGTAATAAGCGTAGAAAAGCAGATAGCTCATGGACCAGAAGCGCGCTGCGCTAATGGGAATGTCGCCCGTTGCCCCCGTAAGACGGGTCAGCCACGCGCCGCCACCGGCCTGCCAGAAAATGACAGCCAGCAGTGCCCAAATAAATGCCGACAGGAAAAAGGGCCCCGGCTTTGGGAAAAAAGACTTAAACATTGTGCTTCCTTCTTGTTGTTATGGCTGTTGCTGTGTTCAACATATCGCCACACGAAACCTTGCCTGTGCCAGCCTCCCGGCTCAGGCAAAAAAGTGAGACCTGCGGGTGAATTATTAGTTCGCTTCACAGTTTTCAGGAATTGTTTCGGTGCGTTTCATTCGCAACAGCGATCGTAGCGTCTATCATACGGTCGATGTCACAAAATGGGAGCCACGCCGCAAGTAAATTGTTCAAATTTACCCACGGTTACGTTTTTCTCGCTATCGTTATGCAAATCGGGCCATTGCCCGACGCCGATTAGTAGTATAACTACCCGTAACTTTCCTTATTCACTTGATGGATGCTTTTCGTTGAAACGTTGTCTGCTCTCTATCGCCGCGCTGTGTGCGGTGAGCCTGTCCACCGCCCAGGCAGCACAGCCTCTGACGGCCCCGGTTCTGGCCTCTGACATTGCCGATCGCTACGCGAACCTTATTTATTACGGCAGCGGTGCGACGGGAATGGCGCTGGTCGTGATCGACGGTAACCAGCGGGTGTTTCGCAGCTTCGGTGAAACACGACCGGGAAATAACGTTCGTCCGCAGCTGGATTCCGTTATCCGTGTCGCATCGATAACCAAGCTGATGACCAGCGAAATGCTGGTGAAACTGCTCGATCAGGGCGTGGTGAAACTCGACGATCCGCTCAGCAAATATGCACCGCCCGGCGCTCGCGTTCCGACATATCAGGGAACGCCGATCAGACTGGTGAATCTGGCGACCCATACCAGCGCCCTGCCGCGAGAACAGCCCGGTGGCGCTGCGCATCGCCCTGTCTTTGTCTGGCCAACCCGCGAGCAACGCTGGAACTACCTGAGCACAGCAACCCTGAAATCGGCCCCGGGCTCGCAGGCCGGCTATTCTAACCTGGCGTTTGATCTACTGGCCGACGCTTTAGCGACGGCGTCGGGTAAGCCTTACCCTCAACTGTTTGAAGAGCAGATCACGCGTCCGCTCGGGATGAAAGATACCACTTACACCCCTTCCCCGGACCAGTGCAAGCGTCTGATGGTGGCGGAAAAAGGGGCCAGCCCGTGCAATAACACGCTGGCCGCCATTGGCAGCGGTGGCGTTTACTCTACGCCTGGCGACATGATGCGCTGGATGCAGCAGTTCCTCTCATCGGATTTTTACGCGCGCAGCAATCAGGCCGACCGAATGCAGACGCTCATCTACCAGCGTGCTCAGCTACGACGCGTCATTGGCATGGATGTTCCAGGTAAAGCCGATGCCCTCGGCATGGGCTGGGTGTATATGGCGCCAAAAGATGGCCGACCTGGGATTATTCAAAAAACCGGTGGAGGTGGCGGATTCATCACCTACATGGCGATGATTCCGCAATCAAACGTAGGCGCTTTTGTGGTGGTCACCCGGTCGCCAAATACACGCTTCGTGAATATGAGTGATGGCGTAAATAATCTGGTGGCCGAGCTGAGCGCCAATAAAGCGCAGGTGCTTACGGCCTCTAACTGATCTCAATAGTCCGTGGGCAAACGGTTGATACTGATCAGTTTGCCCCGGCTCATATTGATGTAGTTCCCCTGTCGCAGCGCCGCCAGAACCTCAGCAACGACCGAACGAGAAATACGAGTGCTACGCTGAATATGATTCATAACACCAATTTTTGAACGTAGCGTGTCATCCCACTCGGCCATATTGATCAGCATCGCCCGGATTTGGCTATAGGAATTATTTCCGACCAATTGCATGTCACGTTTTCCCAATAAATGGTTAAGCCATGACAGCCAGCAGAAAGCCTCTTGCCAAAGTTGCGCGTCCTGAATAAGCTGGTACGCGTCAGATGCCGGTAAATAAAACCCGGTACAAGGCGTTTGTGCCATCAGAGAATATTCAAGATAGTTTTCATTTATCCATGCGCTTAAACCGTGGATATACGGTGCCCGCGCAATACCCATAAGTAATTCGTCTGATTTACGGTGGACGGCCGTCAGGCCGGATTGTATGACAACGGTCAATGGTTCATCATCATTATTGCCGGTAGTTATTAATTGTTGTGGTTCGATCTTAAATGGGGTACCGGCGACTTCCATACACTTTATGAGCCGGCTTAATTCAGAAAGTGGCTTCGCATTAACGTTCATGCATACCTCAAGTCATCTGTATCTGTCGGTTCTTTATAATTTTTAAAACACATAAAAAAGCGGGGGAAAAATCCCCCGCGCTTTCTATATTACCAGGTGTATTTCACACCCAGGTTTGCTCCCCAGTTCTGGTCAACGTCGCCGCCGCCCAGATAAGTCGCATCAGTGTAAGCACTGAAGTTTTTCGTGAAGCTGAACTGTGTGCCCAGTCCCACGCGAACCGCAGAGCCTTCCACGCCGTTATCAATGCTGTCATTGTTGATATCAGCATTGTTGTCGGCATCGTCATACACGTAAGCCAGTTTGAAGTAAGGCGTTAATGCCTGCTCGCCGCCGTAGTTGAAGGTATAACCTGCATCCACGCCGAGTTCATAACGCATACTGTCGTAAGACTGACCATCGATACGCATGTCGTTGCTTAGCTGGTAGTCATCACCGGACTGGAACAGGCCAGAGATCGCCGCGTAAGGCGTGACGTAGCCAGACAGGTTTGGTTTCCAGTCATAGCCCAGTTTCATCCCGAAACCAACGGCGTCAGTCGTGGTATTACCGTCAACATACTGACCGTTGCTCATGGTAGCAGAGAGGTCGTTGTTGAAGCGGGTGTAGCTCAGGGAGCTGTCGAGGAAGATGTCGTTCATGAACTTCGCCGACGCGTAGATCATCGCAGTCTGGCTGTCCTGATCGACCTGACCAGTACGATCGCTGATATCACCCTTCGCGAAACCAGCCGCACCACCGACAATCCACTTCGCGTTATTACCGTCGATCTGAGTATCCAGACCTACCATAATGCCGCTTACGTCCTGATCGTAGCTAACGGTGCCATTATCCGCGTCAAAGTTGCCGCCGAAATAGCTCACCCATGCGCCGCCGTTATCTGCCAGGCCATGACGGCTGTTGGTCAGACGGGTACCCACGGTATCCTGTTGCAGATTCCAGATGTTGGTATTAGCAGAAGGAATGCTCAGCGCCATGTTGGCGTAGTCAGTCAGCTCTTCCTGCTGGAGAACAACGGTGTCGCCCTTCTGCTGCGCCTGATAGGTGTATGCACCTAAATCAGCTTTGTTTGCCGCAGTAAAGCTGGCAGCGGTATCCGCGTTATTGTCATAGACGCGAACGATCTCTTTGTTTTCGTAGTCAGCTACGGAGCCTGCGCCGGTCGCATCGTCGATGCGCACTTTATAGTTACCGGCAACGTCACCGTTCACCGCCAGATGGCCGTCAGAGTTCAGCGCGACAACACCATAGTCGTAATCCGCTTTAGAGCGATCGTTGGTGATATAGCGTGCGTTGTTCAGGTCGCTGTTCAGCACATAATCACGGCTGGCAACGTTAAGCACACCGCCATCGGTCAGCACCATATTGTGCGTATCAACCTGACCCAGACCCAGCGCCAGCTCTGCACCGTTGTCCACGGTAATGGTGTTGGCATACAGCTCAGCTGTCTCTTCAGTGAGTGCAGCACGGCTGTAGCTATCCAGATACAGGCTGTCGGTAGCCACACCACCGCTGTCGCCAATATTCAGGCTAGACGCATTGGTCAGGGTGATGGAATCTGCCAGCAGGCCGGAGTTTTCAACATTGACCTGAGACTGGTTGTTCACCGTCAGCGCGTCGATGTTGGAGATCTTACGGGTATCCCACTCGGAACCGTTATCCAGCGCCACGTTGAACAGGCCGCTCTGATAAACTTCTTCACCTGCAACATGACCGTTGCTGTCAAAGGTAGAATCAGGCCAGATGCTGTTTGGAGAAAGCGTGTGCCAGTCTACATCGCTGTAGCCTTCACCATACATCTGCGCCGTGCCGATGGCTTCAACGCTGGACTGCGCGGCACCCACCCATTTACTGCCGTTGGTCAGCGTGACATCCAGCTTGTCGGTATCATCCCAGCCGTTGGTAGTTGGGTTATAGACGCCGTCATCGGTGGTATCCGTTGCCGGATCGCCATTCTCGTAGAAGTTGTTATCAAAGGTGCTGGCGAAAAGGATGTCGCCGGTAATGGTAGAGTGATCGAAGGTAGCGGTGGTCTGCATAGCGTTATCAGACGCGCCAGCAACAACGATCAGCGCCGCATCATCCGCAGCCGTGGCGTTGGTTTCACCGTAGTCGCTCGGCTTCGCCGTTTGACCGTAGAAGCCACTGGTACCCAGATCGCTGTACGCACCAGAGGTCAGCACAGAATCTTTCACCACCAGCGTATCGGTAAAGATATTGCTGCTGTTAGCAACGCCTTCAACACCGTCGTATGGCGTGTTATCCAGCTCCTGATAACCCTGCGTCAGCGTGATGCCCGCGATATGGGAGTTGTTCTGAATAACGATGTCAGATTCAACGTCCAGCGTGATCGCGTTACCCAGACCATAGGTGTCCAGATAATGCGTTTCAGTGGTTTCACCATTGACGACATCGTAGGCGTAATGCTCGTAGGTATCGTTGATGGTGGAGTTATCAACAGTCAGGCTAAAACGATCATACTGGGTATGAGTGGTACCGTCAGTATCCACGCCATCTGCACACGTCGTGGTCATACACTCTGACGTGATCATGCCGTTAATGGTGCTGTTAGAAATACTCAACGCGTTCGCACGGCCATTGACACCATCATCCAGATAGTATGTCGAAATAACTCCGTTTACGGTTGATTTATTGATGACTGGATAAATGTCACCATCATGTGTGGCATCTGAATAATCCCAGTCAGCATAACCATAATACCAGGGCGTGGACGCGGTATTGTCATAGCCAAAAGTATTATATGTTGTGCCGGATATATCTTTCGCATTGGCCTGAGAAGCGATAGCCAGTGTGCAGGCTAATGCAAGTTGTGATACAACCAGTTTCTTTTTCCATGTTTGCATTGGGTCATCCCTCCTCAGGGACGTAAGCAAGTTTGTCCATCAAATCATTTAGCAACATAAAATTGCGGAAGGAATTATGCAGTTTCAGTTCGAAAAGGTTCAATGAATGATTCCATTAAGTCCGTATTCAGACAAATAAGCTTGTAAACCCAGGACAATATCAATCATTATGAATAAATATTATAAATTCAACTGATTGCAAACCACTTTAGTTGCTTTGGCACATATAATAAAAAGCAATAAATCATTAATATTTATAATCCCGAACCAATATAGAAACCTCACCAATATTACATATCACACTGAACACCAGAATAAGCTTTATAATATAGACAAAATACATACAGCGAATATTAGTCGATTTCAAAAATCTAAAAGACAACTTTAGTAAAACACCGCTCCCTGCTTTCAGGTACACTATACCTCTTTGTTCCACAAACATCAGGCATACCATGACCGATTTAATTGCACGTCCCCGTCGCCTGCGCAAGTCTCCCGCACTGCGCGCCATGTTTGAAGAGACAACACTGACCTTAAACGATCTGGTGTTGCCGATTTTTGTTGAAGAAGAGATCGATGACTACAAAGCCATCGACGCGATGCCGGGCGTGATGCGCATTCCTGAAAAGCATCTGGCCCGCGAGATCGAACGCATTGCGAATGCGGGCATCCGCTCGGTGATGACGTTCGGTATCTCCCACCACACTGACGCGACCGGCAGCGATGCCTGGAAAGAAGACGGCCTCGTCGCCCGCATGTCGCGCATCTGCAAAGAGAGTGTGCCGGAGATGATCGTCATGTCCGATACCTGCTTCTGCGAATACACCTCTCATGGCCACTGTGGTGTGCTGTGCGATCACGGCGTGGACAACGATGCGACCCTGCTGAATCTGGGCAAGCAGGCGGTAGTTGCCGCCGCTGCGGGTGCGGATTTCATTGCGCCTTCTGCGGCAATGGATGGGCAGGTACAGGCGATCCGTCAGGCGCTGGACGCTGCGGGCTTCACCGACACCGCCATCATGTCCTATTCCACCAAATTTGCCTCCTCTTTCTACGGCCCGTTCCGTGAAGCAGCCGGCACGGCGCTGAAAGGCGATCGTAAAACCTATCAGATGAACCCGCTGAACCGCCGCGAAGCGATTCGTGAGTCTCTGCTGGATGAAGCCCAGGGCGCTGACTGCCTGATGGTGAAACCGGCTGGCGCATACCTGGATATCCTGCGCGACATTCGCGAACGCACCGAACTGCCGCTGGGCGCCTACCAGGTGAGCGGCGAGTACGCGATGATCAAATTCGCCGCGCAGGCGGGTGCCATCGACGAAGAGAAAGTGATCCTCGAAAGCCTGGGGGCGATCAAACGCGCGGGCGCGGATCTGATCTTCAGCTATTTCGCGCTGGATCTGGCTGAGAAGAAAATTCTGCGTTAATCCGCTTTAGCGCCGGGTAACGGCTTCGCCTTACCCGGCCTGCTCTCTGCGCTAATCTTCACCAAACTGCAATACAAACGACATCTCCTCCTTCTACTGTCTGGGCAAGACGGCAGGAGGAGTGATCAATGTTTAGTCTCGACAGCGTTCTTGATGACCTTTGGCCTCAGGCGAGGCCCGCACCCTGGCAAAAAAGTCTGTTAAAAAGACTGCTTCACGAAGACGAATTTCAGCAGTTTGCCGCCAGCCACCGTCACCTGAAAGGGCTGGATATGGTGGAGCAGGTACTGGAACACCTTGATATTCACTGCTCCGTTTCCGCCCGCGACCTCGAACAAATCCCCGAACACGGCCCACTCATTGTGATAGCGAACCACCCCACCGGCACCCTGGATGGGCTGGCGCTGCTGTATGCCGTTTCCCGCGTGCGCCGCGACGTGAGGGTTGTTACCAACAGGATGCTGTCCCACCTTGAGCCCCTCAGTTCATTATTTATTCCCGTAGATAATATGGGCGGCAGAACCGCAAAATCCTCGCTGATACAGATGGAGCAGCACCTGCAAAACGCCGGCGTGCTGATCTTCTTTCCGGCGGGCGAAGTTTCCCGCCCAACGCGCAAAGGCATCCGCGATAAAAAATGGCATCCGGGCTTTATCAAGCTGGCCGGCAAACTACGGGTGCCGCTACTCCCGGTACATATCCAGGCGCACAACAGCCTGCTGTTTTATGCCAGTACCCTGGTCTCGCCAACGGTATCCATGCTGCTGCTGATGCAACAGATGTTTCGCCGCCGTCACAGTCAGTTGCCGATCAAAATCGGCCAGCAGATTGCCTGGAATGACCGGTTTAGTTCTACCCTTTCATCGCGTGAGATGGCCGAGCAGTGTCGTCAGCACGTGATACGTCTTGGCAAGGGATTGCCTGGCGTCTTTAAAACCCAGTGCGCCATTGCCCGCCCGGAAGACAGGGCGACGCTCAAGCGCGAACTGGCGCAGGCCGAGTGTCTGGGCAAAACCAGCGGTGGTAAGGCCATCTATCTTTGGCAGCGCAACGGGCAGGAAGAGGCGCCTCTGCTGCGCGAGCTTGGGCGGCTGCGCGAGATTGCCTTTCGTGCCGTGGAGGAAGGCAGCGGGAAGCGCCGGGATACCGACAGCTACGATGATGACTATCTGCACCTTATTCTGTGGGATGACGATGACCTGGAGATTGTCGGCGCGTACCGCTTTATGCCAACGGCCATGCAGGTGGAAAAGCGCGGCGTCGAGGGGTTGTACAGCTACAGCCTGTTCCACTACGACGAAAAAATGCAGGACATACTTGAGCACGGTATTGAGCTGGGGCGCAGCTTTATACAGCCGCGCTACTGGGGGCGTCGCGGTCTGGACTATCTGTGGTCAGGCATTGGCGCCTATCTGGCACGCTATCCCCATTACCGTTACCTGTTTGGTCCGGTGTCCATCTCCGGCGGCTTACCGCCTGCCGCACGGGATCTGCTGGTGGCGTTTTATCGTCTCTGGTTTCCGGCCAGCCATCCCTTAGCCGCCTCGCGTCAACCCTACCCGGCCTCACTTCCGGACGTGCTGGCACAGTTTGGCGGAGTGGATTACGTGGATGACCTGACAAAGCTGAAATCCCTGCTCGGCAACCTGGGTTGCGGCATCCCGCCGCTCTACAAACAGTATTCCGAGCTATGCGAACCCGGCGGCGTGCAGTTTATCGATTTCGGCAGCGATCCGGCGTTCAATAACTGTATCGACGGGCTGGTGCTGGTGGATCTGTGTTATCTGAAGGCAAACCGCTATCAGCGGTATATAGAAGCACACCTTTAGCTCCGTTGCCCGGTGGCGCTGCGCTTACCGGGCCTACAATTAAACGTAGGCCGGGTAAGGCAACGCCGCCACCCGGCAATCAAGGCGCACGGTAAAACGGTTTATCCCCCAGGATCGTCGCCCGCTGCATAATCCTTCGCTGCGGCAGGTAATCCGCATTGGCGTAATGCTGCGTGACGCGGTTATCCCAGATCGCCAGATCGTTCTCCTGCCAGCGCCAGCGCACCTGGAACTCCGGTTTGGTGATGTGTGCGAACAGGAAGCCGAGCAGCGCCTCACTCTCTTTTTCCGCTACGTCCACGATACGCGTGGTAAACCCTTCATTCACAAACAGCGCCTGCTTTCCGGTCACCGGATGGGTACGCACCACCGGGTGCAGCAGCGGGGGATGTTTTGCGACCGCATCCAGCCAGCGCTGGTGCTCCTCTTCGCTTTTGCGGTACTTGTACTCCGGGAACGATTTTTTGAAGTCATGCTCCGCCCGCAGGCCGCTCAGCAGAGTCTGGAGCGGCGCGGAGAGCGCCTCAAACGCGGCAATCCCGCTGGCCCACAGCGTATCCCCCCCCGTCTCCGGCAGCTGTTTTGCTGCCAGAATCGCCCCGGCTGGCGGTGTGTCGATAAAGGTAACGTCCGTGTGCCAGTTGTCATTATCGGGCGGGTTATCGTTATGGGTGTCCAGCACGATAATTTCCTCCACCCCTTCCGCATGCGGGTAGACCGGATGGATATGCAGGTCGCCAAAACGCAGGGCCAGCGCGCGCTGCTGCTGCGGGGTAATGGCCTGTTCACGCAGGAATACCACCTGATGACGCAGCACCGCGTGGTACAGCTGCTCAAACTGGTTATCGCTCAGCGGACGGGTTACGTCCAGGCCCGACACCTGCGCGCCAATATATGGCCCCAGCGGGGTAATGGTCAGTCGTTCACTCATTGTATTTCTCCATGCCAGGGCGTCAGGCGACGCTGTAGCGCGCGCAGTCCCAGTTCTAATCCAAAGGCAATCGCGGCGATCACCGCGATCCCTGCCAGTACCACGTCAGTCGCCAGGAACTCTCCCGCCGACTGCACCATAAACCCAAGGCCGCGCGTGGCGGCTATCAGCTCTGCCGCCACCAGCGTAGACCAGCCCACCCCAAGGCCGATGCGCAGCCCGGTCAGTATCTCCGGCAGCGCGCCTGGTAAAATGACGAACAGCAGTATCTGCGCGCGGCTGGCGCCGAGCGACTGCGCCGCACGTATGCGTACCTGCTGCGCACTTTTTACGCCAGCCAGGGCCGACATGGCTACCGGCGCAAATATCGCCAGGTATATCAGTAAGATCTTTGACGTCTCGCCGATGCCAAACCAGATCACCATCAGGGGCAGGTAAGCCAGCGGCGGGACGGGACGGTAAAGCTCTATCAGCGGGTCGAGAATGCCGCGTACCGTCGGGCTCAGTCCCATCGCGATCCCCACCGGAACGCCAATAATGACCGCCGCCAGCAGCGCCACCAGAATACGCATCAGACTGGCGCCTAAATGCTGCCAGAGCGTGGCATCCATAAAGCCCTGCGGCCCGGCGATGGTAATCAGTTTTTCCAGAACCTGGCCTGGCGGGGGCAGAAACAGCGGGCTGACCCACTGCTGCGCGGCAACCGCCCACCATACCGCCAGCAGCACCACCAGCGTGCTGAGGCTTAAGGTGAGCTGGCGAGAGAGCGGCCAGCGTAAGGCAAGGCGCGTCCGCCGCGTTTTTTCACTGAAAACAATGCTCATGAGAACGCCTCCCGTTGCTCAAACACGCGGCTTAAGACGTATTCACGCTGTTCAATAAACAGCGGATCGGATTTGATGCTGCGTACCGGCTCTCCCGCTACATAGCGGCGGGCAAACTCAAGCGGCAGGCGCTCCAGCACGCGTCCCGGCCCCGGTGAGAGCAGCACCAGCTCGGTCGCCATAAACACGGCCTCTTCGATATCGTGGGTGATTAACAGCACCTGCTTGCCGGTTTCGTGCCACAGGCGCAGCAGCAGGGTTTGCATCTGCTCGCGGGTGAAGGCATCCAGCGCCCCGAAAGGTTCGTCCAGCAACAGCAGCTGTGGGTTAGCCGCCAGCGCGCGGGCGATCCCGACGCGCTGACGCTGCCCGCCTGAAAGCTGCCAGATAAAGCGTTTTTCAGCCCCCTCCAGCCCGACCTTTTTCAGCATATCGCGCGCCGTATTCAGGCGCTGTTCACGCGCTACACCTGCCAGTTGCAGACCAAACGCAACGTTTTCCTGAACGTTTCGCCACGGGAGTAATCCTTCATTCTGGAAGACCACGCCGCGCTCTGCGCCTGGCCCCGTAACCCGTTTCCCTTCCAGCTGGATCGTGCCGTGCTGATACGGTACAAACCCGGCGATCAGGTTCAGCAGCGTCGTTTTCCCGCAGCCGGACGGCCCCAGCACCACCAGCAGTTCACCGCTGTCCAGCGTCAGGTTGATCTCTTCCAGGGCGGGTTTGCCGCCGTAATCGGCAGACAGGTTTGTAATGTTCAGCATTGCAGCCCCCTTATTTCACAAAGCGATCGGTCACGAACTGGCTGTAATCCGTCGCCACCGCAGGCACTTTGCCCTGCTCTTTCAGGAACGTCGCAGTGTCGACAATCGCTTTGCTCACCGGCCCGTTCAACTGCTGGACCTGCTGCGCAGGCGTCAGATAGGTGTTGCCTTTTACCAGCCCCGGCACGTCAGCTTCCGGCACGCCGCTCAGACGTGAGAGTTTCTCCAGGTTGGCGGGCTGTTTCAGCCATTCATCCGGGTTGCTGATGTATGGCTGCTGTGCGTCGATGGCGCTTTTGGCGAAGGCTTTCACCACTTCAGGGTGTTTCTCGGCAAAGTCCTTCCGTACGACCCAGACGTCAAGGGTTGGCGCACCCCACTGCCCCACTTTTTCGGAGTCGGTCAGCACGGTGCCCTCTTTTTCCAGCTCGTTGACGGCGGGCGCCCAGACGTATGCTCCGTCGATGTCGCCACGCTGCCAGGCGGCAATAATCGCCGGAGGTTGCAGGTTAATGATCTGCACCTGGCCCGGCTTAATGCCCCAGTGTTTCAGCGCTGCCAGCAGGCTGTAATGCGTGGTGGAGATAAACGGCACCGCGATGCGTTTGCCGATCAAATCTTCGGGTTTCGTGATGCTTTTCTTCACCACCAGCGCTTCGGAATTTCCGAGCTGCGACGCCAGCAGGAAGACTTCAATCGGCACCTGCTGGCTGGCGGCCACCGCCAGCGGGCTGGAGCCCAGGTTGCCAATCTGCACGTCGCCCGAGGCTAACGCCCGCACAATCGCCGCGCCGCTGTCGAACTTGCGCCAGTCGACATTCGCCCCGCTCGCTTTGGCAAAGGTGTTGTCCGCCTGCGCGACTTTCGCCGGCTCAGCGGAAGTCTGATACGCGACGGTGACGTCCACCGCCTGCGCCTGAAATGCCCACAGCGCCAGTGCGCCGAGAAGTGTGATCCGCGATGAAATTGCCATAATGTCTGCTCCCCTTGTTGTTATGAGGGCAGTATTTCCGGCGCGAGAATTTTGATAAAGGAATAAAAAAGAATCGCTAATGACGATTCGTTTTTAGAAAAAAAGCGGGAAAGGATAGTGAATTTTGTGCGTTTGTTTCTCCGGGTGGCGCTGCGCTTACCCGGCCTACGGTTCGTGCAATTTGTAGGCCGGGTAAGGCGCAGCCGCCACCCGGCAAAGACCTCAGCGCTGAACCGTCAGCGCAGCAATATCCTGCGGCGTGGTGCGACAGCAGCCGCCAATCAGCTTCGCACCGGCATCCAGCCACTGCGGTAAATACCCCGCCAGCGTCTCGCAGGCGTCACCATGGTGATGCCAGGTTTTGCTCACCGCATCATAATGCTCGCCGGAATTCGGATAGACCACCAGCGGCAGCGACGTCAGGCTGTGCAGATGCGTCAGCGCAGCGGTGGTGTTTTCCAGCGCGATACAGTTGATCCCCAGCGCGACAACCTCTGGATAGCTTTCGAGCGCAGAAACGACATCCCGCAGCGGCGTCCCGTCACTCAGATGCTCGCTGTCACGCAGGGTAAATGAGAACCATGCCCGGGCGCGAGGATACGCCGTCAGCATCGCCGCCAGCGCCTTAATCTCCGGGAACGAAGGCAGCGTTTCACAGGCCAGCAGATCCGCGCCCGCATCCAGCAGCGCCTCCACGCGGGGACGATGGAACGCGGTGAATTCTTCAGCTCGACGCACGTAATCGCCGCGATATTCAGAACCATCGGCAAGGTACGCGCCGTACGGCCCTACCGACCCCGCCACCAGCAGCGTGCCCGCCTGCGCATTCTCTGCCAGGTACGCTTCCCGCGCTTTGCGTGCCAGCTCTACGCTTTTGCCAATCAACGCCCGGGATTGCGCCTCGTCCAGCCCGCGTGCGGCAAAGCCCGCAGGCGTGGCCTGATAGCTGGCGGTAATCGCCACCTGTGCCCCCGCGCGGTAGTAGTCGAGGTGCACGTCACGGATCAGCTCCGGGTTCTCCATCAGCACTTTGGCCGACCAAAGGCTGTCGGCAAGGTTACAACCGCGCGCTTCCAGCTCCGTTGCCATTGCCCCATCCAGCACGACAAACGGCTGGTTTTCAAGGAGGGCGGTAAGCGGATTATTCTGCGACATGTTCAGGCTCCTGCGTGGTCAGGTTTCGGGTCAGGTAGTACGCACCATAACACAGGGCGACAAACGGAAGCCCGCAATAAAGGGCAATACGCTGGCTGGGGTCAAACCACAGGCCGACGCAGGCCACCAGGCAGAGGATAAAGCCAAGCACGGGCACCAGCGGATACCATGGCGCGCGATACTGCAACGCCGAAAGCGGCTGCCCGGACTGCACGTAACGGCGACGAAACACGAAGTGTGACGCGCAGATGCTGATCCACACCGCCACCACCGCAAAACCGGAAATGGCTGACAGGGCCACAAACACCGTATCCGGCGCGACCACGCTGGAGAACAGCGCCAGCACTCCGCCCAGCATGGAAACGGAGAGCGCCGTCAGCGGCACGCCGTTTTTGTTGACGCGGGCAAAGCAGCGCGGCAGCGTTTTCTCGTTAGACAGAGACCACAGCATACGACCAGAGGCGTACAGGCCCGAGTTCGCCGCCGAGAGGATCGCCGTCAGGATCACGAAGTTAAAGATATCCGCCGCATACGGAATGCCGACCTTTTCAAACACCAGCACGAACGGGCTTTTCTCCACACCAGCCTGCTGCATCGGGATCAGCGCCGCCAGCACAAACACGGTGCCAATAAAGAAGATGATGAGCCGGGCGATGGTGGTGCGAATAGCAACCGGAATAACCTTGTGCGGGTTTTCCGTTTCTCCTGCGGCGATGCCGATAAGCTCCGTTCCGGAGAAGGCAAAGTTGACCGCCACCATGGTCATCAGGATCGGCAGACCGCCGTGCGGGAACCAGCCTTCGGCAGTAATGTTGCTTAAGCCCGGCGCCGTCGAACCGTCCTGCATCGGGATAAAACCGAAGATCGCCGCCCCGCCAAGAATAATGAAGGCGATGATGGTGATGACTTTCACCAGCGAGAACCAGAATTCCCCTTCAGCGAAGAAGCGCGTGGAAATGACGTTAAGAGCAAAAATCACCACGCAAAAGACGACGCACCACGTCCAGACGGGAACCTGCGGGAACCAGTACTGCATACAGAACCCGGCTGCGGTAAAGCTCGATCCCAGCGCCACTGTCCATGTAAGCCAGTAAAGCCACGCCACGGTATACCCTGTCGCCGGGCCGAGATAACGAGCGGCGTAGACGTGGAACGCGCCGGTTTCCGGCATCGCCACGGAAAGTTCCCCCAGGCATTGCATAACCAGCCAGACCACCAGCGCACCGATAAGATACGCCAGCAGCGTGCCCGCCGCGCCAGTTGTCGAAATGATGTATCCGGTATTGAAGAATAACCCTGTGCCAATAACGCCACCCAGCGAGAGCATAATCAGGTGACGGGTTTTCATGGTGCGCTTAAGCTGCCCGTTTTGTTGTTCTGTTTGCATATTACCTTCTAAACGTATGGACATCTAAACATCCAAAGAAGGGTGTTATACCGCGATTGTTAACAAAAAGCCACCCGGCATGACTTCGGCGCAATTATTGGTAAATCCTTAAATCAGTTCTATAGTCGACACAGTTTCTTCTTCACCAGGACTCACTATGCGATTTAACGGACTGACCAAAGGTTTCTTTATTCTCATCCTGGCCCTTGTTACCTGGGCTTTCTTTGACGTGTTGTCACCCTACTTCTCGGCGATTCTGTGGGCCGCGATCCTGACCATCATTTTCAACCCGGTGAAAAACAAACTGCGTACCGCGCTGGGCGATCGCAACGGGCTGGCTTCCCTCCTCACACTCGGCATTATCTGCCTGATCGTGTTTATTCCGTTGATGGTGATCCTTTCCTCGCTCGCGGTGGAACTGAACATGGTTTACACCAAGCTGCAACAGAACAACACGCAGTTCCCGGAAGTCATCGCCGGTATCTTCAACCGCCTGCCGGACTGGGCCAGCGGCTTCCTGGCGGATCACAACCTGACCAACGCCGCGCAGATCCAGAAGAAGCTCTCCGATGTCGCGTTACAGGGCGGACAGTATCTGGCGGGAAGCGCGTTCCTGATTGGTAAAGGGACGTTCGGCTTTGCTATAAGCTTCGGCATTATGCTGTACCTGCTGTTTTTCCTGCTCAAAGACGGGCCCTATCTGGTGCGCCAGATCCTCGACTCGCTGCCGCTGTCTGACTTCGCCAAACAGCACCTGTTCGCTAAGTTTGTCGGCGTCTCACGAGCCACGGTAAAAGGTACGGCGGTCGTGGCAGTGGTTCAGGGTACGCTTGGCGGTATCGCCTTTGCCATCGTCGGTATTGACGGTAGCGTACTGTGGGGAGCGCTGATGGCGTTCCTCTCCCTGGTGCCCGCCGTCGGCTCGGCTATCGTCTGGGTTCCCGCCGCGATCTTCCTGTTTGCCACTCACCAGCTGTGGCAGGGTCTGTTCATTGTGGGCTTTTTTGTCATTATCGTCGGGCTGGTGGACAACCTTTTACGTCCGCTGCTGGTGGGCAAAGACACCAAAATGCCGGACTACCTGATACTGATCACCACGCTCGGCGGTATGGAGCTGTACGGCATTAATGGTTTTGTTATTGGGCCGCTGATTGCCGCCCTGTTTATCGCCTGCTGGAACCTCTTCTCCGGCCGCGACCACGCAGGCAACGCCGAGGAGCTGGACGCAGACTTTATCGAAGAGGGAAAAAACCCTCCGGATCTCTAACGAAACGCGTTTTGTCAGGCGGCCCTGTGCCGCCTTTTTTTTCGCGATAAATCAGGGGTTTTCTATAATCTGAAATGAACGCTCTTCCACATTTGTCGTAGAAGGATCCAACAGGTGCGAATCGCCACGATCACAAACTGGGCCTATGGTGTCACGGTGTGCCTGACCATTGCCTCCGGTATCGTCATGCTGATGGCTTCCCATGCCGACAACGTAGAGCGTCAGGCTGTTAAGCAACGACAAATTTTTGACCAGCTTACGGAAGAGATTGAAGCAGAAACCTGGATGCTCTCCGATTTAGCGCGCCTTTACGCCATCAAAAAAGAGCCCGATGTGCTGAAAGCGTACCAGGCGAAAGAAGGTGAACTGAAGAATATTGAACACAAAGTGGGACAGTTAAAAGATACGGGCGCAACGGGCGAAGAGCTGGCGCTGCTGTATGAAGGGCTGAAGATTGTTGATGGCCTACAGGATGAACAGCAGGCAGCAATTGCCAGCGTCGCCCGGGGTGAGGAACAACAGGCCATTGCGTTACTCTTCGGCAAAATCTACGAACTTGAAACGGAACGCGCCCAGAGCAAGATTGACCATTTTCGTATGCTGCTGGATAAGCGCATTATTGCCGATGTCCAGGCAGCGACCAACACGTCGAAAACGCTGCGTACCGCCTCAGAGGTGATGGTCGGCCTGACCGCCCTGCTCTTCTTATTCGTGATGGGCTTTATTCTCAAGCACCGCGTGCTGCGGCCGGTAGTGCGCCTCAGCGATGTGGTTCACCGCCTGGCCTCACAGGATTACGGCGTCGAAACGCCCAATTTCAACCAGGTCGATGAGATAGGCGATATGGCGCAGGCCATTCGCATTTTCCGCGAGAACGGGCTGGCAAGGCAGCGGCTTGAAAAAGAACGCGACGCAGACTGGGCCATCCGCGAGCTGCTCGCGCGAATGACCCAGCGCTTGCAGGGGTGCGAGAACGTCAGCGACGTGATTGAGGTGGCAGAGCTGTTTGCTCCCAACATTGCGCCGGGTATCGCCGGACGTCTGTATATTCTGGATCGAAACCCGTGGAAGATGCGCTGTGCGGCGGAATGGTTATCTCCACAGGGAGAAAAAAATGCTTTCCACCCCGATCAATGCTGGGCCATACGCCGTGGTCAGAGCCACCCACCGGTCAACGGCGAGCCGGATATCGGTTGCCAGCATCTGCCTGAATCACAAAAAGACAGCTCACTGTGCGTGCCGCTCATTGCGCAGGGGGAAGCCATTGGTTTGCTGTCGTTTCAGAACATCACGCCTGAAACGGCACCGTCCCGCGCATATCTCGAATTAATGGCGGAAGCCCTGGGTCTGGCGCTGGCCAACCAGCGTCTGCGCGATGCCCTGCTGGAAAAAGCGCTATTCGACCCGCTCACCGGCTTGCGTAACCGTCACCACCTGGAAGATACCCTGCGCACTCAGATAGCTCAGGCAATGCGCAATGATGAGCCGATGAGCTGCATGATGATCGACATCGATCACTTTAAAAGCATTAACGATCGCTTCGGCCATGAGGCTGGCGATCATGTGATTAAGAGCGTGGCGACAATCGTTCAGCGTGCCGTGCACGATGCCGGCCTGGCCTTCCGCTTTGGTGGCGAAGAGTTTCTGGTGCTGCTAACGGGTGCGGATGAGGAAGCGGCTCACGCCTGCGCAACGGAGATTTATAACGGCGTCCATACGCTGTCGCTGCGCTATGGGCTTGCTGAGATTGGCCCGGTGGATGTGTCGATCGGGATCGCCAGTTACCCGCAGCACGCCCAAAGCGACGACCTGCTGCGCGCAGCAGATGTGGCGCTTTACCGGGCGAAAGAGCTGGGGCGCTCGCGGATCGTCAGTTTCAGCATGCTGGAGACGGGTTAACCGAAAATCCCTGCCAACGACGTCAGAGGTATGCGCACTCTCTTATTCCCTCACATTGAGGGTGCGTTATCATTCTTTGTACAAATAAATCAATCTTAACGATGCCACCATTGATAAAAAATGGGGGTGCGTAAATATATCAATAAATCAAAGCGATCATTTTTTAAACCCGGGTGGCTAATTACACTGAGTTTTTATGTTTTAAAAAACGTAAGCTCCAGCCAGAGGTCTGCAATCACGGGGCAAACAACGATTATCCATTTGATTTTAATACATTTAATGAAGTATCGTTTGCAAAAAGCCGTGGCGTTCAACAAAATAGACAAACTTATAGGATAATTAACTTATAATTCTTATACTTCTGATAAAAAGAGGAGGCCAATATGCGAATAATCCTAATGCTGTGCTGCTTTTTGGTACAAAGTTTAAGCTGGGCTGGCGAACTGCCAAAGCCTGTGGGCAAACCCATCTTAACCATTACCGGTAATATAGAAAATACGAACGAAAATGGAAAAGCCGTTTTTGATATTGCCAGCCTGGAAAAACTGGGGATGGTGAGTTTCCAGACGACCTCTCCCTGGTATAATGGCCGCACGAAATTTGAGGGTATCCCGATGCGCAAACTCATGGAGTATGTGGGTGCTAAGGGTTCTGTTCTGAATGTGGTTGCACTCAATGATTATACTACCGTCATCCCTCTCAGCGACTTCCAGAAATACAACGCCATCCTGGCGTTAAAGGTCAATGGCGAATATATGCGCATCCGCGATAAAGGTCCGTCATTCATCGTCTACCCTTATGACAGTCTTCCTGAACTCAATAATCAGATTTATTACTCGCGATCGGCATGGCAGGTCAGCAAAATGAAGATTGAATAGTAGTTCAGGAGAACATAATGAACAGGATACTGGTTGGTATCATTTTTTCTCTTTTTATCACTACGGGATATATAGCATTTCTTGTCTACGATCGTCAGCAAGAGTTGCAAAAATTGACTCACTACACTGAGTCCTGGTCTGTAGCCCAACTGGTATCTGAATATTACCGATTTGAATCATGGATTGGACTGTACGCAACCGAGACTGATGACGTTACGGTAGACCAGGTTCGCATGCGCCTGGAAATCATGCTGAGCCAGAATGATTTATTGAAAGAGGGCGGCCTGGGTCGTTATATAAACAGCGCGAAAGCGCATCAGGCGCTCGCCTTACGCCTGGAAAATATACTGAACTATCTGGATGGTAATCTTGAGAAAATGAGCCGTTCAGAGTTAAAGCTCTATCTGAAAAATATGCATTTACTGGATGCACCGCTAAGCCAGCTTTCATCAACGGCTTTAACAAAAGATGTTAATACAATCAATGAAACTAACCTAAAAATACAGGTTCTATATTATATTTATTCAGCACTTTCGCTGTTACTGGTTATTTTAAGCTTCATACTGGGCTTTTTGATTATCTATCAAAATAAAAACATTCTCAAAGCACATACACAGGTTAAAACTCTGGCTGAAGAACTTCAGCTGTCCAAAGAAACCCTGCAAATCCAGAATACAAAACTGGAATACGATGTTTATCATGACTCCCTTACCGGCATGAAAAACCGTCTTTTCTTCTGGGATGATCTCAATAAACTTAATCTACAGGCTGAGGAAAAACATATTTCGGTCACGGTGATGTTATTCGATTTAGACCGGTTCAAAGAGGTGAATGATACCTACGGTCATGATGCTGGCGATTTACTGTTACGTGAGGTATCCACGCGCCTTAACGCTTTGAGCCGCTTTTCAGAGACATTTTATCGTTTGGGCGGCGACGAATTTGCGTTTCTCTCCAGTGGCTTAACCGAAGCCGCAGCCGTTTCACGCGCGCGAGAAATCAGTGATAGCATCAGCAAGCCCTATACAATTAATAATCAACTTATAAAAATAGCCACCTGTGTGGGTATTGTTTTATCGGATAACGAACGACGTTCAGATTACCTTTATAAATTTGCCGATCTGGCGCTCTATGAAGCCAAGAAAGAAGGTTCTCAGCAAATCAAAGTCTTCCGCCAGCGAATGCTACAGAAGTTGCAGGAAAGCAGAACCCTTGAAAATGATATGGCAAGAGCAATAGAGAATGATGAGTTTATTGTTTATTACCAGCCTATTGTGAATTCCATCAGCAAGGAAATTTACGGCTATGAAGCGCTTATTCGCTGGATGCACCCCGTCAAGGGGATGCTCTCCCCGGATAGCTTTATTTTCGCCGCTGAAAAAACAGGCATGATCAACGAGATAGGTAAAACTGTACTTAAACTGGCCTGTAGGGAGGCGGTCTCCTGGGCTGTTCCGGCCAGGATCTCCGTCAACGTCTCGCCTGTTCAATTGGGCAGCAAATCATTTATTAATACGGTGCAGTCCGTTCTGGCTGAGACCGGGCTCCCGGCTAACCGTCTTGAGTTAGAGGTCACAGAGTCTTCCCTCTTCAGTGACAGAAATAACCCCATTGCGATCCTCAAAAAACTACGCTCACTGGGCGTAAGAATTTCTATTGATGATTTTGGCACAGGTTATTCGTCGCTCTCCAGACTCAGCGAACTGAATTTTGATAAAATCAAGATCGATAAATCTTTTGTCAATCCGATATCTACGCAAGAAGATGCGCTTAATATTGTGAAGCTGATTACCGGTATGGCTAAAAGCCTCAATATGGGCGTCATAGCTGAGGGGGTTGAGACCGAAGAGCAGCTTGAGCGGCTTCAGGCTCTGGGTTGCGAGCTTGTGCAGGGATATCTTTTCAGCAAACCACAGCCTCAGGTCGACAGCAAAATTAAGAGCGGCCAGGAATGATCCCCTCTCCTCAGCCCGATACCAACCGGGATCACATTTTTCGCCCCTGGGTATTCACTGACAATAACCAGGTGTTATCATTCACCCCGTAAATACCTATCAACTCAAACCGAGGCTTTGATGCTGGAGAATGTAATCATCCGATAATCAGCTTCCCGACCTTTCCAGGCCGGACTGATTATCAATGCGCCGAAATCGTATGCGGACACCGCTGTGTGTTTGCACGTTTTGCACATGATGATTAAACAGGTTTTCCAGTATGAATTTATCCCGTCAGGAACAACGTACCTTACACGTTCTCGCCAAAGGTGGCCGTATTGTGCACGTCCGCGATAACTCTGGCCGCGTCACCGCCGTTGAATGCTATAGCCGCGAAGGGCTACTGCTGGCTGACTGCACGCTCGCCGTTTTCAAAAAGCTCAAAACCAAAAAGCTGATCAAATCCGTTAACGGTCAGCCCTACCGCATTAACACTACGGGGCTGAACAATGTTCGCGCTCAGCCTGATAATCGTTAAGGAGAGGATGATGGATATCCCACTTATTTTTACTGTTAGCGAAAGCGAACACCGCATTCATAACCCCTTTACACCAGAGAAGTACGCGACGCTGGGCCGGGTGTTACGCATGAAGCCAGGCACACGCATTCTCGATCTCGGCAGCGGCTCGGGAGAGATGCTTTGTACCTGGGCACGTGATTACGGTATTACCGGTACCGGCATCGACATGAGCCCGCTCTTCACCGCGCAGGCCACGCGGCGCGCAGAGGAACTCGGCGTCAGCGAACGCGTCCATTTCATTCATAACGACGCAGCCGGCTACGTCGCGAATGAAAAATGTGACGTGGCGGCCTGCGTTGGCGCAACCTGGATTGCGGGGGGCGTAGCCGGGACGATGGATCTGCTGGCAAAAAGCCTCAAGCCTGGGGGAATAATGCTCATCGGCGAACCGTACTGGCGTCAGGTACCCGCGACGGAGGAGATAGCTCAGGCCTGCGGCATCTCGTCGATTGCAGACTTTCTCACTCTGCCCGGTCTGGTTGCGTCTTTCGATCAACAGGGCTATGACCTGGTTGAAATGGTGCTGGCTGATCAGGAAGGCTGGGACAGGTACGAAGCCGCAAAATGGATGACCATGCGGCGCTGGCTGGAGGAAAACCCAGATGATGACTTCGCGCAGGAGGTTCGGGCGGAGCTGACGATAGCGCCTGAACGTCATGTGACGTACACGCGGGAGTACTTTGGCTGGGGAGTGTTTGCGTTAATGGCGCGATAATATGGCGCTGGCGGTATAGCCTTTAGGGTTATGCCGCCGATCAACTTCTTTGAGGTACAAAACGATGACGCGAAAATGTGCAGCCAGCTGCCATGATCTGAGAACGAGATTTTCTGGAATGCAGGGCAACTACTGATTTAGATGGTGCGATAATAGGAACCAACAAACGAATACATGACACTGATTTTAAAACAAAATTTAATATCGAAGAATAAAACTATACACATCACTATACACATTGGCGGTAGCGTTCATTTTTTATACTGAAAAACTGTCAGTAAAAAATCTTTTTTTGCATTTAACTGTTCACACTGTTCACCTCGATTATTTCCCATTTTAAATCATGACGTTAAGTGGTGATGAGTTGGTGAAGAGTGAACAGTCGACTCTTCACCTTTATGATTTTGTACGCTCAGGATGCACCGGGTCAGGCTACGCGGGGGTAAAAAGTTTATTTAGGTTTTACTGCTCACTCTGTTCAAGTTTAATTTTATAATAATTTCAATTGGTTACTTGGCAATTAGACAGTGAAGAGTCGATCGTTCTTCCGACAAGATATTTATGTATAAAAAGAGCGGCCGTTGCCGGTCTGAGGAAAGTGAAGTTGCAGCAGGCTCACCGCGCGCCTACGGCCACTGAGGAAAAAATTCATTATTTTGTTAAGACCCAGAACTTAATGAGATAATGTCCAAATAGTTGGCATCATGTATCTATCTCCGTGAATGGCCACGTAACATTATTCATAACTTAACCGGAATATTAATCAGATATGAGTGAGTTTCTTCTGGGGGTTCTTGCGAGCCTTGTCGCAGGTGTGGTTGTTTTCATCCTAAAAATTATTTGGCCAAATCTTACTGACAAATGTCTCTACAAAGGCGTTCGTGTTGAAGGTATGTGGGATGTGATGGAAGAGCGTAGTGGCAGATCTTTAAAAGTTGGGAGGCTAGAGCTAAAACAGCGTGGATGCCGCCTAACCGGCATAAGCTCAAGAACCAAAACTCGTGATGGTAAAAATTCAGATAGGAAATTCAATTACCACGGTTTAATCAATGGTAATCAGGTAACGTTGGTTTTCGAAGATGCACTGGGTGTTGGTTTTGACACAGGAACCTATGTTTTCACTGTCTACAACGATGGTACGACAATGGTTGGCATGGCTACTTTCCACGGTAAAAGAGAGAATAAAATTATTTCGGAGCCAAGGATATTACGAAAGACGGTGGCTTAATTCTGAACCATGTGCCATTGCTCTAGATAAAAAGACCGGCGATTGCCGGTCTGAGTGGGTTATGTCGCTGCGGTTTCATCGCACTTCGGCAGCCAGTCGCCGTTGCTGTCTTCCCTGAGCGTCAGGTTGGTTTGCGTCCCCTGTTTGGTGTGCCGCTTCTCGTAGTTCATCCCGTACTCTTTCAGCATCATCGGCAGCCCCAGCCCGAACATTTTCAGGCTCAGCACATGCTTGTAACCGTTGGCCTCCATATAAACCAGATAGGCATGATAGAGATAGTTACGGGGCTGTCGCGGGATGATATTGGCGTTCCCCATAAACATTCCGTTCGTCTGCGGCAGCGCTTCCAGATAGCCGCAAAAATCAAACGTCGGGTCAGCGTCGCGTTTGATGCTGAGTGCTGAGAGATCCCCTCATAATTTCCCCAAAGCGTAACCATGTGTGAATAAATTTTGAGCTAGTAGGGTTGCAGCCACGAGTAAGTCTTCCCTTGTTATTGTGTAGCCAGAATGCCGC